>NZ_JBIQES010000004.1:112751-128170 GCF_045369825.1 Dietzia sp. 179-F 9C3 NHS
CGTCGCTGGGGCTTGGGTCGGCTCCCGGGTCTTTGGGTTCGACGGGCTCGGCCGGGTCTGCGGGGTCAACGGGCTCGACCGGCTCGGACGTCCCGGAGGCGTCGGGCTCGCTGGGGCTCGGGTCGGCTCCCGGGTCTGTGGGTTCGACGGGCTCGGCCGGGTCTGCGGGGTCAACGGAGTCGGCCGGCTCGGACGTCCCGGAGGCGTCGGGCTCGCTGGGTGGCATGGTCGGTTCGCTCGCGCTGGCGTCGCTGGGGCTTGGGTCGGCTCCCGGGTCTTTGGGTTCGACGGGCTCGGCCGGGTCTGCGGGGTCAACGGGCTCGGCCGGGTCGGACGTCCCGGAGGCGTCGGGCTCGCTGGGTGGCATGGTCGGTTCGCTTGCGTTGGCGTCGCTGGGGCTCGGGTCGACTCCCGGGTCCGCGGGGAGCGAGGCGTCCGGCAGCGGGGTGCCCGGTAGCGAGGCGACCGGCAGCGTGCCGCCGGTCGCCACGCCGGAGCAGGGCGCCCCGGGCGGCGGCGCAGTGTCTCCGGCTCCTGAACCGTCTCCGGCCACGCAGGGACCGCCGTCGCGGCCGCAGCCCGGGCCTCTCACGACGGTGACCGCCGGCGGTTCCTCTACCGCGGGCGGGGGCGGCAAGGGCAGCGCGCTAGCGAACACCGGCGTGACGGTGGCGGCGCTCGCGGGGGCGACCGCGCTCCTCGTCGTCGTCGGTGTCGGGCTGGTCCTGGTGTCGAGGAAGCGGCGGACGGAGGAGTGACCACCGTGAGAGGGCGAAAGCCGCTCGGGAGATTGGAGTGAACCGATGACACACACGACTCGCCGTGGACTGGCTGTGGTCTCGGCCCTGGCGCTGTGCGCGGGCCTGGCGGCCTGTGGCTCGGACGACAGTCAGTCGGAGGAGTCCGAGGCCGGCCCGACGTCGACCTTCACGGCGACCGCCGCCCCCACGACGCACCCCGCCGGGGCCGGCGCGCGAGCCGACCTCACCGGGTCGACGTGTGAGGCGGACGACGGGGCGTGGTCGTTCCGGGGCGTCCTCACGAACCCTGGGGAGACGGCCGTGACGTACACGGTGACGGTGTCGGTCGCGGAAATCGACGGCGGTAACGTCAAGGGGTCGACGGAGATCGTCGAGACGGTAGAGCCGAGCGAGGAGAAGGAGATCGAGGCGGCGTCGTTCTTCACCGACCCGTCGGAGGGCCTGCGCTGCGCGATCTCCGTGCACCGCAAGTAGACGGGGCGCCACACCGCGCGCGGGCTCAGTCCGACCTCGTTGGGGCGAGTCCCCGGGGCCCGTCGGGCTTCGCGGGACCCGCCGCCGTCCTCGCGTCGGAACGGCGGAATCGGCCCTGACGTGGCGCGCGACCTGAGAAGATCCTAAGATCGTCAGTGTCGTGAATCCGCGGTCGTCCGGCCGCCGTCCCGGAAGGCCACACATGGACCGCCGCCCCGCCGCGATGATCGCCGCCGCCTGCGCGGCGGTCGCGCTCGCCGGCGCCCCGGCGGCCGGGGCGCAGCCGTTCGGCGTGGGCGACGCCGCCCCGGAGATCGAGTACCCCGTCCTCAGCGAGCTGCCGCCCCTGCCGGCGGAGGGCGGCGACGAGTCCCCGGCCGACGAGACCGACCCCTCGGACTCCACCTTCTCCGGGATCCAGACGGCCGCGTTCGTGCTCGCCGGTGTCGTCCTCGTGGCGGGCGCGGCGGGCCTGACGCTCGTCACCCGTCGGGGCCGGGGAGAGGACCCGCACGCGGCGGACGAGCGGCCGGACCCGCACGGGGCGGGACTGCGGTCGGACGGCCCGTCCCGATAGGCTCGGCGGCATGAGCCGCCACATCGCAGGACGAGGCCGCGTCGGCCGCGCCACCCGGTCCCAAGCCGGCCCCCCGGCCGAGCCCGTCGAGTGCGACCTGACCAGCAAGCTCACCCTGGGGCAGTTCCTCAAGCTCGCCTCGCTCCTCGACTCGGGGGCCGAGGCCAAGGACGCCGTGGCCGCCGGCGAGGTCGCCGTCAACGGCGAGGTCGACACGCGACGCGGGCGGGGGCTCGCCGACGGCGACGTGGTCACGTACGCCGACCGCGCGGCCCGCGTGGTGGCCCGGGAAGGGGCCCGATGACCGCCCCCGGAAGCCAGGCTCCGGTGGTCCTGCACGACGACGACGCCGGCGCGCGCCGCTACGCGGGCTGGCTGGCCGAGGAGTTCGACACCGCCGCCTCCCACCACGACGCCGCCGACCCCATGGAACTCGTCGTGGCGGGGACGGTCGCGCTCGTGACCGGCATCCGCTCCGAGGGCGGCCTCGGCGGCTCGACGTTCATCAAGGACAACTGGGCGGCGCTCGTCGAGGCCGGACGCCGCGTCGCCGTCGTGATGGTGGGTCCCACGCCCGTCACCGACCAGTCCCGCATCGACCTCATGTCGGCCGAGTTCTCGGCCGACCAGCTGCGCGAGCTCAAGCTCTTCCAGCTCCGCGGAGCGGTGACCCCCGATCTGCTCAGCTTCCGCCAGCGGCTCGGGCTCAAGACGGCCCTGGCCGCGCTGCGCCGCAAGCCCGACCGCACGCCGGACGAGGAGGCCATGCTCGAGATGGGAGGACTGGACCTCACCGACCGCGACTCGCTCGGGCCGCTGCTGCGCTGGATCCGCCGGGAGGCCTGACCGCAGGGGTGTGACGCGGGCTACTATCACAGCGTCGTCACCGCCCCCTCTCACCTCCCCGGAGGACCCATGCGCCCGACCCGTCGCACCGCCCTCGCCGCCGTCCTGGCCGCCTCAGCCCTTGTCGCCGGAGCCGGCACGGCTGCCGCGGAGGACGGGGAGGGCTCGTCCGGCCCCACGACGGACCTGACGGTCCGCCCGGGCTGCGTCGTCATCGAGCTCTTCACCGGCGGAGCCCGGTGCCTGGACCTCGACCCGGAACTCGTCGAGACGCTCGGCGGCTCCCTCGGCTACGGCTCGCTGGGCACCGGCTCGCTCATGGACCTCGTCTCACTGATCGTCTCCACCGGCTCGGCCGTCCTGTCTCTGGAGATCCCCAACGCGACCGGTTCCTACGCCCCCGGCTCGCTCGGCAGCTACGGCCCCGAGGCCTCCCTCGGCCAGCTCTCGGCCACGCTCACCGGCAGCCTCGGAACGGGGTCCTGAACCGCCGGCCGGGCCGGCAGGATCAGCGGACGACGATCCCGTCGGAGTCCGCGTAGAGCGTGTCGCCGGGCACGAAGTCGACCCCGCCGAAGCTCACCGTGACGTCGCGCTCTCCGGCGCCCGTCTTGGTGGACTTGCGCGGATTGGTGCCCAGCGCTTTGCAGCCGAAGTCCATCCCGGCGATCACGGCCGAGTCGCGGATCGCGCCGTAGACCACGACGCCCGCCCAGCCGTTGGAGCGGCCCAGTTCCGCGATGAGGTCGCCCACCAGCGCGGTGTGCACGCTCGCGTCGCCGTCGATCACCAGGACCCGGCCCTCGCCGGGCTCCCCCAACACGCTCTTGAGCAGGGCGTTGTCCTGGAAGCAGCGCACCGTGGAGATGCGGCCGAAGAACTCGGTGCGCCCACCCAGGTCGCGGAATTGGGTGTCACAGCTGCGGACGTCCTCGCCGATCTCGTCGACGAGGTCGGCCGTGGGGACGAATCCGGTGGGGTTCTCAGTCATGGCCACCACGCTATCGGGCATCACTGCTGCGGGGGAGCACCGACGTGGGGGACAATGGCGGACGCGACCAGATCGCCCGACCCGCAGGAGGACTCACCCGTGGCCCAGTACGAACTCCTGATCCACGCTCACCGTGCGGTGGTCGACGGCCGTATCCAGAAGGCCGCCGTCACCGTCGACGGCGGGATGATCTCGTCGGTCCGCACCGGATCCGACGCCCGCGACATCGGACTGGCGGGGGAGCACATCATCGACCTGGGCGACGACGTGGTGCTCATGCCCGGGCTGGTGGACCCTCACGTCGGCTCCGAGGACGTGGCGGTGGCCACCCGCTCCGCGGCCGTCGGCGGCATCACCACCGTCGTCGACTACGGCGCCGACCACGCCCCGGTCGCCACCGACCCGGCCCAGATCGACGACTGGCGCGACGCCGTCACCGGCGAGTCCACGGTCGACGTGGGCCTGTGGGGGACCGCCGTCCCCGGCAACCTCGGTCGCCTCGGCGCGCTGCTCGACCGCGGCGTCTTCGGCATCACCGCGATCGGCACCGGCGTCGGTGTGGACGGCGCCCCCACCCTCGACCGCGACGGGCTCGCCGCCGCCGCCGAGGAGGTCGCCGGGCACGGCGGGCTGTTCGCCGTCGACGTGGTCCCCGACGACCTCCCCGCGCTCCTCGACGTGAACCGTCGTACCGGTGGCCGCCTGCACGTGCGGAACGTGGCCGACGCCGAGGTCCTGTCCCTGCTCCGGGACGCCCGGGCCGAGGGCCTGGCCGTCACCGCAGCAACCTGCCCGCACATGCTCGCCCTGGTCTCGGAGGTCACCCACGGCGGCGACGCCGTGGCCCGGCTCGACCCGCCCATCCGCGACGCCGCCACCCGCGAGCTGCTGTGGGACGCCCTGCGCGACGGCAGGATCGACGCCGTCGACTCCGCTCGCCTCGGCCTGTCCGTGGTGTGGACCGAGGCCCGCCGCCGCGGCTTCGACCTCGCCGACGTGGCCCGCTGGATGTCCACCCGCACCGCCGGGATCGTGGGGCTCACCGACCGCGGCGAGATCCGCGAGGGCCTGCGCGCCGACCTCACCGCGGTGGCCGACGACGAGGCCTTTGTCGTGCTCCCCGCCTACCGGGAGCTGGGGTCGGCCGACTCGGTGTACGCGCAGCGGGCACTCGCCGGGGTCGTGCGCTGGACCATGACTGCCGGCGTCGTCGTCGACCCCCGTGGCCTGCCCCGCGGCCGGCCACTCACCCGGACCGACGGATGAACCGCTCCGCCGGATGAACCCGCTCGACCTGTTCGACCTGCCGCCCGATGTCGTCACGGCCGTCATCGTGGCCGAGTACGTGGTCAAGATCCTCGCCGTGGGGATGGTGCCCGAGAACCGCAACCCCGCGTCGTCACAGGCGTGGCTCCTCGCGATCCTCTTCATCCCCGTCATCGGCGTCCCGGCCTTCCTTCTGCTGGGCAACCCGTACCTCACCGGTAAGCGTCACCTCATCCAGGCCGAGGCCAACCTGCTGTACTCCGAGGAGCTCGAGGACTGGCCCACCGTCCCCGCCGGCGTCGAGGTGGACCCCGGCCTGCGCACCATCCTCGAGATGAACCGCACCCTCACCGCCATGCCCTGCATGACCGGCGAGTACGTGGACCTGCACCACGACTACGCGGAGTCGATCGCCGCCATGACCGCGGCCGTCCGCACCGCCCGGCACCACGTCCACGTGGAGTTCTACGCCGCCTCCTGGGACGACGAGACCGAGGAGTTCTTCACAGTCCTCATCGAGGCCGCCGAGCGCGGTGTCGTGGTGCGCGTGCTGGTCGACCACCTGGGCTCCCTGCGCTACCGGGGCTTCGGCCGCCTGCGCCGCCGCCTGCGCCGGTCCCCGGTGGAGTTCCACCTCATGCTGCCCGTCAACCCGTTCTCCGGCCGGTTCCGCCGCCCCGACCTGCGCAACCACCGCAAGCTGCTCGTGGTGGACGGCGCGGTCGGCTTCACCGGCTCGCAGAACCTCATCTCCCGCCACTACGGCAGCCGCCGCAACGCGCGACTCGGCCGCGAGTGGATCGACGTGATGGTCGAGGTGCGCGGCGAGATCGTCGACGCCCTCGACGCGATGTTCGCCGTCGACTGGTACACCGAGTCCGGCGAGGTCGTGGACACCCTCGACGCGCTCGTTCAGTACGACGAGGTGCCCGTCGAGTGCCCCGTCACCGCCTTCCAGCTGGTGCCTTCCGGGCCCGGCTACCTCACCGAACCCAACCTGCGGATGTTCACCGCGCTCGTCAGCCACGCCCGCCGCCGGCTGCGCATCGTCAGCCCCTACTTCGTCCCCGACCAGGCGCTGCTGGGGGCCATCACCTCGGCGTCCTACCGCGGAGTCGAGGTGGAACTGCTCGTGCCGGAACGCGCCGACCAGTTCCTCGTCCACCACGCCCAACGCTCCTACTACCGCGCGCTGCTCGAGGCCGGTGTGCGGGTCCGCCGCTACCGCTCGCCCGCCGTGCTCCACACCAAGCTCGTGCTCATCGACGACCACATCGGCGTCGTGGGCTCCAGCAACATGGACATGCGCTCATTCAGCCTGAACTTCGAGGTGAACCTGGTGGTCCTGGGCGGCGCGGCCGTCGCGGACATGAACTCCGTGGTGGACCGGTACGTTGCGGAGTGCACGACCCTCGAGCTGGGGTGCTGGCTGCGCCGACCCTGGCCCGGGCGGTACGTGGACAACGTCGCCAGGCTCACCTCGGCGCTGCAGTAGTACTCTGCTCCCTGGACGGGACCGGCCGGGTCCCGCACGAGACGAGAGGCCCGCCCCCGATGTCCCTTACCCGTCAGCCCGCAGGTCGGACCGGACGGATCGGCGTCATCGTGGCGACCGCCGCACTGGCCGCCGTCGCCCTCCCCGCCACCGCCCACGCCGACGATGCCGCCGACGGCTCCGCCGCCAGCGTCACCGGCCTCATCCCCGAGAACACCGTCATCGGCGGTCCCGACCTCGCCGCCGGCTCCGAGCGCCTGCGCGACATGGGCAGCGGCGAGAGCGTGGACGCCGGGCTCTCCGCGGCGCAGGTCGTGGGCTCCGTGGGACCGCTCGAGGCGATCGGCTCCGCCGGCGGGTCCGCCGCCGCGTCCGTCGCGTCCTCGGGCAGCCTGCCCGGATCCACCTACGTCAACGCCACCGGCTCGATCGGCTCCGGCGTGATCGGGCTCGGCTCGGTGTCCATCCCCGAGACCGCGATCGGCAGTGTGGCCCTACAGCTCACCGGCGCCTACTTCGGTGCCCTCGGCGAGCGGCAGGACGCCGGCAGGCTCACCCCCGACGAGCTCGACTTCTGGCACAACGTCGTGGTGGGCTCCGCCGAGGGCGCCGACGTGCTCGAGACCGCCGCCGACACCGTCGGGGTCGATCTCCCGGGCGCGCTCGTCGGCAGCATCGCCGGCGTCCGCCGCGCCGCGGCCGAGGACCCGGTCGAGGTGCAGGAGCGCATCCGGGCCGAGCGCGCGGCCGAAGAGGCCGCGGAGGCCGGCGCTGCCGGGGGCACCGCGGATGACGACGACGAGACCGTGGCGACCGGGGTTGCCGGCTACGAGGCCGCCGCTGCCGGACCTGCTGCCGACGACCCTGCTGCTGACGAGCTCGCGATCGCTCCGGCCGTGGGGCCCGTCGCGGTGCAGGCCTCCGGGCCGGCCGCCGCCGCGGCTCCCGCTGCCGTTCCCGCTGCCGCTCCCGCTGCCGTTCCGGCGAACGTCCCCGCGGCGCCCGTCCTGGCAGACACCGGCGCCGACTCCAAGCCGCTCCTCGGCCTGGCCGTGCTGAGTGTGCTCCTGGGCGGGATGCTCTTCGCAGCCGCGCACCGCCGCGCCTGAGCCACGTGCGGGCGGCCGGTCGCCGGTCGCCGGTCGTAGACCGCCGGTGCTCCCGCGCGCCTGCCATGCCGCCGCGCGCGGTCCTAGTCGCGCGAGTGCACGGACCGCGCGCGGGAGCGGGGAACCGCGGTCGAGACGGGGCTCATCTCGTCGTCATCTCCTCGCAGCGCTCCCACAGACCCGCCGCCGCGTCCTGATCCCGTGAGGCGGCGCTCGACCGGACGAGCGTCGGGAAGCCGGTGAGCTCGCCCGGGCCGCCCGGCCCCACGTACGCGCCACCGGGCACGTCCTGCACCGTGGCGGCGTAGAGCACGGGCAGGACGCCGCGTTCGGCGGGCTGGACCAGCATCGGGATGCGCTCGGCCGCGTGCATCACCAGATCCTGGACCCGGCTGCCGCTCCGGAACTGCAGATTGGTGGCCGAATAGCCGGGATGCGCGGCGACCGCAGTGAGGGGCGAGCCCTCGGAGTCGAGCCGGCGCTGCTGCTCGTAGGCCAGCATCACGCACGCCAGCTTGGACGCCGCGTACGCCGTCAGGGGGACGTAGCGGCGGCGGGTCCAGTCGAGGTCGTCGAGGTCGATCGAGCCGAACCGGTGCATGATCGAACCCAGCCACACCACGCGGTCGATGAGCTGCGGCTCGAGCAGCCGCGTGAGCAGGAAGTGGCCCAGCACGTTGACGCCGAACTGCATCTCGTGCCCCTGGGGCGTGCGCGCCTCGGGGATGTTCATGAGGCCGGCGTTGTTGATCAGCACGTCCAGCCGCCGGCCGGCCAGGGCGTCCGCGGCCGCGCGCACCGAGTCGAGGTCGGCCAGGTCCAGCGCGACCACCTCGGCCCGCTCCGGGAACCGCAGCCCCTCTCGTGCCTGCTCGGCGCGGGTGGTGTCGCGGCAGGCCATCACCACGCGGGCGCCGACGGCGGTGAGCGCGTCCGTGGCCTGCAGCCCGAGCCCGGAGTTGGCCCCGGTCACCACGAAGGTGCGTCCGGACTGGTCGGGCAGGTCGGCGGTGGTCCAGCGGCTGCGGCTCATGTCGTCGACCGTACGGCCGGGGCAGGGCGTGCGGCGGCGGTTGGTGGACAACCCGCACACGCCCGCCAGCCGGCCACCGAACAATCGGCGACTCCGCTGTCTGGTCGGCGACCCTCACAGGGGTCGCACATCCAGCAGCGGAGTCGCCGATTTCGGGGGAGTGCGAGGCGGGGCGCTCCGGGTCAGCCCCAGGTGGCCGTATCGGGGTCGACGCCGTTCGCGCGGGCGTTGGCGTCGATCACCTCCCGCAACCAGGCGGCCAGGCCCGGCTCGACCCTGTCGTACGTCTCGGTGAAGCGCTCGTCCTGCACGTACATGCCGGCCAGCAATACCTGCATCGAGTGGGTGCAGTCGTAGAACTGCGAGATCGACGCGCGGTGTCGCTCGGCGAGCGCGTTCGCCTCGTCCGAGCCCGGCGCGACGCCAGCGCGCTTGGCGGCGCCGAGGTCGGCGTTCAGGGCGTCACCCTCGGCCTTGACCCGCTTCCAGTCCTCCTTGGACATCGCCGCGGAGCGCTGCTGCGACTGCGCCCACTGCGGGGTGTCGCCCCAGCGCTGCTCGGCCTCCTCCCGGTACTCCTCGCTCCAGTCGGTGCCGAAGATCTCGGCCCGCTCCTCCGGGGTCAGGGGTGCGTTCACGGCGTTCGCCTCCTTCAGACGATCCACTGCGGAGACCATCTCCTGCAGGTGGGAGATGCGGTCGACCAGCAACGCGCGCTGGCGGGTCAGGTGGGCGTCCTCGTCGACGTCGGGGTCGTCGAGGATCTCGCCGATCTGCGCCAGCGGGAAGCCGAGCTCCCGGTAGACGAGCACCCGGTGGATCCGGGCCACGTCGTCGTCGGAGTACACCCGGTAGTCCGACCACGTACGTCCGCTCGGGGGCACGAGGCCGATCCGGTCCCAGTGGTGCAGCGTCCGGACGCTCACGCCGACGAGGTCGGCGACGGCGCCGACGGTCAGGCCCGCGCCGCGTCCCGTGTCCGTGCTCATCCGTCCAGCATCTCTCACGACGTCCACGTTCGGGCCTGACGCGGCGTCAGGGTCAAGCACCGGTGCCCTCCCCGCCCCCCACGCCGGTAACCTCGGGAGCATGAGCCGTCCCGCGCCGCACGTGTACGACCGTCTCCGCGACCTCGTCGCGATCCCCGAGTTCCGGGCCGACCCCGAGAGTCGAAAGGCCGGAGTCGTCCACGAGGTGTTCACCGGCGAACCCCTCGCCGAGATCCCGGAGGGCACCGCCGAGGACGTCGTCGCCGCCGTCGAACGCGCCCGCGCCGCGCAGGTCGCGTGGGCCGAGCGCAGCCCGAAGGAGCGGGTCAAGGTTCTCGAGCGGTTCGCCACCGAGGTCATGAGGCACCGCGAGGAGCTCATGGACATCGTCCAGGCCGAGACCGGCAAGAACCGGGCCTCCGCGCAGGAGGAGGTGCTCGACTGCCTCATCACGGCCCGCCACTACGCCTCCGCGGCGCCCGGCCTGCTCAAGCCCAAGCGGGTCCCCGGCATGCTGCCGGGGCTCACCAAGGCCGTCGTGCGCCACCACCCGAAGGGCGTGGTGGGCGTGATCGCCCCCTGGAACTACCCGCTCAACCTCGCCGTCACCGACGCGCTCGCCGCGCTCGCCGCCGGCAACGCCGTCGTGATCAAGCCCGCCTCGATCACCCCGTTCTGCGCGCTCGCCGGCGCGGAGATGCTGTACCGGGCCGGCCTGCCACGCGACCTGTTCCAGGTGGTGCCCGGGTCGGGCCGCGTCGTGGGCACGGCGATCGTCGAGAACGTGGACTACCTCATGTTCACCGGCTCCTCGGAGACCGGCCGTACGTTGGGCCGGCAGTGCGGGGAGCGGCTCATCGGCTTCTCCGCCGAGCTCGGCGGAAAGAACGCCATGATCGTCACCGCCGGCGCAGACCTGGACACCGTGGCGGAGGTCGCGACCCGCGCGTTCTTCTCCAACTCCGGTCAGCTGTGCATCTCCATGGAGCGGGTCTACGTGGAGAGGTCGGTGGAGCAGCAGCTCATCGAGAAGCTCACCGCGCGGATCCGCGCCATGAGCCTGGGGCCCGGCTACGAGTTCGGCGCCGAGATGGGCAGCCTCATCTCCCGCGACCAGTTCGACACCGTCACCGCGCACGTCGAGGACGCCGTGGCCAAGGGGGCCCGGATCCTCACCGGCGGGCGACCCCGGCCGGACCTCGGCCCGCTGTTCTACGAGCCCACGCTCCTGGCCGACGTGCCGGAGGACGCCACCTGCTTCGGCGAGGAGACCTTCGGCCCCGTCGTCTCGATCTACCCGGTGGACTCGGTGGACGAGGCCGTCGAGAAGGCCAACGACACCCCGTACGGGCTCAATGCCTCGGTGTTCGCGGGCTCGGACTCCGAGGGCGAGGCGATCGCCGCCCGCCTGCGCACCGGCACCGTCAACGTGGGCGAGGGCTACGTCGCCGGCTGGGGCTCGGTCGCGGGCCCGATGGGCGGCATGGGCATCTCGGGCGTGGGCCGCCGGCACGGTGACGAGGGCCTGCTCAAGTACACCGAGGCGCAGACCGTGGCCACGCAGCGCCTCGTCCACATGGGTGGGCCGGACTTCCTCGCCGGCCGCCGTTGGCAGGAGCTGCTCGCCCCGGCGACCGACGCGATGCGCTTCCTGCCCGGCCGGTAGACCGCGCCGCTAGTCGCCGCCCTCGGTACCGTCGCCGCCGCGCCGCAGCAGGAACACGGCCGCGCCCACGAGCACCACCGCCAGGCCGCCCACCACCCACACGGCCGTGCTCACGCCGGTGGTGGCGGAGTCGTCTGCGGTGACCTCGGCGGTCGAGGCGTCTGTGGCGGTGGGGCCCGGATCGGAACCCCCGTCCCCGGCCCCGGCCGTCGTCCCCGGCGATCCGACGGCGAACCGGGTGGAGCCGGTGATGACGTGCCCGTCGGCGGAGGTCACGCGGTAACCGACGGTGTACTCGCCGTCGTCCAGCGGCCCGATCCCCGCGCTGACCTGCTCGCCCTCCACGGTGGCCTCTCCGCGCACGTGGTCGGTGCGGTCGGCGCCGGTCACGGCGACGGTGACGAACGACGGGTTGATCTCCTCGTTGAAGCTCAGCGTGACGCGCTCGGGCGCCGCCTCCAGGGTCGCGCCGTCCTCGGGGTCCGACGCGAGGAGCACGGCGTGCGCGGCTGCGACGGGCACCCCGAGTACGGCGGCGGGCACGGCGGCGCCGCCGAGGAGGGTGACGGCGAGGGCGGCGGAGGCGACGCGCGAACGCATGGCGGTCAAGGCCGGACGCCGAGGCGCGCGAGGATGTCCTTGTTGACCCGGTCGAGCTCGCCGGAGATGGCGGAGTGCACCTCGCGCCGCTGGGCGGTGGGGGTGGTCTCGGCGGCCTCGACCGCGGCCTTGAGGTCCGTGAGGCGGGTGCGGGTCGAGGTGAGGAAGTCCGCCACGTCCTGCTCGCCGCCGCGCGAGGCCTGCAGCTCGTCGAGGGTCTGCTCGAGGCGCACGATGCGCGCGCCGAGCGCCGCGCCGGGCCCGGTGGCGGTGATGCCGTGGGCCTTGAGGTCCACCGCGCCGACGCCGGCCGGCTTGTGGGACGGCCCCTGCGCGTTGGAGACGACCTTGTAGAGCAGCGGCAGCAGGACCGGCATGGCGACCTTGGCCACGTCGAGCCAGCGCTTGATGTCCTTCTGCCCGAACTTGCCGGCCTCGATCTTCTGCAGCTCCATCTGGGCCAACTGGTACTCGTGCTTGCGGCCGGCCTTGTCGATCTTGTCGGCAAGCTTGCGGTCCTTGGCCACGAGCTTGGCCTCGCGCTTGAGGGTGGCGCGCTCGTTCTTGGCGAGCGCGGCCTGGGCCCTGCGGTCCCGCCGCGCGGTCTTCTGCGCGATCGCGTCCTGCTTCTTGAGTCGCTTCTGCTCGCGCCGGTCCTGGCGGTCCGCGTTCTTGCGGGCCAGCTTGGCGCGCTCCTTGGCCTCGGCCAGGTCGACGCGGTGGGCCTCGCGGGCCTTCTGCCGTGCCTCCTTGGCCGCCAGCTTGGCCTCGGTCTTGGCCGAGGCCTTGAGTGCGGAGGCGTGCGCGCGGAGGTTGGCGCGCCTGTCGCGGTAGGTCGTCAGCTTGCCCATGGGCGTCGATCCTTCTCTCGTCGCGATCTTCGGGTTCCCAGCCTAGGCGACACGGTGCGGCTGAGCACCCGAGCCGGCCCGCGCGGCCGCCGGAGCGGCGCCGCTGGTCCATGATGGACCCGATGGAGGACGCCGGGACGACCGTCACGCCGCCCCCCGGGTCGGCGGTCGTGGGACCGGCCTCGGGGGCGCGCTGCCTGCACCGCGTGGCCCGCGAGCGCGACGCGGGGCCCGGCTGGTGGCGCTCCGCCCCGATCGACGAGGGTGTGCGCCTGCGCGCCATGGCCGCCGCCGACCGCCGCGCCGGCCTGCGGGAGCGCGCCCTGCGCAACGCTCTCCCCGACGCGCGGGTGGTGGACGTGGTGGGGGACCACTGGACGGATCTGCCGGGGGATGTCCCGGGGCCCGACGACGAGGCTGCCACCCTCGACGCCCTGGCCGGCGGCGCGGCGCTCGTCTGGGGCGCCGCTCTTCCCGCCGACCCGGCCTCCGGCCGGCGGGGGCTGCGCTGCGCACTGGCCGCCGTTCCGGAGGGCGGGTACGCGCCTGTGCTGGTGGTCAACCACAAGGTCGTGGACCCCGCCCGCGGGCGATCCGCCCCGGCCCGGGTCACGCGCCTGCTCGACTGGAATCCCGCCCCGGACCCCACGCTGCGGCTGCGGCGTCACCCCGGCGACCTCGACCGGCTGGCCCACGCGTGGCGGCTGCTCGAGGTGCTCGGGCACGCGGCGCCGCGGCCCGTGGGCGCCGTCCTGGGCCTGGGCTCAGGGCGTTCGGTGGTCCACGACCTCGAGCCCGTTCTGCCCGCCGCCGAGGCGAACCACGCCACGCGACTGGCCGTGGTGCGCGGCGAGCTGGGCACCGCGCCGAGTCGGATCGGTGAGTGCCGCACCTGCCCCTGGTGGGAGGGGTGGACCGACCACGGGATGCCCGTGGCGGGCTGCCGCGACCGGCTCGCGGCGGCCGACGACGTGAGCCTCGTCGTCGGCGGTGGACAGGTGGGTCCCCTGCGGGAGGCCGGGATCCGCACCGTCGCCCGCCTCGCCGCCGCGCCGCTCGGCTCCGGCGCCGAGCGGCCGCCGGGCTGGAACGGCGAGCCGTTCGCCGACGCCGTGCTCCGGGCCCGCGCCTACCGCGAGGGCCTGGTGGTGGTGCCCAAAGTGGCGCGTCCGTCGATCGCGCGCGCCGACGTCGAGGTGGACGTCGACCTGGAGAGCCACCTCGACGACGGCGCCTACCTGTGGGGGACCCTGCTCACGGTCCGCGACGGCGGGGACTCCTGGGAGGAGGGCTACCGCGCGTTCCTCACCTGGGAGCCGCTGCCGGACACCGACGAGGGGCGCGCCTTCGCCGAGTTCTGGCGCTGGCTCACGGGCGTGCGCGACGGCGCCCGGGAGGCCGGGCGCACGTTCCGGGCCTACTGCTACTCGCGGTCGGCCGAGAACGCGTGGATGCTCTCGTCCGCCGCGCGGTTCGGTCCGGAGGGGACGGTCGCGGTGGTCGAGGGCGTGCCGTCGGTACGGGAGGTCCGGGACTTCGTGGGCTCTGCGCAGTGGGTGGATGTCCACGAGGCGGTGCGTACCCAGTTCGTTTCCACCGCCGGGATGGGACTCAAGGTGGTGGCGCCCGTGGCCGGGTTCGCCTGGCGGGACCCGGATGCAGGTGGAGAAGCCTCGCTGGGGTGGTACCGCGACGCCTGCGCCGCGCGCGGCGAGGAGCGCGACGCCGACCGGGCGCGGATCCTGGCCTACAACGAGGACGACGTCCGCGCCACGCGCGCCGTCCGGGAGTGGATCGACCGTCAGGGGCGGTGAAACGGTGTTGTGCCATAACGGCGTATCGCAAGGGGCCGGCCGGCTATGGGAGAACATTAATTTTCGATAAGGTCAGTCGCGCCCTGCGAGGGGGCGGGGCGCGGCGAACCGTTCCCTGTTCTGTTGAAACCCGCCGGTAACGGCGTCGTGCCGGTGGTGCGGTGTGCACATACCATGCGCGGGGGATTCCCTGCACCGGCGGTGGTGAGCTGGCATCGTCCGTGATTACTGTGGCCCTGACCTGGTCCGACGGTGAGTGAGATGTCTTCTCCGTGCGCAGTGTGACGGTATGGACACGTCGGGCGATAGGGAAGGTGAAGACCGAGGCGGCCCTGCCCGCCCACGTCCAACTAGAGGGAGCCCACAGTGTCCACCAAATACACCAAGGCTGCGTCCATTGCTGCCGCGTCGGCACTCGTCGTCGCCGGCGCACAGGGGGTGTCGTCTGCGCAGCTCAGCGACGAGCTGCTCGAGACCGGGTCGTCTGCGGCGCTCCAGATCGCCGTGACCTCCACCGCCCAGGGCGGCGGTTCCCTGGACCCGGCCTCGCTCGAGCCGCTGTCGTCGGCCTCCGCTCCGGGTAGCGGCCAGGAGCCGATCGACACGCAGTCGCTCCGGGCCGGGAGCGGCGAGGTCGAGAGGTCTGTCGAGGGCTCGCTGGATCGAGGTTCTTCGCTGCCGACCCCACCGAGTGGCGGCATCCCGACCAACTCGCTCGAGGCGGGCAGCGATGCGCTCGAGAGCGGCAGTGGTGATGTCGAGAAGTCGGTGTCGGATTCCCTCGGTGGTGATTCCTCGCTTCCGGGCGGTGGCTCGATTCCCACTGACTCGTTGCACGCTGGCAGCGGCGAGGTCGAGAAGTCTGTCGAGGGCTCGTTGGGTGGGGGCTCGGATGTCGGTTCGGTGATCGATATCGCGGTTGGTTCGTTGGCGGTCCCGGGTGCGTC
>NZ_JBIQES010000004.1:128270-249483 GCF_045369825.1 Dietzia sp. 179-F 9C3 NHS
TTCCCTCGGTGGTGATTCCTCGCTTCCGGGCGGTGGCTCGATTCCCTCCGGTTCGATCACTCCCGGGTCGGTGACGGCCTCGGTCGGCGAGTTGCCCGGCGGTGGCTCGTTGGGTGGGGGCTCGGATGTCGGTTCGGTGATCGATATCGCGGTTGGTTCGTTGGCGGTCCCGGGTGCGTCGCTCGGTGTGTTGTCGAGTGCTGTGCCGGGTGGCAGTGGTGGTGTCGAGAAGTCGGTGTCGGATTCCCTCGGTGGTGATTCCTCGCTTCCGGGCGGTGGCTCGATTCCCTCCGGTTCGATCACTCCCGGGTCGGTGACGGACTCGGTCGGCGAGCTGCCCGGCGGCGGCTCGCTCGTCCCGGTCGTCGGCTCGATCGTCGCCCCCATCGGTTCGCTCGTCGGCTCGCTCGGCGCCCCGGTGGGGTCGCTCGGTGTGCTCGTCCCGATCGCCCTCGTCGGCGGTTCGATCGCGGCCGGCGCTGCGGCGATGCCGGCCATCGAGCAGTCCCTCGCCGGTGGCGGCGTCCAGCTGCCCCCACTCCCTGCGCTTCCCGAGATCCCGGGCGTGGACACCGGCTCGCTCCCCGGCCAGCCGGGCAAGGCTCCGGCGCAGCAGCCGGTCGACGGCACGCCCCAGGCCCCCGGCCCGACGAACCCGAACGGCCGCGGCTGATTCGCACGGATCCTGCCACGACGGCACACAGACCCGAGGCCCGTCCCCGACGAAGGGGACGGGCCTCGGGCCGTTGGGGAGGGGCGCGTTACCGCGGCGCCATGCGCAGGGCGCCGTCCATGCGGATGCACTCGCCGTTGAGGTAGTCGTGCTCCACGATCGCGTTCGCGAGCTGGGCGTAGTCGGCAGGACGGCCGAGGCGCGACGGGAACGGGATCGAGGCCTCGAGGGTCTTCTGGAACTCCTCGGTGAGGCCACGCAGCATCGGGGTCTCGATGGTGCCGGGGGCGATGGTGTTGACGCGGATGCCGAACTGGGCGAGGTCGCGCGCGGCGCAGATACCCATCGAGTAGACGCCGCCCTTGGACGCGGCGTAGGCGATCTGGCCGACCTGGCCCTCGTACGCGGCCACGGAGGCGGTGTTGATGATGACGCCGCGCTGGCCGTCCTCGTCGACGGTGTCCTGGGTGGACATGGCCTCGGCGGCCAGGCGCAAGACGTTGAACGTGCCCACGAGGTTCACGGAGATGCAGGTCTGGAACAGGTCCAGGGCGTGCACGCCCCGCTTGGAGACGATCCGGGCGGCCGGGGCGATGCCGGCGCAGTTGACCACCACGCGCAGCGGGGCGGCCTCGGTGGCCTTCGCGATCGCCGACTTGACGTCGTCCTCGGAGGTCACGTCGCAGGCGAGAAGCGTGATGCCCTCGTCGATGCCCTGCTCCTTGGCCTTGTCGATGGACTGCTGGAGATCGAGGCCGAAGACCTGTGCGCCCTTCTCGGCGAACGACCGTGCGGTGGCGTTACCCAGGCCGGAGGCGGCGCCGGTGACGATGACGGAGGCACCCTTGATGTCCACGGGCGGATCCTTTCACTAGGAGATGCAAGGAAAGTACTCTCCCAGTGTCCCAGAGGGGCTCAGACCACGTCGAAGGCCCTGCTCTCGCCGCGGACCGGGAACGACTTCCCGTCGATCCCACGCCCCGAGGCCGTGTACACCACGCGGTACTCGCCGGGCGCTGTCCCGGGCGGAATGTCCCAGTTCACGAGCGCGTTGGTCACGGTGAGCAGGCCCTCGAACACGATCATCGTGGACCAGTCGCCGTCGTCGTGGACCCGGACCCACCGGCCGCCGTCGCGCCGTTCCACCGCGAGGTACGTGTCGCCGCGGCGCAGGTCGGAGTTCGGATGCGTGCCGCTGAACCGGACCGCTACGCGCTGGCCCACCCGGTACTCGCCGAGAGGCTGGTCGAGTACGTCGCCGAAATTCCGGAAGGGCACCGGGGTGTCCACCGTCGGGTTGCCCAGCGGCGAAGTGGGGATCTGCCCGGTGAGGTCGCGCTCGGGCGAACCGGGGTCGTTGGGCGCGCCGGAGCGCATCGAGCGCGCGAGGTCGGCGGCGATCTGCTGGATGGAGGGCAGGGTCCACGGGCCGAAGGCGGTGGCGCCGCCCTCGTAGTTCTGCGCCGAGTACTCCTCGGGCGTGGTCACGTAATGGCCATAGGCGTTGGTGTAGCCCTGGATGGTGACATGGTCCTCGGGCACGCCGAGCTCGGCGGACAGGGTGCGGCGCAGGCGCAGGCCCGCCACGACGGTCGGCTCGAAGCCCAGGCAGAACAGGTAGTGGGTGCCCAGGCGGACGAGATGGAACGGGTAGACGCGCTGGATCGCGTGCGGCACCAGACCCACCGGCAGAAGGACGTCCTTGGCGCCGTGGGCCTCACGCAGCCACGCCGGCACCACCACGTCGGCGATCGCCTTGACGGCCGGGTTGCCGCCGCGGTCGCCCTCGGCGAAGGGCAGTTCGTCTCCGCCGCCGCCGTCCTCCTGGCTGCCCGAGGCGAAGGCGGCCCCGAGCGCGGCGACGGCGGTGCGGTGGCTGCGGCCGTCGCCGGTGAACTCGGGCCGCACCTCGACGGCCGACATGTCCACCCACCGGTGCCGCACGTCGATCCCGCCGCCGAGCGGCCGGACCCCGCGGCCCACCTGGTCGCGCGCGGCCGCGAACTGCCGCTCGCCGGTGATCCGGGTGTTGAGCCACTCGTCGGCCGTGGGCCCGTGTCCGGGCCGCAGGTCGAGGTTGGGGCTCACGTCGCCGGGATTGGTCTGTGCGAACGCCGTGACGAGCGCCGGCGTGCCGCCGGCGAGGTAGTCCTGGCCCGCGACCTCGCGCTCCCAGTGCCAGGCGGCGTAGCCCTTGTTGTCCGGCGAGGCGAGCCGGTTCTCGGCGGTCATCGAGGTGGCGTGGGCGGCGAACCAGTTGAGCACGCCCACCAGCCGGCCGCCGCGGGTGATCTGCAGCGACTGCGAGCGGGGGTCGATCCCCTCGGGGAAGTGGGCCCGTTCCTCCGGGGTGTCACGCTCGAAGGAGCCGCGGGAGCGGTTGACGCCGGCGTCGTGCAGCGCGCCCGTGGTGACGCCCACCTCGGACGGGGCGAGGTCGTGGTGGGCCATGCGGACGGCGTCGACGATGCCCGCGCAGTTGGCCTCGAAGGTCACCGGTCGGAACCCGCCCATGGACAGATCGACCATCGGGTGGCCGGAGGTACCGCCGGGCGCGGCGTGCGTGTGCGTGGCGGTGAGCGCCACGTTGCCCTCGTGGTAGGTGTCGCCGAACTCGGCGGCCAGCCGCCGCAGCACCTCCTGCTGGATGGACTGGAACATGAGCCCGATCTCGGCCGTCACGTGGAGGAACCGGGGCGACGACGGCGAGTCCGCGAACACGAAGGCGCGGGCCCGCTGGCGCAGGTGCAGCCCGACGGACGATTGCTCGGTGTCCGCGTACCCGTTCATCCCGGCACCCAGCGGCTCGCCCGTCATGTCGCCGATGCCGCGGCCGACGTACATCGGGGTCGACTGCGCGGAGGCCACGGCGGGCAGGAGTGACTGCAGCGCTGCGACGCCCCCCAGTGCGGCCGCCCCGCCGAGGACGGTGCGGCGGTTGACCTGGATAGTCGAATCGGACATCGGGGCTCCCGGATCATCTGGTCGAGGGTGAGGTGGATCACCTGTCGCGCGAGGTTACCTAACTGGACGTACGTCCGGGGCTCCTTGTCCACACCCCCTCCGCATCCCGTCGGACCAGGCCGAGGGTCTCGAACTCCTCGAGCCACCCGACCATGGGCCAGAAGCCCCAGCGCTCCCGGAATACGGCCCCGTTGGCGAGGATCGCGTCGACGTGCTCGACCGGCGGGTCCGACACCGGATGATGCTGGTGGTAGGCGTGGGCCCCGCCCACCCAGGCCATCGGGACGCCGGACTCGCGCAGGGCCAGGCCGAGATCCGTGTCCTCTCCGCCGTACCCGCGGTATCTCTCGTGAAATCCTCCGATCCGGGAGCGGATCGCCGACCAGGTGCTGGCGGTGACGGCGAAGGAGAGCGACCAGAACAGCACGTACTCGTCGGAGGTCGCTGCCCGGATCAGTCCGTCCGGCGGTGCGGGTCGGGCCGGGTGGGGGTCGGTGAGATCGTCCAGCGCGTCGA
This sequence comes from Dietzia sp. 179-F 9C3 NHS, assembly GCF_045369825.1. Taxonomy (NCBI): domain Bacteria; kingdom Bacillati; phylum Actinomycetota; class Actinomycetes; order Mycobacteriales; family Dietziaceae; genus Dietzia; species Dietzia sp. 179-F 9C3 NHS. The sequence continues at coordinate 132,424 of NZ_JBIQES010000004.1, forward strand.
GGTCGTATCCGGAGGCCGGTGCCTGGTCGAGGTAGGTGACCGGGCCGCAGGCCACCGTGTCGGGTCGGGTACGCAGTGCCGCGGAGTAGTGCTTCCCGAGGTCGGGGCCGGGCAGGCAGTCGACGTCGAGGAAGACCAGGTGCTCCGCCCCGGCCGACACCGCCGCGTCGCCCCCGGTGTTGCGTGCGCGGGCGAGCTCGACCGGACCTGCCGACGAGGCGTCTACCGTCCACGCGCCCGGCCACGGGGTCCAGCCCGGGTCGTCGAGGAGTACGACCAGGTGGCGGAACCCGGGGAGGTGTCGGCGGACGGCCTCCCGTTGTACGGCCAGGTGGGCGGCCCGCGACCGGGTGGCCAGGGTGACGACGACCGTGCTCACCGCGCTCACCGTGCCACCTCGGCCACCACCGCGGCCGCCCGAGCCGCCGCGCCGTCGACCTGCCAGCGCCCCCAGTTCTCGCGGGCCCGGGCGGGGTCGCCGGTAGAGGAGCCGAGCACCGCGGCCACGAGGGCGGGCCACCCGCCCGGAGCGGGGAGGGTGTCGACGACGACGGCGAGGCCGGCCGTTCGGAGGATGTCGGCGGTCGCGCGCTGTTCGTCGAAGGGCCGGGGCTCCGGGATCACCACGGCGGGCACGCCGGCGGCGGCGACATCCGCGACCGCGTTCTGGCCCGCGTGCGTCACCACGAGATCAGCGCCGCAGAGCAGCGGCCAGGGGTCGTCGACCCACTCGCCGTCGGTCCCGCCCATGATCGTCACCTCCGGCCCCGCCCGGCCCCGACCCGACCCGGCGATCTGGGCGGCGGCCGCGGCCCAGTAGCCGGCGGGAGCGGCGCTCCCGCCGGCGCCGCCGAGGATCACGACCCGCGTGCGGTCGTCCGAGGTGGCCGGCCGCGCGCGACCGGCGAAGCGGGAGATCCCGCCGACCCGGTGCAGGCGCGCGGTGTGGTCCGACAGGTGCGGAGCCGCGGGGACCCAGTCCGGCCAGGCCGCGAGGAGGGCGGCCGGCGCGGTGTGCCCGAGGGCGTGGGCGGGGTCCGGGCGGCGCCCCGGCATCGCCGTGGCGACGACCGGTGTACCGAGCAGCCGTCCGAGAAGCGTGACCTCCACCGAGACGTCCACGACGAGGGCCCGGGCATCGGTGGCCTCGAGCCAACCGGCGATCCGAGCCATCCGCTCGCGGTGTCCGGGGTGGCGCAACGGCGCCCAGTGGAGCATGCCGTGCGCGGTGGGATCGATCGGGCCGGTGCCGTCGCCGACCTCGTCGTCGTCGCGGGCGAGTGGTAGCACGCCCACGCCGTCCGGGAGCAGACCCGGCGGGACGGTCGCGGAGCTGAGGACGGTCGCGTCCCCCGGCATGTGGTCGAGCACGGCCGCAGCGCGTTGGAGGTGCCCGCGCCCGTGGTGGTGGGCGTACCAGCCGATCATCCCGCGACGCCCGCCGCGGCGAGATCCCGGTATCGGGCGACATAAGCCCGGGCCATGACGTCGGCGCCGAGCCGCCCCCGCGCGTCGGAACGGATGGCGGCACGGTCCAGCCGGACGGCGCGATCCACGACCCGCGCCAGGGCCCGCGGGTCCTCGACGGGCGTCGAGCACACCCGGGCCCAGGGGCCGAGGACCTCCGGGACACCTCCGCGCCGGAGTGCCGCCACGGGCGTCCCGGCCGCCATGGCCTCGGCCACGACGAGCCCGAAGGGCTCCTCCCACAGCGGCGTGACGAGCGCGGCCGCCGAGGACCCGACGAGCGTGGCGAGCTCGGGTCGCCGGAGTGGGCCGAGGTACTCGTGTTCCGAACTCAGCAGTGGCAGCACGCGCGCCCGCACGTAGTCGTCGTCGCCGATCCGGCCGGCGAGCCGGAGCGGGCGCCCGGCGGCCCGCGCGGTCTCCAGTGCGAGGTGGGGTGCCTTCTCGGGCACCAGTCGTCCGGTCCACACCAGGTGATCGCCTCCGGGGCCGGCGGGCCAGCCTTCCAGGTCGATACCGTTGCCGATCACCTCGGCGGAGTCGGGGAGTACCCAGGCATCGGCCACCGACCGGCTCACCGCCGCGACATGGCCGCACGAGCGTCCCTCGGCCACGGCGCGGGTAATCACGTCCTGGAGCTCCGGGAACGGCGGCGTGTGCAGGGTTGTGAGCAGCGGGGCGCCGAGTTCGCCGGCGCGCGCGAGCAGAGCGGGGTGGAGGCTGTGGTTGTGGATCACGTCGTGCCCGCCCTCGGCGGCGAGGTGTTGTACGAGTGCGTCGAAGGCCTGGTGCTCGGCCTCCTGCCCCCCGGGCGGATACCCGACGTCGCTCGCGTGGTCCTGGCGACCCCACCTGATGCCGGGAAAGGCGAAGCGCGTGGAGCCCTCCGCGGATCCGCGGACGGCGTAGAGCTCGACCTCGTGCCCCTGGGTGCGGAGCGCCGACGCCAGGGTGGCCACGATCGACTCCAGCCCGCCCGCGTACGGCTCGCGGACGGGAAACCGGGCCGGTGCGACCAGAGCGATGCGCAGGGGCCGGTCGGCGGCGCTCATCCTCGGACCTCCGCCAGCGCGGCCCGGTATGCCTTCAGATGCTCGCGGCGCGAGCGCTCCCGCCGGCGGCGGGCCACCGTCGCCGTGGTGGGCGCGGGCGCGGGCTGTGCGAGCAGCCGCTGCACGGCACCGACCAGGGAGTCGGTGTCGCCGGTGACGAACTCCGCCACGGCCGCGGGTTCGGCCTGCTCACGGTAGTACCCGCAGTCGGGAGCCGCCACCCGGACCCCGAGATCCCGGCACAGTTGCAGCCACCCGGAGTGCGTCCCGAACCGGTACGGCAGTACCGCCACGTCGAGGTTGGCCAGGGCGTCGGCGAGCGCGGCGTCGTCGAGGCGATCGTGTACGAGCACGTCGATCCGCTCGTGCGCGGCGAGCACATCCAGCCGGTCCCGGAGCCCGGGGACGTGGCGTGGGTGCGCGGCGTCGAGGACCTCGCGGTGGACCCGGATCTCGCCCCGCAGCGCGTGGTCGTCGGCCAGCGCGCGTATCGCCTCGCAGGCCGTGCCGACATCGGTGTTGGGCCGCAGGTCCTTGAGGTGCACCCCCACGCGCGGGATCCGGCCGACGCCGCGCGGGCGGCGGTCCCGGCCGGCTGCGAGGTGCGGGTGTGGCATCACCACCGGGCGCCGCCCCCAGCGGCGGTCCACCTCGTCCGCGGCACCTGCCGTGAGCGTGATCAGGGCATCGGCGGCACCGACCAGCACGCCGAGCCGCGCGCGGTGGGGTTCCGGGTCCGGCTGGTGCGGATTGTGAAGGTCGTGGACGGTCACCACGAGGGCGATGGCGTACCGCCGCGCGACGGCGGCGACGGCCTCGAGCTCCTCGGGCGCGGATTCGTCGTAACCGAAGTGGACGTGGAGGACGTCGATCTCGTCGGCGTGGGCCTCGAGCCACGAGGGGTCCAGTGCCCGCGGGGGCCACCACCGCTCAGGCTCCAACGGGTCCACGATGGGATCGGGCAGGAGCGCGACGGGGTCGAGGCGGGGGTCGGGAAGAGCCCCCGCGACGTACGGATGCCCCACGGGCACGGACTGCACGCGGATCGTCCCGCGCGCGCATGTCACCACGTCTGCCCCCACCGCACCGGCCTCCCCGTTCCCGAACACCCTGCACCCGGGCCCCGGTGGACCACCGGATGACGGGGTCTGCGTACCGGAGGCGCCCGGTCTCACCTGACCGTACCCTGCGGGTATGACGGACCGGCCGATCGCGATGCCCGAGCCGTTCCCCGACCCGGGGGACGGGCGCACCCGGCACTATGGCGAGTTCTACGGACTGGACGGCTTCGGCTCCCCGGGCGACGACCGGCCGGTCCTCGTGGTGCTCGGCAACTGCCAGGCCGAGGCCACCCGCATCCTGCTCGACGGCCCGGTCCGGGGCGTGCGGATCCCCGCGGTGCACGAGTTCGAGCCGCGCGACGTGCCGTTCCTGCGGGCGCTCCTCTCGCGCACCGACGTCCTCGTGACCCAGCCGATCGTCGACGACTACCGGGGTCTCCCGGTGGGCACCGCCCAGGCCGCCGCGATGCTGCCCGCGCGGGCCCGCGTGGTCCGGATCCCCGTCCTGCGTTTCGCCGGCCTCTACCCCTGTCAGGTCACCGTGCGGGCCGCGGCGGGCGATCCTCCCGGGGTGCCGTACCACGACCTGCGCACACTGCTGCGCGCGCACGACGGACGGGAGCGGGCGTTCCCCCGCGACCCGGATGTGCTCCGCGCGGTGGCCGCCCGGTCTGTCGCGGAGCTGCGCCGCCGGGAGTCCGCCCACGGCACCGTGGTCGTCTCCGACCTGCTGGAGGCCCCGCGGCTGGAGGACTTCCACACCGTCAACCACCCGGGCAACCGCGTCCTCACCGCCCAGGCGGAGCGCGTGCGGGCGGCCCTCGGGATCCCCGAACCGGTGGGCGACCCGGGGATGGTCCTGCTCCGCTCGGTGTTCACTCCGGTCGAACACCACGTGCTCGCCGCGCTCGGCGCACCGGGGGAGCCGCGGTCCGCCTGGTTGGTCGAAGGCGACCCCGTGGCGGACGAGCGGATCGTCGAGGAGCAGCTGCGTTGGTACGCCGCCCATCCCGAGGTCGTCGCGGCCGGCCTGGACCGCCACGCCGACACGATCGCGCTGCTGGGGTTGGCGTGACGCGGGCGCGGAGCCGAACCACCGCTCGGACCCACGTGGTGCTCGGGCCGGACCGGCACGGCGTGACGGAGCACTCTGCCGAGCTGGCCGCCACACTCGGCGCGCCGGTCCTGCGCGTGCGCGACCACCGCGATCTCCCGGCCGCGCTCGCCGGTCTCCCGGCCGGAACGCCGCTGCACCTGGGGTTCACAGACCGCATCTGGGGCGCCGACCCCGCTGCGGCGGCCGACGCGGTCCGCCGGACCTGCGCCGGCCGCGATGCCACGGTGACCCTGCACGACGTGCCACAGCCCTCGGACGGGGAGATCTCGTTCCGGGCACGGGCGGACTGCTACCGGGCCGTCTCATCGGCGGCGTCTGCGGTGGTGGTGGCGAGTCACCACGAGCGGCTCCTTCTCGGGGAGGCGGGCATCGACCACGCGCCGACGGTGATCCCCCTGCCGCTGCCGGACCTGCCCGAAGCCGCCGAGCCGGCACTGCCGGGGCTGGACGCGGCGGTGGCGGTGTTCGGCTTCCTGTACCCCGGCAAGGGGCACGCCGAGACCGTCGACGCGCTCGCGCTCGCCGGGATCGGTGGCGTTTCGTCCCCGGCCCCTGGGCACGCCGGCGGGCCCGGCCTGGTGGCGCTGGGCGAGTGCAGCGAGGGGCACGAGGACCTCGCCGACGACCTGATCGCCCGGGGGGAACGGTGCGAGGTGCGGGTCGCGGTGAGCGGCTATGTCCCGGCCGGGCGGCTGGGGGCCGATCTCGAGGCGGCGGCGGTGCCGGCGGCCCCGCACCGGCACGTCTCGGCGAGCGGATCGATCGCCGCGTGGATCTCCGCCGGACGGCGCCCCCTCACCGCAGAGAACCGGTACACCCGTGAGCTCGCCGAGCGCTGGCCGGGCACGGTGACCCTCGTCGCCGACGGGGACTGGCCGGAGGCGATCCGGCGGGCGTGGACGGAGCCCGCCACGACCCGGCTGGGGACCGTCCCGCGCTGGGGATGGGCAGAGGTGTGCACGGCCTACCGCCGCTTCTGGATCGCCGGCGAGCGGATCGCGGCGCCCGTGACTGGCAATCGCTGGGACCTCCTCGACGGGGTCACGAGCCCGCGTCCGCCGCGGGTCGACGTCGTCGTCATCCATTACCGTGACCCCGGGCGGCTCGCGCTGGTCCTCGACGCGCTCGCCGCGCAGACACACCCGGCAGGCCGGCTACGGGTGATCGTGGCCGACGACGGCTCCCCGGATCCGCCCGCGGTACCGGAGGGTGTGACGCTCGTCCGGCAGGAGGACCGGGGCTTCCGCGCGGCGGCTGCGCGGAACCTCGGGGCGGCGGCGGGGGACGGTGACGTCCTGGTCTTTGTGGACGGCGACACGGTCCCCGAACCCGGGTTCGTCACGGCGATCAGTCGACTGCCGTCGGTGGCCCCCGAAGCGGTGGTGGTCGGGCGCCGCCGGTACGCGCGGCTCACCGGGCCCGGTGCCGACCCTGAGACAGCGCTGCCGGATCCGCAGTGGCTCGTGGACGGCTACCGCGACACCCGGAACCTCCTCGATGCCGACGACCGCGCGTACCGCTACGTGCTCTCGAGCGTCCTCGCCTGCTCCCGGACGTTCTTCGAGGAGCTCGGTGGATTCGCCGGGGACATGGTCGGGTACGGCGGCGAGGACTGGGAGTTCGGGTGGCGCGCCTGGCAGGCCGGCGCGCTGCTCGCGCACGAGCCGGAGGCGGTGGCGTGGCACGACGGCCCGGATTTCGGGGCGCGCTCGACCGATGACCCCGCCGCCGCGCTCGCGACCAAGAACGCCGAGACGCTGGCCCTGGCCGGCAGGATCACCGAGCCCGGCGCGCGGCCGGGCGGCGTGGTGTCCGCGCGGCCGGACCTTGCCGTGACGGTGACGGGGGCCGACGACGAGGCGGCCGTCCTGCTCACCGCGAGCGCGGTCCTGGCCGGGGCCGACTGTGCGCTCGCCGTGCCGGGCCCCGTACCGGTGCTGCTCGCCGCCGACCCGAGGGTCCACGCGCACGCGGTCCCCGCCGGGATCGTGGACGGCGTGCGCGCGGAGATCACCCTCGAGGCCGGTGTCGCACCCACCCCAGGAGCGCTCGCCGAGGCCGCGAGTAGGACGAACCGCTGCGGGCTGGCGGACGTAGGCCTCGTCGTCGACGGGCGACGGGCGGGCCGGCTCGCCACCCGGCGCGGGCGTGCCCGCGTCGAGCGGTGGGGGGCGCCCGATCCGGAACGCGACGCGACGCTCGGTCTGTCCGGGTGGTGGATCGCCGAGCCGCGACTCGAGGCGCACTTCGGCGGCTGGGGACGCTGACGCCCGGCCCCCGCGGAGACGCCGACGGGCCCCGCGCTCGCGTGCGCGGGGCCCGTCGGTCGGGAGTCGGGGAATCGGCGGACTCAGCCCTTGGCGGCGGCGTACCGCTGCGCGACGTCCTCCCAGTTGACGACGTTCCACCAGGCCTTGACGTAGTCGGCCTTGACGTTCTTGTACTGGAGGTAGAAGGCGTGCTCCCACATGTCCAGCATGAGTAGCGGGGTGATGTTCACCGAGATGTTGCCCTGCTGGTCGGTGAGCTGCTGGATCACGAGGCGCTGACCGATGTGGTCGTAGCCGAGGACCGACCAGCCCGAACCCTGCAGGGTGCTCGCGACGGCGTTGAAGTGGGCCTGGAACTTGTCGAACGAGCCGAACTCGGCGTCGATCGCGGAGGCCAGCTCGCCCTCGGGCTTGTCGCCACCGTTGGGCGACATGTTCTTCCAGAACACCGAGTGGTTGGTGTGGCCACCCAGGTGGAAGGCGAGGTTCTTGCTCAGCAGCGGGGCCTTGCCCGAGATCGAGCCGTCCTCGCGGGCCTCCGCGAGCTGCTCGAGCGCGGTGTTGGCGCCGGCGACGTAGGTGGCGTGGTGCTTGGAGTGGTGCAGCTCCATGATCTCGCCGGAGATGTGCGGCTCAAGCGCGCCGTAGTCGTAGTCGAGATCGGGAAGAACGTACTCGGCCATAACGGGGAGTCCTTTCTGTTGGGTGGCGGGCAGCGCGCGGGCCAGCAGCCCGTGGCGCCCGTCACGGCGACCGACCTCCACCATAGTGATCGCGCGCCCTCGCCGTCGTCCACCGGATCCACTCCCACCGCGACACCGCGTGCCGCCTGCCATGATCGGGGGTGTGGATCAGCGCGATAGCCCCGCCGGGCGCGTCATCTCCGTCTCCGCCGTGGTGCTCACGCGGCCCGACGGCGCGGTGGTCACGGTGCGCAAGCGCGGCACCGACCGCTTCATGCTGCCCGGCGGCAAGTGGGAGGCGGGGGAGAGCCCCGCGGAGTGCGCGGCCCGCGAGCTGGGCGAGGAACTGGGGCTCGACGTGGACGCCGCCGAACTCGACCACGTCGGCCGCTTCCACACGGCCACCGCAAACGAGCCGGGCTTCGTCCTGGTCTCCGAGGTGTTCTCCGTGGACCTCGTCGCTGGCCGCGACGAGCCCGCGCCGCGCGCCGAGATCGCCGAGCTGCGGTGGGTTCGACCCGAGGACGTGGCGGGCCTGCCAGAGGAGGACTGCGCGCCGTGGGCGCCGCTACTGGTGAGGGTTGCGCGCGAGGCGCGGGGATGACTCAGGCCTGGTCCCCGGCGGCCGGGGTCGCAGCGCGCGGCGGGGTCGGGTCAGAAGACGAGGACGACGACGAGGAGGGCCAGGCACACCGCGGCGCCGATCGCGGCCCAGCGCAGGCTGGGGCCGCAGCGCTCGTCAGGGGCGGCGGGTGCCGGCTCGTCGTCGAGAAGGTGCCGGATCCGGTCGTGGGCGGCTCCCCGGGCGTCCATGATCGTTCCCCCGTGATCGTCAGGTCCGCCGCTCGTCGGCGGGCTGGTGCCCCACCCTATCCAGTCCTATGGCGCACGTCACATCACGATCGGGCCACGGTCTCGAGTCGCGGCTACCCTGGCGTCCATGGGTTGGCTCGAGGACGCGATCAGGCTGAGGACCATGCGCACCGCGACGGAGGTGGTGGGCGAGGACGCCGCGCTGCCGGGGCGGTCCGCCGAGATGCCGGTGGCGCCGGCCAACCTCGCCACGGGCAACCCGATGCGGCCGCCCTTCCCGCCGGGGCACGAGGCGATCGTGCTGGGCATGGGCTGCTTCTGGGGCGCCGAGAAGATCCTCTGGCAGCTCGACGGCGTGTGGACCACGGCGGCCGGTTACGCGGGCGGCTGGACCGTGAACCCCACCTACGAGGAGACGTGCACCGGCGCGACCGGCCACACCGAGGTGGTGCTCGTGGTGTTTGATCCCGAGGTGCTGCCCGTGGCGACGCTGCTCGCCACGTTCTTCGAGTGGCACGACCCCACCCAGGGGATGCGCCAGGGCAACGACATGGGCACCCAGTACCGTTCGGCCGTCCTCGCCACGACGCCCGAGCAGCTGGAGGCTGCCCGCCGCCTGGGCGCGGCCTACCAGGATGAGCTCGCTGCAGCCGGCTTCGGGCCGCTCACCACCGAGTTCGGCATGCTCGCCGAGGTGCGCTCGGGGCGCTTCTTCTACGCCGAGGACCATCATCAGCAGTACCTGCTCAAGAACCCCGGTGGCTACGACTGCCACGTGCGCAGCGGCATCGCGTGTCCCGTCGGCTGAGCCGGGCATCGGGGTGCGCACACGAGTGAGGTGGCGCCGACACGCGGGAAGGGCCCCGGCGGGAACGAATCCCGCCGGGGCCCTTGCCGAGGTGAGGTCAGATCAGAGAACGGTGATGTTCTCGGCCTGCAGGCCCTTCTGGCCCTGGACGACCTCGAAGGAGACCTGCTGGTTCTCCTCGAGCGAGCGGTAGCCCGAGCCGTTGATGGCGGAGAAGTGGGCGAAGACGTCGGCCGAGCCGTCGTCGGGGGCGATGAAGCCGAAGCCCTTGTCGGCGTTGAACCACTTCACGGTGCCGGTAGCCATACCGGGATCCTTTCGACAGTCGGCACCCCGCTTGTCGGGGCGCCTGGTGATGCAGCAGAGAGCGTGCTGTGTTTCCCTGCGTGCCGCATCACCCTCTGGCGGAGGGTGTGGTTCTACAGAAATACAACGTACATGTTCAACTACTGCGGATCACCCTACAGGTACCGAGGCGGCTCGTCACCCCCGCCGGGTGACAGGGGGATGAACAGGTGGTGCAGCCGCGCCCGCATACTCGACCACCGCCGCGCGCCGCGCCAGACTGGCGGGGTGTTCTCCGACCTCGCACGCGACCTCGACTCCCTGCTCGCCGACCTCGCCAGGGCCCGGGCTGAGCGCTCCGACCTCCTGGCGGACGTGGCCACCACGCACCGCGACGGGGCGGTGAATCTCGTCGATTACGCGGAACTGCGGGGCCATGACCTGCGCGATCTGCAGGACCGGTTGCTCGACGCGGGTCTGTCCCCACTCGTGGGCTGCGAGGTGGACGTGGAGGCGTCGTTGAGGTCGGCGCGGGCCGCGGTGGCCGCGCTCGGCGGGGCTGACCCGGCCCTCTACGCGCGTAGGGCGGCGACGGCGGAGGCGCGCGATGCCGGGGACGCGGCGCTGGGGGAGCACGCCGACGCGCTCCTGGGCCGCCCCCGCGACGGGCGCTCAGGCCGCGTGATGGTGACGTTGCCGTCGCAGGCCGCCGACGACCCCGGGCTCGTCCTGGGCATGGCCGAGCGCGGCATGGACCTCGCGCGGATCAACTGCGCGCACGACGACCCCGCCCGGTGGGAGGCGATGATCGCCCACGTCCGCGCGGCCGCCGAACGCGTCGGCCGGCGGATCCCCGTCTCGATGGACCTCGCCGGGCCCAAGCTGCGGACCGGCCCCATCACGCTCGGCGCCCCGGTCGGCCGGGCCCGGGTGACGCGCGACGTCGACGGCACCGTGGTCGAGCCGTCCCGCATCTGGCTGACGCGCGACGACATGGACCCCGCCGACACCCCGGCCCCGCCACCGACAGTCGGCCGCCCGCCCCTGTGCATGCGGGTGGACCCCGCGTGGCTCGCCCGCCGGGCGCCCGGCCAGGTGATCGACATCCCCGACGCCCGCGGGCTCAAGCGCCGCTTCACCGTGGTGGCCGCCGGCCCGGACGGCGTCCTCGCCGAGGGCGACCGCAACGCGTGGGTGCGCGACGGCACCATGGTCGACTGCGACTTCGAGGGCGCCCGCGTGCGCGGCATCCCCGCCGTCCCCCGCCGTATCCGCGTCCGCCGCGGCGACACGATCCTCCTCACCGGCGCCACCGACCCCGTCGATCCGCCCCGGGTGGGCGACGAGATCCGACTCGGCTGCGCGCTGCCGGCGGTGGTCGACGCGCTGACGGTGGGCGACCGGGTGCTCTTCGACGACGGGGTGATCGCCGCGGACGTGCGCGCGACCTCGGAGGTGGGCGGCACGGACGAGCCGTGGGCGCGCCTCGAGGTGGTGCGCTGCCGCGAGGGCGGCCGCTGGCTCGGCTCAGAGAAGGGCATCAACGTGCCCGGCCTCGAGGTGGACACCCCGGCCCTCACCGACGAGGACCGCGAGCACCTGCGCTTCGCGGCGAGGCACGCCGACGTCGTGGCGGTCTCGTTTGTCCGTACCCGCCGGGACGTGGCCGAGGCCGTGGACGCGGTGCGCGCCGCCGCTGCGGAAACGGGCCGCGAGCTCGGGCTGCTGCTCAAGATCGAGACCCGCCAGGCCTACCGCGCGCTGCCGCGCCTGCTGCTCGAGGCGATGCGGCACGAGCGGGTGGGCGTGATGATCGCCCGCGGCGACCTCGCGGTGGAGATGGGCTTCGAGTCCCTGTCCGAGATCCCGCGCAACATCACCCTCATGTGTCAGGCGGCGCGTGTGCCCGTGGTGCTGGCCACGCAGGTGCTCGAGTCACTGGCCAAGACGGGCCTGCCGTCGCGGGCCGAGATCTCCGACGCCGGCTCGGCCCAGCGCGCCGAGTGCGTGATGCTCAACAAGGGCCCGTACGTCACCGAGGCCATCGAGACCCTCGACACGATCCACGCCCGCATGGGCAAGGTCCAGCGCAAGGCCCTGCCGCTGCTGCGGCACGTCGAGAGCTGGGACTGAGCGACGTCGGCTCAGGGGGCGTGGACGGTGGCGCCGGGCGGGACACCCCGGCGGCGCAACTCGGCCTCGGCCCGCGCCAGGCCGCCGTGCTCCAGCGCGGCCAGCGAACTGCGGCCCGACCAGACGAGCCGGCCTCGTCGTCGCACCGTCACCTCCACTTCGCCGGTGAGGTGCTCGAGGTCCCCGGCGGTGTTGCGGCCCTCGTCCGGCAGGGGCACCGGCAGCACGTGGGCCCGCGCGAGCGGGGCTCGCCCCACCACGTCGATCCGCCAGCCGTAACCGCGGCCGGAGAGCAGCCACTCGTCGTCGGAGACCTGCGCCCGCACCGGCGAGACCACCGGGTTGCCCAGGCGCACCACGCGGCCGTCCGGCAGCCTCACCACGATCGCGGTGACCTCGGTGCGCAGCGGCCCCGAGTGGACCTGGCCGCCGGCGAAGGCCAGGCACGCGCCGGGGTCGTCGAAACCCTGGGCCTGGCCCCACCACCACGACTCGGGGAAGCCCCCGCCGCCCCAGTTCTTCTCGCCGTAGACCTGGGCGGCGTCGAACTCCCAGCGCTCGTCGCCCACCTCGGCCCAGCCCCGGCCGCGGCCGCCGAGCAGCCACGGGTGCCAGTACTGGTTGAGCGCCGGCACGCACTGGAAGACGCTCGAGCCGCCGAATGCCCGGTGCGGCCACTCCACGGCCTCGTCGATCTCCAGGTGCAGGCGCGCTCCCGGCCCGAGGTCCACGTCCACGCCGCGGTCGTGGCCCACGAAGGCGTCGCCGGAGCGGGCGCCCAGCCGGTCGGGGTCCGACCACGCACCGGGTACGGCCCGGGTGGCGACGGTGGAGGGGCCGTCGGCGACGGCGCTCGCCAGGCCGAGCGTGGCCCACGGGCCGTCGGGGCCCCGGTTGACGCCGATGAGCGCGATCACCACCCGCCCTGTCGCCGGGTCGGTGACCCGGTAGAAGTAGCCCTCCATCGCCACCCCGGAGGTGGCGGTACCGTGTGCGGCGCGCGGATCGCCGAAGGGCAGATCCGCGCCGGTCGAGCGGTACGCGCGCAGCGGGTTCATGTCCGCCACCGTCCCACGCGCCGTACGGTGGCGATACCGGACGGGCGGGAGGGCGACATGTGGCGGCGGCGCGACGACGTGGACGAGGCGATGGCGGCCGTGCCGCGGGAGTGCTTCCTCCCCGACGACGTCCGGGCGCGGGCGCACGAGGACGGCCCGTTGCCCATCGGGTACGGCTCCACCAACTCCCAGCCCTCCACCGTGGCGGACATGCTCCGGCTGCTCGACGTGCCGCGCGGCGCCTCCGTGCTCGACGTGGGCTCGGGCAGCGGCTGGACCACGGCGATCCTCGCCGAGCTCGTCGGCCCCGAGGGGCGGGTACTGGGCACGGAACTCGTGCCGGAGCTGGTCGAGCGGTCCGCCGCGGCGGTGCGCGCGCACCGAGCCGGCTCGCCCGGGGCGGGGGCCGCGACGCTGCGGGTGGCCGACCCGGAGGTGCGGGGCGCGCCCGACGCCGCCCCGTTCGACCGGATCCTCGTCTCGGCGATGGCGCGGCGCCTACCGGAGGACCTGCTGGCACAGCTCGCGCCCGGCGGGGTGATGGTGGTGCCGGTGGACGACGTCATGCGCCGGGTCGAGGTCGACGACGCCGGGTCCGTCCGCGAGACCCGGCACGGCGGCTATCGGTTCGTCCCGCTGCGCTGACCGGTCCGATGCGCGTCGGGGGGTTGTGCCAGCATGGTCGGCATGACCTCACCGCGGCGGCCCCACGGGTGGCGCTGGGTCGCGCATCCGCCGTGGCGCACGCCGCTGCCGGTCCCGCGGCCGCCCCGGCCGCGCGCCCGCACCGGCGCGGCGTGGGGCGACCGGACCCCGTCCTATCCGGCCACGCCCCGCTGGGGCCTCCCCCCGGTCGTCGCGCCCCGCCCGGAGCCGCCGCGCCAGGCCGGACCGGGACCCACCGCCCGGCTGGCCGGCACGATCCGGTGGTTGCTGCCCGCCGCGCGCGGCTGGCTGGCCGGCGCCGCCGCCGCGCACCTGCTGCGCTACGCCGTCCTGGCCTGGTACTCCGACCGCCTCGCCCCATGGTGGGTCGAGGCGGTGACGACGGCGCTCGTGTGGGTCACCGGCGCGGTGGCGCTCGTCGTGGGCCTGCTGGCTGCGGTCGCGACCACCGCGTGGCTCGTGACGCGGCGGCGCGCGGCATACGCGCCCGAGCGCGACCCCCGGCGGCGGATCGAGCTGTGGGCGGGCAGCCTGCTCCCCGTCGTTACCTACCTGCGCACCCCCGTCTACCTCGAGGAGCTACGCCGCGCCGTCGTCGGCGCCACCCGCGCCCCAGCTCGCGCCCCGACGGCCGGCCGACTGCGCCGCTGGTGGGCGGCGTGGGTGGTCAACGGGCTCGCCGTGGCGCTCGCGGTGTGGCGGGGCACGGCCGACGGCCCGCAGGCCGCGGCCGACACCGTGCTGCTCACCGCGCTCGCGCTGGCGACCGCCGCCTGGGTGGCCACCGAGACCCTCGCCGTCACGCGGAGTTTCGGTGACCCTCTCCCACGGTTCACCCGACGGTTTCTCGTGAGGGGGATCGTGGACGCGTCCCCAGCGCGAGAGGAGAGCCCGTGACGGTTCCGGCGACCACCCGGCCGGCGTCCCCGGTGTCCACACGGAGCGGGATCGTGGCCCACCGAGGGGCCTCCGCCGACTACCCCGAACTCACCCTGGTGGCCTACCAGAAGGCGCTCGAGGAGGGCGCCGAGGCGCTCGAGGTGGACATCCGGCTCACCGCCGACGGCGTCCCCGTCCTGCTCCACGACCCGCGCACCACCCGGGTCGGCGACCGCGACCTGTGGGTCCACGCCAGCACGCTCGACGAGCTCTCCGGCCTGGACGTGGGGTCGTGGCACCCCCTCCACCGTCGCCCCGAGCCGGTGCTCACCCTCCGCAGCTTCCTCGTGCTTGCCGAGGCGTACCCGCAGGTCCGCCTGTTCCTCGAGACCAAGCACCCCGTTCCGACCGGCGGCCGCGTCGAGGCCGCGCTGCGCGACGAGCTTCGCTACTTCGGCCTGGACAAGCCGGCCACGTTCGGCGAGTCGCGGGCGCTCATGATGAGCTTCTCCGTCCTCGCGGTGCGTCGATTCCGGCAGATGGTGCCCGCCGTGCCCGTGGTGCAGCTCCGCGAGCGGCGCAACGTGCTCAAGTCCTGGCCCGCGGAGGGCTGCGGCGCCCAGTTCATGGGCCCCAGTATCGGCGCGCTGCGGGCCCGCCCGTGGCTGGTCGAGTACTGGCGATCGCGCGGCCTGGGCACCTACTGCTGGACGGCCGACGACCCGGCCGACCTCCGGCTCTGCCGGGACCTGGGCGTGGACTGGGTGGGCACCAACGTCCCCGCGCGGGCGCTGGAGGCCCTCGAGGACCGTCCGGCCCCCGTCGCGCAGGACGCCCCGTATCCTGGCACTCGTGGGTAGAAGAAGCCGTCACAACCAGCCCAAGTCCGGCGGCAAGCGCCAGGCCAAACTCGCCGCACGCGCGGCCGAGCGCGAGGAGTTGCGCGTCGATCCGCGTCCGTTCGCCGGGTTCGCCGGCGAGTGCGACATGGTGGCGATGCGCGAGTTCGTGCCGTCCGCGACCGCCCGGCTCACCACGCCCGGCACGGACCGCGAGATCGTGCTGGCCACCGTGCTGCCCGGCGCCATCGCCGGCCTGGTGCGCGACGACGAGCTGGGCGGCGAGGCGCTCGTCGGCCTCCAGGTGCAGGTGCACGGCCCCGACCCGGCGGCCGACCTGGCCTACGCGGTGGACTGGGCCACCCGCGCCGGGGGCGGCGAGACCCTGACCGCCACCTACCCCGACGACGACACGCCCGCCCTCGCCGACGTCGTGGACGCGGCCGCCCCGCTGCAGATCGAGGTCCACGACGACTTCTCGTGGTGGATCGCCGACGGTGTCCAGGTGGCCCCGGAGATCGCCCAGGCGGTGCAGAACGCCAACGAGGTCATGATGCCGTCCGCGCGTGTCGCCCGGGACGGCATCGAGGCCGCCTGGTGGGTCGACGCCGGCGACAAGGCCCATATCCGCTGGGTGCGGCCCGAGGACGAGGACGCGCTCTTCGACGCCGTCGCCCGCGTCCACGCCGCCGGCGGCCTCCACCTCGGTGAGGGCTCCCGCTTCGCCGGGTCCTTCCGCACGCACGGCCTGCTCGTCCCGGTCTTCGACCTCGACCCCGAGATGCATGCCCAGGAGTGGGCGCCCGCCCTCGTGGAGCTCGACGCCCGGATCGCCGACGCACTCGCCCAGGACGGGCCGCTGACCTCCGAAGAGCGGTCCTCCCGCGACGGCCTGCGCGCCCGACAGGTCACGCTGCGCTGACGGGCACGGACCCCCGCGCGGGGCGGCGGGGCCCTAGTATCCCCTCGGGTGCCGCGTGCCACAGGGCGCGCCCGACGCGACGAGGGGGTGCGACGTGGCCGACCGGCCGGCAACGGGGGACGACGACGAGGTCCCCCGTTCCCCCGAGGTGACCGTTCCGCCGTGGCTGCGGGCGGGACCGACCCCGAACCCGACCCCGGCCGATCACGCCGCGCCGGCGGGGCGCCCCGGTCCCGAATCCGGCCCCGCGGCCGAGCGCGCCGTGTCCGCCGGCCCCGCGGAAGCCGCGGCGCCCCACCGCATCCGCCTCGGCGACGACCCGCCCCCGCGCCCGACCACCGACCGCCGCTCACGGCTCGCCCCGGCCGCCCTGCTCGTGGCCGGCGGTCTCGCCGTGCTCGCCGGCTCCGCCGTCGTCGGCTACCTCCTCGTCCGCGGCGCCACGGGCGGCGGCCCGGTTGCCGACGCCGGGGCCCCCGCCGCCGCGCCGGCCGACCACTGCCCCGCGGTCGAGGGGCCGGGCCTGGTTTCCGGCGACGGCCCCGGCGGCCTGGACACCCCCGCGGGCGCCGTGCTCGCCTTCGACCACGCCTACTACGTCGAGCGGTCCGCGGCCGGGGCGTTCGAGGCGGTCTCGCCGACCAGCCGCATGTCCGAGGAGCGCCTGCGCACCGAGGGTGTCGACCGCCTGCCCGAGGGCACCCGGCACTGCGTTCAGATCCGCGAACTCTCGCCCGAGCTGCTCGACGTCACGCTCACCGAGAGTCCGCCGGACGCCGAGCCCGTCACCATCCGGCAGCGGGTCCGCGTGGTGCAGGCGGAGGACGGCACCTGGGGGATCGTCTCCATCACGCCGGCGGGCTGACCTCGCCGTCACGCCACTCCCGGATCCACGGTGCTGATCCGGACCTACTGTCCGGGGTCCAGGTACTCCTGCGGCGGCGTGCCTCCCGAGGCCACCGCGTCGAAGAACGCCGTCGTGCTGGGGCCCCACACCAGGTAGGAGCCGACGTCGCCCGAGCCCATGCCGTCGTACGGCACGGTGACGGTGAGCGGGTCGTCGCGGACCTTCCACATCACGGACGCGAGGTTCCAGATGTGGTCGCCGGTGTCCACGGTGATCGCCTCGGTGGAGGCGTCGAGCAGCGGCAGCGCTCTGAACGGGTTGAGCAGGGTGCCCGGGTCCATCATCTTCTTCATGAGCGCCCCCAGGAACTGCCGCTGGTTGCGGACGCGCTGGAGGTCCTGCTCGGCGAAGCCGTAGCGGGAGCGGACGAAGCCCAGCGACTGCGGGCCGGTGAGCGTCTGGCAGCCGGGCGCCAGGTTGATGCCCGCCATCGGGTCGTCGATCGGCTGCTCGATGCACAGATCGACCCCGTCCACCGCGTCGACGATCCCGGCGAACCCGCCGAAGCCGATCTCCGCGTAGTGGTCGATCCGCACGCCCGTCTGCTCCTCGAGGGTGCGGACGAGCAGCGGAGGCCCGCCGAACGTGTAGGCGGCGTTGAGCTTGTTCTGGCCGTAGTCCGGGATGGTGACCAGTAGATCGCGGGGCAGCGAGATGAGCATCGTGCGGTCCCCGCCGCGCGGGGTGTAGACGAGCATCATCGTGTCGGTGCGCTTGCCGCCCGCGTCGGACTCCGAGCCGGTCGACAGCTGCGCCTGCTGCTCCTCCGTGAGCCCCTCGCGCGAGTCCGTGCCCACGAGCAGGGTCACGGTGCCGGGGGTGTTGCCGCCGCGGCCCGGGTAGTCGGTGAGCGCGTCGATTCGCTGCAGCTTGGAATCCGCCCAGATCAGCGACACCACGCCCAGCGTCAGCACCACCGCCAGCAGCAGGGCGATTCCCCGCAGCGGTCCGAGCCGGCGCCTACGGGGCTGGCGGGCCGGCCGAACGTCCGCGCGCCGGTTCCGCGCGTCCACCCGACCACGGGGATCGGTGCGCCGGCGGGGGTCGGGCTGCCGGCGGGGGTCGGGTCGTCGCCGCGGGTCACGGCGGTCGACGGGCTCGCGGTACGGGTCGCGCTCGGCTCCGCGGGCACGTGGCTCGCGACGCGGCTCGCGGCGGGGGTCCCGGCGCGGTTCGGTAGCCCGGCGCTCGTCGCGGCCCCGGCCCGCGGACGGCCACGGCTCGGGCTCCTGCCGCGGCTGGTACCCGGGTGCGCCCGCCGAGCGTCTCCGGGGCGGCTCCGCGGATCGTGGCGGCTGGGCCGCACGGCGGGGCTGGTCCGACCGGCGGGGCGGGTCCGCGTAGCCGCGGCGTTCGCGCGCGCGGCGTCGGAGCTCGGCGGCCTCCTCCGGCGTGAGGTGACGCCGCCTGGGGTCGTCGGTCATGGCAACGGACTCTACTTGCCCGGGTGCCGACGGGTCCGGACCCGCACCGCCGTGGAGACGGACGTCACGGCCCGCTCACAGCCAGCTCACATGCGGAGCGAGCAGCGCATAGCCCAGGAACGCCACCACGTCGAGCAGCGTGTGCGCCAGGATCAGCGGCAACAAACGGCGCGTCCTCATCCACCACAGGGCAAAGACGAGCCCCATGAGCAGGTTCCCCAGCCCGCCACCGAAACCCTGGTAGAGGTGATACGACCCGCGCAGCAGCGCGGTCCCGACCAGCGCGACCGCCGGCGGCACCCCGAGCTGCCGCAGCCGCACCAGCAGGTAGCCCACCACGAGTACCTCCTCCGCGGCGCCGTTGCCGGCCGCGGCCAGCGTCAGCACCACGGGGCGCCACCACGTCTCCGTGAGCCCCGACGCCGCCACCTGGAGGTTGACCCCCGCCGCCACCGCGCCGAGGTACAGGGCCAGCCCGGGGATCCCGATGACGGCGGCGAGCGCGAGCCCCCACGCCACCTGCCGGCCCGCCCGGCCCCGGACCAGTCCGGCGGCGCGCGGCCCCACCCCGGAGTGGGCGAGCAGGACCAGCGGCAGCGCCGCCCACGCCACCAGCCGCAGCACGCCGGCCAGCTGGTAGGCCAGGTCGAGCCAGGCGTGCGTGGACCGCGCCGCGTTGAGCGTGGCCGTCTGGTCGGCCAGCGACTCCGGTACCAGCAGCGCCGAGACCAGGTCGAGGACCGAATACAGGCCGGAGAGCCCGAACGTCACGGCGAGGACGATCACGATCTCCCAGACCAGGAGGCGGCGCGTGCGGGGCTCGGTGACGACGTCGAACCGGGCGGCGTACCGGGCGAACGCCCCGCGGACCGACAGCGCGTCGCGGACCGCGACCCTCGTCGTCATACCGCGGCCTTTCCCGCCGTCATCCCGTCCGCTGGATGTTGCCGACGAGCCGGTCCACCCACCGCGGGGACGGCGAGGAGTTCTGCGACGTGGAGAGATAGGCGAGCCACGAGCGTTCCTCCCCCTCGCCGAACACGGCCGCGTAGACCAGGCCCCCCGAGCCCTCCGCGCCTTCGGTGGGCACCACCACGTAGGACACCGCCGTCCCCTCGCCGAGCCCGGACTCGACGGGCACGATGCGCACGTCGTCGCGGGTGCCGGTGACCCCCAGGACGTACTGCTGGACGATCTCGGCGAGGGCGGTCGCGGCCCCCTGGTCGTCGGTGATCGCGGCCGCCGCGTTCCCGGGCTCCATCCGGCCGGCGAGGATGCGGACGGACAGTGCCTCACCCGTACCCGTCGGCACCATGCGGGTCGTGCCGAACTCGGCGGCCTCGGGGCCGTCCGCCCGCCAGCCCACGGGCACCGGGATCGCTAAACCCGCCGCCTCGTCGGTGTGGTGGGCGCCGTGCAGGGTGGAGTCGCGCGGCAGCACCATCTCCGGGTCCGCCACCACGGACACGACGAGGAGCACGGCCAGCAGCATCAGCGCCACGTGGAGCGTGCGGGGCCCACGCTTCTCCTCGGGGGTGAGGTGAGAGGCGTCGGCGGGGGCGTCGTCGGAACCCATCGGGGGAGAGGGTAGCAACGCCGGGGTGTAGACCTGAGGGCATGACGGTGTCGCTGGAACTCCTGGCCCGCGGGCCCGCACGGCCGGATCTGCGGGAGGACCTCGTGGTGGCCGAGGCAGACCTCGCCGACGTGCTCGGCCGCTGGTCGGCGCCCCCGCCGGTCGTGGTGCCCGGCGGCTCCGGCGCTGACCCGGCCGCCAGCCTGCCGGGGCTCGACGCGGTGGCCGGTGTGCTCGCCGCCGGATCGCCCGCACTGGTGGAGGTGTCCCCCGGGCTCGCCGGGCCGGGGCCCGCCGCCGACCACCTGGCCGACCTGCTCGCCGTGGCCGCCCACTCCGGCGTCGGGTTCGGCGCGGGGCTCGTGCCGCGGTGCACCGACGCCGACCAGGTGTGGGCGCTGCTCTCCGGCGCCGTCGCCGCCATGACGGGCGCCGACGTCCGGGCGGCGCTCGCCCACCCCGACCCGGCGGCACTGGTCGCGCTGTCCCGCTCGGCCCGTGAGGCCGTGCGGGACGTGGTGACGTGCGTCGTCGTCCCCGCCGCTGACGTGGCGAGGGTGACGGCGGAGCTGACGGCTGCTGGCTGACGCCGTCGCTGGCTAGGCTGGACGTCGTGGTCACCGTCGCCTACCTCGGCCCGCCCGGCACGTTCACCGACGCCGCGCTCCAGCAGCTCCGCGCCGTCCCGCACGTCGCGGCGGTGCTCGGCGACGCCCGGGCCGTTCCCGCGGCCACACCCGACGAGGCCCTGGCGCTGGTCCGCGCCGGCGACGCCGACTACGCGTGCGTACCGTTCGAGAACTCGGTCGATGGCACCGTGAGTCCCACCAGCGATGCCCTCGCCACCGGTTCGCGCCTGCAGATCTTCGCCGAGACCGAACTCGACGTGACCTTCTCCATCCTCGTCCGGCCCGGAACCGCGGCCGCCGACGTCCGCGTGCTGCGCACCCACCCCGTGGCCGCCGCGCAGGTGCGCCGCTGGGTGTCCGAGCACCTGCCGGCCGCCCGGATCGAGACCACCTCCTCCACCGCCGCCGGCGCCCAGGAGGTCGCCGCCGGGTCCGCCGACGCCACCGCCGCCCCCGCCCGGGCCGGCGAGATCAACGGGCTCGTCGCGCTGGCCGAGGAGGTCGCCGACGTCGGCGGCGCCCGCACCCGGTTCGTCCTGGTGGGCCACCCGGCGCCCCCGCCCGCGCGTACCGGGGCCGACCGTACCGCTGTCGTCTTTGGCCTCCCACACGAGCCGAACTCGCTGGTCCAGGCGCTCTCCGAGCTGTCGATCCGCGACATCGACCTGACTCGCGTCGAGTCCCGGCCCACCCGCACCGAGCGCTTCACCTACCTGTTCCACGTGGACCTCGTGGGGCACCTCGACGACCCGGTGGTCGCCGAGGCGCTGGCCTCCCTGCACCGCCGGACCGCCAGCCTGCGCTTCCTCGGCTCGTGGCCCGTCGCCGCAGGCGGCGACTCAGGCGCCGCGCCGCCCGACCCGGCCGAGGCTCGCGACTGGCTCGATGCCATCCGCCGCGGCGAGGTCGACGGCGGAGCCGGGGCCGGCGGGTCCGGGGCCGGCGCGAGCGGGGAGGGGCGGCCGTGAGCGCGCGCCTGTACCTGGTCCGCCACGGCCAGACCCCGTCCAACGTCGCCGGTGCCCTCGACACCGCGCTGCCCGGCGCCCCGCTCACCGAGCTCGGCCGCGACCAGGCCCGTATCGTCGGCCAGGAGCTCGCGCAGGAGGGAGTCGCGCCGTCGGTGCTCCTGAGCTCCGAGGCGGCCCGAGCGCGCGAGACCGCGGGGCTCATGTCCGAGCACTTCCGGCTCGGCGACGCCCCGATGCCCACGCAGGCCGTCCCCGGGGCCTTCGAGGTCCAGGCCGGCGACTACGAGATGCGCACCGGCGCCGAGGCACTGCTCGCCTACAACCGGGTGGTCCGCGACTGGCTCGAGGACGGCGATCTCACCTCGAGCCTGCCCGGGGGCGAGAGTGCGCTCGACGTCCAGGACCGCGTGATGCCGCTGGTCTCCGAGCTGCGGGACAGCTTCCTCGACAACGGCACCGACGCGGTGCTGGTGGTGCACGGCACGCTCATGCGGATGGTCGCCGTGTTCGCCGGCGCGGTGCCCTCCCGCTGGGCGCTGGTCAACCGCATCCCCAACTGCGGCGTCATCGAACTGGCCCCCGACCGCGGCGGCTGGTCCTGCGAACGATGGGGAGACCACCAGGGCCGGCCGACGTTCTGATCCTCAGCTGTCCGGCGGTTGGTCTTGCGGTGACTGTTCGTCGGGTGGGTGGTGGTTGTTGAAGTGGGTGGTGAACCAGCGTTGTAGCGCTGTTTCGGTGAGGTGTTGGCGTGCCAGGGCCAGGGGTCCTGTTGGGTGTGTTCGGTATGTGTGGCCGGTGTCGGTGCGGATGATCAGTTCGCCGTCGCCGCGGGGGCCGGGCGTGTAGGTCCAGGGGCCGAAGGTTTTTTCCTGGTGGTGCATTTTGCACAGGCAGATCAGGTTACATTCGGCGGTGGGTCCGCCTTTGGTGGGGTCGGCTTTGTAGAAGGTCAGGACGTGGTCGATTTCGCAGTCTTCGGCTTTGACGGTGCATCCGGGGTGGCGGCAGGTGCCGTCGCGGAGTCGGATGCGGTGTTTGAGGGCGTCGGAGACGAAGTACTTCAGCGGGTCCTGGTAGTGGTCCTGGGCGCCGGGTAGGGGGTCCACCAGGCGGAAGCGGGCGCCGCCGTTTTCTTCGGCCAGGACCTGGGTGCACAGCCAGTCGAAGCTGGCGTAGGCGCTCTGGATGAGTTCGACGCGTTGGGGCAGGCCTTGGGCTGCGGCGGCGATGACGGTGATGTCCAGGCGGGGCCGGCGGCCCTGGCGGGCGCTGTCGTCGGTGTCGGTGTGCTCGGCGGGTGGGGTGGCCAGGTCGGTCAGGGCGTCGGCGAGGCGTTGGGCGGTGGTGCGCTCGTCGCCGGGGTCGGCCGCGGCGGTGTCACGCAGCCGGGCTTCGAGGGTGGCGGCGTCGTGGTCGGGTAGCAGGGCCGACATCGAGGTCAGGCCCTGGCCGCGGGGGCGGAAGGTGACGCGGCGGTTGTCGCGGGCTGCTTGGTTGCGGCGGTCGACCTCGTCGGGGTCGCGGCGTTCGATGGCGCGGTCGATGCGCTTGCCGAGGGAGCTGCGAGTGGGTGGGTCGCCGTCGTCGATCTGGCGGCGGAGTCCGTAGACGACCTCGTCCTCCACGGCGCGGACCAGGTGGTCGGGAACCTCGGCCAGGCGGCAGGCCAGGTCGACGATCATGGCCTCGTCGAACACCCCGTCGCGGGCGTGGCGTGACAGCACCGGCAGGCGGGTGTGGAGCTGCACGGCGGCGGTGATCATGCGGTCGGCGTGCCAGGTCGGCAGGCTCATCGCGGTGGACACGTGGGAGCGGGCCAGGCGGGTGGGGGCCAGTCGGGCGTACCCGGGCCGTGGCGGGCGGCCGGCGGCTGCGTCCTCGTCGTCACGCCTGGTCTCTTCGGCCTCGGTGCGGGCGGTGACGGCACGGACCATCGCGTAGACCGTGTCGAGCCGTTCCACTGCGGCCAGGTTCTGCGTCAGGGTGACGGCGCGGGAGGCCTCGACGAGCTCGGCGAGCGACATCGACGCCAACGGGGTCACGGGCATGGACAGGACCGTCACCGCACCCACCCCCCTCGGGTAGACCGCCGAACCCCCCTGGTTCGAATCTGTGTACGAGTGTAGCCCGCCGCGGAGCATTAGCGCAAGTGTTCGAAGGGGAAGATGTCTGCCAGACCGGCTCCCTCCCGCCGGCTAGCCCCAGCCCAGCTCGTGCAGGGTCTCCTCGTCGATCCCGAAGTGGTGCGCGATCTCGTGGATCACCGTGATCGCCACCTCCTCGACGAGGTGCTCCTCGGTGTCGCAGAAGTCGCACAGGGCGTCGCGGTAGATCGTGATGGTGTCCGGCAGGAAGCCCGAATAGGTGGTGTCCCGCTCGGTGAGCGCCACGCCCTCGTACAGGCCGAGGAGTCCCGGTTCGTCGGGGTTCCGGTCGGCGATGAGGACGACGACGTTGTCCATCGCCTCGAACAGGGCGTCGGGGACGGAGTCAAGGGCGTCGTCGACGAGTGACTCGAAGCGGGACTCGTCCACCGAGATGCTCACGGCGAACCGGGTGTGCCGTCCTCGGGCCCGGGTGCCGGCCCCGGCGCGGGGATCGCGGTGGTGGTGGGGGCGACCGGGGTGGTGCCGTCCACCAGCACCCCCTGACGCGCCGAGCCGCGCAGGACCGCGAACGGCCCGGGATCCTGCGCTTTCATGAGCCCGCAGTTCACCGTCCGACTCCCCGTGGCCCACGAGACCCGCGAGATCGGGTGCACGAGCGTCGAGATGAGGGTTGTCCGGCGCAGGGCCTCGGCGTCGCCCCCG
Source organism: Dietzia sp. 179-F 9C3 NHS (assembly GCF_045369825.1). Classification (NCBI taxonomy): domain Bacteria; kingdom Bacillati; phylum Actinomycetota; class Actinomycetes; order Mycobacteriales; family Dietziaceae; genus Dietzia; species Dietzia sp. 179-F 9C3 NHS. Next base: position 156,797 of record NZ_JBIQES010000004.1, read on the forward strand.
AGGTAGTCCACGCCCGCCCGGTGGCACGCCTCGGCCGTGGCCTCCGACTGGCCGCGCGACTCGGGCGGCTCGGGGCCCTCGGGGAAGGTGCCGGAGACGTCGAGGGTGGAGACGATCTCGATTGAGTGGTCCTCGGAGCACGGGACGGTCGCGCCCGGTAGGCCCTCGTCGGTAAAGCCGAGGCAGGTCCCGGAGTCCCAGAACCGGTGCTGGTCGGCGTCCACGAAGTAGCCGGTGGTGGTGGCCGACCGGCCGTCGAGCTCCGAGCCGGCGATACCGCAGAGCACCGAGTGGTCGCCCTTGTCCCAGCCCTCGAGCGACGGTGGGACGACGAGCCCGGTGAAGCGCCCGGCCGGATCGATCTCACGTCCTCCGGCGTACCGCGAGGCCAGGGGGATGCAGCGGTCTGCGCCGATCGTGTTGACCTGGTCGGAGTCGGGGAACGGGGCGTCGGGCCCGAACCCGGGCACCTCGTGGAGGTCGATGCGGTCGGCGACCTCGAACCGGTGCGGCTCGGCGCAGTCGACGGCGGTGAACGCCGTCACCCGGTCCGCGGCGTCGGTGGACCACGTCAGGCACGTCCCGGGGACCGCGTCGGCGTAGGCGGCGCCGGAGAGAGAGCGGGGGTCGATCTGTGGCACGATCGCCGCGACGCGCCCGGCGGTGGTCGAGGTGGGGTCGTCGAGCGCCGCCGCGAGCAACACACCCGTCCCCGCCCCGCCGACGAGGACCGCGAGGAGGGAGGCCACGACCGCGCCCCGGGTCCGCAGCAGGGACCCGCTCCGGTCGCGCGTACGGGTGGAGGTGGAGACGGACATCGCTCCCATGATGCCGTACTTTCCGCGTCCGGATAGGATCCGGGGCATGAGCGCTCAGGACCACGATGTGCCGCCCGGCCCGGACGACGGCGTCCGGTCGCCGCGCGAGGGGGTCGACGACGAGGTCCTCGAGTTCGCGCAGATGCTCTTCCAACTCGCCCGGGACGGCGAGACCGAGCGACTGCTCGCGTATATCGACGCCGGGGTGACGCCCGACCTCACCAACGAGCGCGGGGACGCGTTCCTCATGCTCGCCGCCTACAACGGCCACCCGGAGACCGTCCGCGCCCTCCTCGACCGCGGCGCCGAGGTGGACCGGGCGAACGACCGCGGCCAGACCCCGCTGGCGGGAGCGGTGTTCAAGGGCTACGGCGAGATCGTCCGTGCGCTCTACGAGGCCGGGGCGGACCCCTACGCCGGGACACCGTCGGCGGTCGACGCGGCCCGGATGTTCGAGAAGGACGCCTTCCTGGAGCTCTTCGGCGTCTGAACCCCCGCTAGGCTGAGCGGCGTGATCGATCTCAAGCTCCTCCGCGAGAACCCCGACGTCGTCCGCGCCTCCCAGCGCACCCGCGGCGAGGACCCGGCCCTGGTGGACCGGCTGCTCGCCGCCGACGAGGCCCGCCGGTCGGCCATCTCCGCGGCTGACACCGCCCGCGCCGAGCAGAAGGCGCACGGCAAGAAGGTCGGCCAGGCCTCGCCCGGGGACCGGCCGGCGCTGCTCGAGGCCGCGGGCGCGCTCAAGCAGGCCGTCAAGGACGCCGAGGAGGCCGAGCGGTCCGCGCTCGCCGAGGTGGAGCGGATCCAGCGGCTGCTCGACAACGTCGTGGAGGAGGGCACGCCCGCCGGCGGCGAGGACGACTTCGTGGAGCTCGAGCGGATCGGCGAGATCCCCACCTTCGACTTCGAGCCCCGCGACCACCTCGAGCTCGGCGAGAAGCTGGGGCTGCTCGACATGGAGCGCGGCGCCAAGGTCTCCGGAGCCCGGTTCTACTTCCTCACCGGCTACGGCGCGCTGCTCCAGCTGGGGATGCTGCAGCTCGCCGCGCAGAAGGCCACCGCCAACGGCTTCACGCTCATGATCCCGCCGGTGCTCGTGCGCCCGGACGTCATGCAGGGCACGGGGTTCCTCGGCGCGCACGCCGACGAGGTCTACCACCTCGAGCAGGACGACCTGTACCTCGTGGGCACCTCCGAGGTCGCGCTCGCGGGCTACCACTCCGGCGAGATCCTCGACCTGTCCGAGGGGCCCAAGCGGTACTGCGGCTGGTCGAGCTGCTTCCGCCGCGAGGCCGGCTCGCACGGCAAGGACACCCGAGGCATCATCCGCGTGCACCAGTTCGACAAGGTCGAGATGTTCTCCTGGTGCAAGCCCGAGGAGGCGCACGAGGAGCACCTGCGGCTGCTGGGCTTCGAGAAGGAGATGCTGCAGGCGATGGGCCTGCCGTTCCGCGTGATCGACATCGCCGGCGGCGACCTGGGGTCGAGCGCCGCGCGCAAGTACGACTGCGAGGCGTGGATCCCCACGCAGGGCACCTACCGCGAGCTCACCTCGACCTCCAACTGCACCACGTTCCAGGCCCGCCGCCTGGGCGTGCGCTACCGCGACGACGACGGCCGCCCGCAGACCGCCGCCACCCTCAACGGCACCCTCGCCACCACGCGCTGGCTCGTCGCGATCCTCGAGAACCACCAGCAGGCCGACGGTTCCGTGGTGGTGCCGGAGGCGCTGCGCCCGTTCGTGGGGCGCGACGTACTCGAGCCGGTGCGCTGACCCGGGTCAGGGCCGGAACAGCATCATCACGCCGCTCGCGCTGGCGCAGGTGCGGCCCCGCGTGTCCACGACCTTGACCTGGACGACCGCCGTCGAGCGCCCCGCGTGCTCGACCTCCGCGCGGATCGTGGCCGGCGTGTGCTCGAGGCGCAGCGCGCGGATGTAGCGGACCGTGAGGTCGAGCGTGTTGTAGCCGACCCCCTCGGGGACGACCGTCGCCGTCGCATACCCCAGCGCCGAGTCCACCCACCCGGAGACGATCCCGCCGTGCACGGTCCCGCCGTTGTTCAGGGCCCACTCGGCGGGAGCGGCGGTCATGGTGACGGCGCCCTCCTCGGCCGCGGTGAGGCGCACCCCGAGGGTGAAGGCGCCGGGGGACAGGTGACGCTCGCCGTCGATGATCCGGTGCAGCGCGGCCAGGCCGGCGTGGACGGTGTTGTGTCCGGCGTCGGGGCGGAGCGGGGCCCACGAGTAGCTGCGGGTGCGGGCGGCGGTGTCGACGACGTCGACCGGCCCGGTCTCGGGGGAGTGGTCGGTGCTCACCTCGCCGAACCTACCGGCACCGCGGGCCGGTGGGGCCGGGGACGACTACGCTGGTCCGCGTGGAGCTGCTGTACACGGGGATCATCGGTTTCGCCCGCACGCTGTTCAAGGTGCAGGGCCTGGACATCACCATGCGCGGGGAGCGGAACTTCCCCGAGGTCGGCGGCGCCGTGGTGGTGATCAACCACACCGGCTACTTCGACTTCGTCTACGGCGGCATCCCGGCCCGCGTCCACAAGCGGTTCATCCGCTACATGGCCAAGGTTGAGGTGTTCGACCACAAGGTGGCCGGGCCGATCATGCGCGAGCTCAAGCACATCCCCGTGGACCGCACCGCGGGCGCCGACTCGTTCAAGGAGGCCGTCAACCGGCTCCGCGCGGGCGAGCTCGTGGGGGTGTTCCCCGAGGCCACCATCAGCCGCAGCTTCGAGATCAAGGGCTTCAAGTCCGGCGCCGTGCGCATGGCGCTCGAGGCCGGGGTGCCGATCCTGCCCGTCACCATCTGGGGCTCCCAGCGGGTGTGGACCAAGGGGCTGCCCAAGAAGCTGCTGCGGCCCAAGGTGCCGATCATCATCGAGGTGGGCGCGCCGATGCAGCCCTACGAGCCGGTGGCCGACTGCGTGCAGGAGCTGCGTGCCCGCATGCAGTCCACGCTCGAGCTGCTGCAGGACGAGTACGCGCGCCGCTACGGCCCCTACCCGGCCGGCGCGCCGTGGGTGCCGGCGCGGCTCGGCGGTTCCGCGCCGACGCTCGAGGAGGCCACGGCGCTCGACGACGCCGAGCACGCCGAGCGCATGCGGCGCCGCGCCGAGAAGGCCGCCTCCACCGGGCCCGGCGAGGGACCGAAGGGACCGTCGGGTCCGGACGCGCCGTGACGGGGGTCGCGCCGTGAGCGCCGACCGCCCGCGCCTGGTCGCGACCGACGTCGACGGCACGCTTCTCGACTGGGACGACCGCGTACCGGCGGCCAACAGTGCCGTCATCTCCGACCTCGTAGCTGACGGGTCCACCTTCGTCCTGGCCACCGGCCGGCCACCCCGCTGGCTCGACCAGGTGGTGGACCAGCTGCCCGTCGCTCCGCTCGCCGTGTGCGCCAACGGTGCCGTCATCATGGACACCGACTCCGGGGCGCTGCTGCAGGTGAGCATGCTCGGACCCGACGTGCTGGCGGCGCTCGACGAGATCCTCCAGCGCCGCCTACCGGGATGCGGCATCGCGGCCGAGCGGATGGGGGAGGACGCCGCGGACGCACAGTTCGTCGCGAGCCCGGACTACGAGCACGCCTGGATCCACCCCGAGCACCTCGAGGTGGGGCACGCCGAGGTCCTGGACCGCCCCGTGCTCAAGCTGCTCGCCCGCGCGCCGGGCATGCGGAGCGCCGACATGGTCGCCGCGCTGCGCGGGGAGGCCGACCAGTACGCCGACGTCACCTTCTCCACCACCGACGGGCTCATCGAGTTCGCCGTCCACGGCGCCACCAAGGCGAGCGGGCTGGCCGAGGTCGCCGCCGGCCTGGGCATCCCGCACGAGGTCGGGGCGCCGGGCCCGATCCCGGGTCGGGCCCCCGGGCAGGTGTCCGACACGGTCGCCTCTGGCGCCGTCCCCACCACCATCGCCTTTGGCGACATGCCCAACGACGTGGAGATGCTGCGCTGGGCCCGCCACGGCGTGGCCATGGACAACGCCATCCCCGAGGTGAAGGCGGTCGCCGACGAGGTGACGCTCACCAACGAGCAGGCCGGGTTCGCGCACGTCCTGCGCCGCTGGTGGAACTGACCCCGGAGAACCGGGCGCGGACCGGTCCCCACCACTTCCCCGGCGTGCGGCGCCCGGAGAGGGGGCGCGCGGCACACCTGGTGGGACCCGGTCCGCGGGTCTGGGTGCCGGCGAGCCCCGCCGGCCGGGGCGTCAGCCGTTCGGCTCGACCGTGATCTCGCCGGTGGCGAGGTCGTAGACGATCGTGCCGTGCTCGAACCGCTGGGCGACGGTGTCGTCGTCGCGCTTGGCCTCCGTGGCCACCGGCAGGCCGAGCGGGCCGTGCTCGAAGCCCTGGGCGGCCCAGGCGTCGCCGATCCTCCCCCACACCGGATGGGTGCCGGTCTCGGGCGAGGAGTAGAGGGCGCCGTTCTCGGTCTTGACCAGCGAGACGTTGCCGAAGCGCTGGACGCCGGAGAGTACCTTGCCGAGCGGCCCGGCCAGCTGCTTGGCGAGCGTCGCGAAGTCGCCGCCGAGGGCGTCCGCCACCGAGCCGGCGCTCACCGGGATGTCGGAGAGCGTCTTGCCGCCGGTGAGGATCCGGGTGAGCGTGGGGCCGTCGAGCGTGCCGCCCGCGAGGACGGTCCGGAGCGCCTCGGTCGCCGCCTGCTGGGCGCTGCCCCGGTCCGGCACGGGAATCGACGGGGAGCCGCCGCCGGTGCCGGGGCGCGGCGTGGTGCCGCCGCCCGGGTTGGTCGCCGGGGGAGTGGGGTCGGAGGGCTGCGACGGCGTGGTGCCGCCACTCCCGCCGCCCTTGGCGTAGGCGGCCGCGATGTCGCGGATCTCGCCCATCTTGGCGTAGCCGGCGTTGCCCGGGCACGTGGTGTTCCCGACGTCGCGGTGCGCGAAGATGTTGGGCAGGACCACGCGCTGGCCGTAGGCGTACTTGGAGTACGAGGTTCCCTCGGAGTAGTGCGTGTCCCGGCCCTTGGGGTCAACGCCGGCGATCGCGAGGCGCCAGCCGATGATCTCGCCCATCTTGCGGACGGTGACGGCCGGCGGGGTGACGTTTGAGTAGTCGCCCATCATCGAGATACCGAAGGTGTTGCCGTTGAAGCCACCGGCGTGTGCGCCCTGGACGTTTTTGGTCAGGCCGCCGCGGCGGCCCTCGAAGGCCTGGCCGTACTTGTCCACCAGCACGTTGTAGCCGACGTCGCACCAGCCCAGGGTGCGGGCGTGGTAGGTGTAGATGCCGCGCACGACGCTCGCGGAGCCCTCGCGGCTGTAGTTGTTGCTGCCGGCCGTGTGGTGGACGGTCGCGGCGGCGAGCGAGGAGTCGTAGGTCGTGCCGCCGCAGCGGATCGACTCGTCGGCGCCCCACCCGGAGCGCGAGATGATCGGGGGCTGCTTGACGGCGATGTCGCCGAACTCCCCGGTGCCGCCCTCGGCCGCGATGTCCCCGTAGGAGTCGGGCGCGGGGGTCGGGGTGGAGTCGGGGGAGAGCAGGACGGCGCGGACGGTGCCGGCGTCGAGCTCGGTGGAGTCGGCGACCGGCTTGATGTCGGCGAAGCGGACCGGGAGCGGCGGGGCGTCGGAGGAGGCGTCCGCGGCCTCCGACGCGGGCTCGGCCACCGGCTCGTCCTCGCGCTCGGCCGGGCGGGGGGCGGCGATGTCGGCGGCCGCCGGCTCCGCGGTGGGCTCGGACTCCGCGGGGGCCTCGGCCTCGGCGGGCGCGTCGGGCGCGTCGGCGAGCGAGGTGTCGGACAGCTCGACGCCCGCGAGCCGGATCTGGACGGCGGTGGTGTCGGTGCCGAGGTAGACGGGTTCGGTGCCGCCGGTGCCGGTGGTGGACTCGCCCTTGCCGTCGACCGACTCGGCCTCGTACCAGGGGCCCCATGAGCCGTCGGGGTTCTTCGCGCGCACGTCTGCGGAGGCCTCGGGGTGGTAGCCCTTCCATGTGACGCCGACCATCGAGAACGGCGTCTCGGAGGTGACCTCCTTGACCGGCCCGGAGCCGCCGGCGATGTCGGCGTCGACACCGGCGGCGTCGGGCGCCCCGGCGAGCGCGACCTCCTGCTCGCCCGTGGGCGAGGCGGAGCCGGCGGTGGCCACGATGTCGTCGCCACGCTCCGAGAGCTGACCGGAGGCGGAGACCGCGAGGGGGGTGACGACGGAGGCCGAGACCGCCACCGCGAGGGCGAGGGTACGGCGTCGACCGCTGACAGTCAGGGGACGGCGGCGAGTCTTCAAGGGCTTCTCCAGATCAGGTGTCTCTTTGCCCCACCGGCCATGAGCGTGCGACAGGTGGGACTCATGTGACTAACGGGGTCAATGGTAGCCAAGAAACGTGTGAATCCAAGAGGTGAACGCGTGAATATTGAGATCACACGCGTGTGATTTCGAATCGGCGTGCGACGACGAGGCGCGCGGCCGCCTGACCTGAGCAGCGGCGGGGCGCGCCGGTGCGCGCCCCGGACGGGCCACCAGAAAATCCGCGCAGGTCGGGAGTTTCCCGCCTCCGCCCGGCCGGGGCGGGCGTCACCCTCGTCGTCGGCGTGCCCCGAGGGGCCCCCGCTGCCGCCCGATACCCTGGTCGGCGGACCACACGGACGGCAGGATCTAGAGGAAGGCACCGGACATGGCGGACGAGCGGCAGTGGGGGGCCTACGACCTCATCGTGGTGGGGTCGGGCTTCTTCGGCCTGACGGTCGCGGAGCGGGCGGCCGAGGAGCTCGGCAAGCGGGTGCTCGTCCTGGAGCGGCGCCACCACATCGGCGGCAACGCCTACTCGGAAGCCGAGCCGGAGACCGGCATCGAGATCCACAAGTACGGCGCGCACCTGTTCCACACCTCCAACGAGCGCGTGTGGGAGTACGTCAACCGCTTCACCGGCTTCACCGGCTACCAGCACCGCGTGTTCTGCATGCACCAGGGCACCGCGTACCAGTTCCCCATGGGGCTGGGCCTGATCTGCCAGTTCTTCGGCCGCTACTACTCGCCCGACGAGGCCCGCGCACTCATCGCCGAGCAGGCCTCCGAGTTCTCCTCCGACGAGGCGGCCAACTTCGAGGAAAAGGCCATCTCCCTGATCGGGCGGCCGCTCTACGAGGCATTTATCAAGGACTACACCGCCAAGCAGTGGCAGACCGACCCCAAGAACCTGCCCGCCGGCAACATCACCCGCCTGCCCGTGCGGTACACCTTCGACAACCGCTACTTCAACGACACCTACGAAGGGCTACCGGTGGACGGCTACACCGCGTGGCTGGAGAACATGGCCGCCCACGTCAACATCGACGTCGAGCTGGACACCGACTGGTTCGACGTCCGCGACGCCGTCCGCGCCGCCTCTCCCGACGCGCCCGTCGTCTACACCGGGCCGCTGGACCGCTACTTCGACTACGCCGACGGCGAGCTCGGCTGGCGCACCCTGGACTTCGAGACCGAGGTCCTGCCCACCGGCGACTTCCAGGGCACGCCGGTGATGAACTACAACGACGCCGAGGTCGACTACACGCGCATCCACGAGTTCCGGCACTTCCACCCGGAGCGCAAGGAGTACCCCAACGACAAGACCGTGATCATGCGCGAGTACAGCCGCTTCGCCAACCGCGACGACGAGCCGTACTACCCGATCAACGACTCCACCGACCGCGAGAAGCTGGCCGCCTACCGCGAGCGCGCCAAGGCCGAGACCGCCGCGAACAAGGTGCTGTTCGGCGGCCGCCTGGGCACCTACCAGTACCTCGACATGCACATGGCGATCGCCTCGGCGTTGACGATGTTCGACAACACCCTGGCCCCGCACCTGCGCGACGGCACGCCGCTCGCCGACGCCTGAGTCTCCGCCCGACTCCCCGGCCCCGCCCCGAGTGGGTCCGGTCCAGGTCAGGGCATTCGGTGATTCCGGACCGCCGCGGCGTCCTGGGCGGGGTGCGCGAGCGTCGCCTTGGCCTCGCCGAGGTGGACGAGTACCGGGGTGACCGAGTCCCAGAAGCGGCTCAGCGAGCTCAGCCCCTCGTTCTCGGCCACGGCCTGGGCGCGCTCGGCGCGGGTGTCGTCCGAGCGCGTGGGGTGTAGGGCCGCGCGCTTGCCCTCGATCCGGTCGTCCTTGCGCTGGGCGATCACGTAGCCCAGCGCGAACGCCACCGTCCGCGGCATCCGTCCGGTGAGCAGCACCTCGGCCTCGGGGTAGTCGTCGAGCACCTGCTCCACCACGCCCGAGAGTTCCTCGACGAGCCTCGCGAACGCCCGCGGGTCCACGCGCCGCCCGCTCGCACCGGGCACCCAGCGCCCGGCAGGCAGCGTCCACGGGGCGAGGGCGGCCCCCTCGTCGTCGTCGCCGTTCGCGGTGGGGCCGGCGACCACGACCACCTCGCACGTCTCACGCAGGGCGTGACCCACGTCGATCTCTGAGACCGGCCCGCCGCCCTCGAGCTGAAGCGAGAGCCACACGCGCCGGACGGCCGTCCGGTCCGGGGCCCCGGCGTCGAGCGTGTGCAGGGCGAGCTGGGTGTCGGACTGCGCGCGGCGCGACCGCCAGCGGCGCTCGGACCAGGTGTCGTCGCCGTCGTCGAAGTACACCGTCCGCACGCCCGTGTCGCCCCCGGGCAGGCGCCGCTTCCGCGCCTCGGCGGGGAGCTCCGCGAGGTGCGTGCGCTCGCGCAGCAGTACGTCATAGCCCACCGCGAGGGCGGCCGGGAACGCGAGATTGGGCGCCAGGACGTAGCCGGTGGCGTGGTCGTCGTCGTTCATCGCCCGCTCCAACTCGCCGGACACCTGACCCACCTCGCGCCGCAGGTCCACCACCTCGCCCCGGGTGCCGAACCAGCCGGTCGCCGAGCGGAAGTCCAGGCTGCGCGCGTTGGCCACGTCCACCGCGGCGCGGGTGCGGTCGGCGCTCTCCGCGGGCAGCAGCCGCAGGTAGTAGAGGGTGCCGTTGTGCGCCATGAGCCACGCGCGCAGCGCCATGGCCACCACGAGCACCGCAAGCGTGCCGAGGAACCACCCCAGGCGCGACGGCGACGTGCAGTTCTCCGACCACAGATCGGGCACGGCCGAGACGGTGCACGCGGCGTCGCGGGAGATCAGGTCCTCGGCGACGAGCCCGCCGAAAGCGGTGGTCAGGGCGACGGTGATGGCGATGAGCGTTTCGAGTACGAACACCCAGACCACGGTAACGGCTCCGGTCGGGTCGGGCGCCGAGAGGCTGTCGCGGGCGGAGCGCCGCAGCTACTCTGAGGACATGACCCGGCCCGTGCCCCGCGTCCTGTTCCGACTCCTCGTGGCGCTCGCGGGTGCCGCGGCGCTGCTGACGATGATCGCGTGGTCCCCCGGCTCCGTCGCGTACGCCCAGGCGCCGGCCGAGGCCCCCGCACCGACCGCCGACGAGCCGGAGCAGGCTGTGGAGGTGGAGATCACCGACCGGGCCGACGTCCTCTCATCCGGCGACGAGGACCTCCTGCGCACCGAGACCGGGCGGATCGCGTTCCCGCCCCAGGTCCGCCGCGTGGTGTTCCTGACCTTCGACGACGGCGGCGAGAACCTCAACGACACCACCGAGCGTTTCGCGCAGTCCGACCGGCCCGACCTCGTCGCCGAGGACCGCGAGAAGTGGGCGCCGGGCGCGCTGCTCGTGGTCAACGACCCGGAGTCCCGCGACGTGGGGATCTACTGCGGCGACGACGTGTGCGCGGCGCTCGACCTCTTCGAGGGCCGCCACCTCGACGGTTCACTGGAGGCGATGAAGGACCCGATGCGCCGCGGGAACCACGCGGTGGGTCTGCTCTCGGGCGCGCAGGCGGCGGCCGATCCCACCGTGCTCGCGCCGGAGCGGGAGGGCGCGCCGGGCTGGTTGCCGTGGGCGCTCGGCGGCGTGGGCGTGGTGGGCGCGGGCGCGATCGGCGCGGGGGTCGCCGCTAGCCGGAAGAAGAAGGCGACGACGGCGAGGGAGCGCTACGACCGGGTGTCCCGCGAATACGGGCGGGTCGCCGGGGAACTCGACGGGCTGGACATCCGCGCCAACTCGCTCACCTCCCCGCTGGCCGACGACGAGCTGCGTTCCCAGTGGCGCGACGTCCGCGACCGCTTCCTCGCCCTGGACACCGTCATGGGCCGTATCGGTGACCTGCGGCCGGACTCCTCGGACTCCGAGTTCCGCGCCCACGCCGCCGACATCAACGCCGCGCACGAGACGGTGGACCAGATGGAGACGGCCGAGAAGAACATCGACGAGCTGTTCCACATGGAGCAGGGCGACGTCGACGCGCGCCGCCGCCAGCTCGGCGAGCTGCACGAGGACATGCTCGCCGCGGCCCTGGGTACGAAGGACTCCCGGCTCGCGGCCGAGGCCCGGGCGCTGGACGCGCGGGGAGACGAGCTCGCGCGCGACACCGCAGCGCCGGACTTCATGGACCGGTACGCCCGTCTGGTGGTGGACTACCGGATCGTCGTGGAGGCCATCCGCGACCGCGAGATGGCGGATGTCGAGGAGGCGAAGGACGCCGGCGACCGCCGCCCGCCCCGCCTGTACGACCGCGACTGGCGGGTGGGCTACGGATACCAGGGCTTCGTGCCCTACTACGTGGTGTCGAGCTGGCACGCCCACGACGTGCAGGCCGCCCAGGCGGCGGCGTCGAGTGCGACCAACACCAGCTATTCCAACGCGTCGTTCTCCGGCGGCGGTGGGTCGAGCGGCTACTGAGCCCGATGTCGGGGGGCGGGGGCGGGGAGGTCAGCCCTCGACGATCTCGACCCGCTCGATGACGTGCGTGGTGCGCGGCGTGCCCTGGGGGCTGCCGTCGTCCTCGATCGCCGTGACGGCCTCCATGCCCTCGGTGACGGTGCCGAAGAGGCTGTACTGCGGGGGCAGCGAGACACCGGCGTCGCCGGTGACGATGAAGAACTGCGAGCCGTTGGTGTCGGGGCCGGCGTTGGCCATGGCCATGGAGCCGACCTCGTACGCGCCGTCCTCGGGGAGCTCGTCGGCGAACTCGTAGCCCGGGCCGCCGGCGCCGGTGCCCTGGGGGTCGCCTCCCTGGATCATGAAGCCGGGGATGACGCGGTGGAACGAGATGCCGTCGTAGTACTTGTTGCGGGCCAGAAAGACGAAGTTGTTGACGGTCTCGGGCGCGGCGTCCTCGAGCAGGTCCACGGTGACGACGCCGGCGTCGGTGGTGATGCGGGCCGTGTAGTCCACGCCCGGCTCGAGGCACATCGGCGGGGCCTCGGCGAAGACGGTGGCGCGCTCGGTCCTGCCCTCGACCGGCGGACACTCGAGCGAGCCCTCGACGGCCTCGGCGGTCGTCGGCGTGGCGGCCTCGTCGGCCGCGGTGGTCCCGGTGGCGGCCTGACCCGACTCGTCGGTGGAGTCGTCGGCGCCGCAGCCGGCCAGGGCCAGCGGGACGGCGAGGGCGAGCACCCCGAGGGTCGAGCGGAGGGTGGGGCGACGGAGGGCGGAGCCGGTGGTGGTCATGGCATGAGCCTAGGTGGGCCCCCGGCCCCGCGTGGTGATCAGGGGTGTCCCGACCCGCCGGGTACGATCGATCCGGCTTTCGACATGTACCGAGGGCGGCGCAGGCCGCCGGGAACGGGGACTCATCCATATGGAGCATCACGGCCACCACGAGCCGGACGACGAGGTCGGGCGCTCGGTCGCCGTCCTCGACTCGCCGCGTGGCCGGGAATGCCTCCAGCGCGTGATTCTGCCGCGGCCCGGCGAGCCGCTCGACGTGCGGTCCCTGTACCTGGTCGAGGCGCCCACCAATGCGCGCCGCGCCCACTCGGGCAGCCGCACCACGCTGAGCATCGGGGCCGACGCCGAGGTGTCCTTTGCCACCTACTTCAACGCGTTCGCCGCCGCGTACTGGCGCCGCTGGACGGTGTTGGAGTCGGTGGTCCTGCGGCTCACCCTCCGCGGTGCCGGCCGGGTGGACCTCTACCGTTCCAAGATCGACGGCTCGCGCATCGCGATCACCGGCGAGGTGGTGGGCGAGCCCGGCGCGGGCGGGGCCGACCTGGTGAGCACGGTGGAGATCGAGTGCGACCTCGGCCCGTTCGAGGACGGCGGCTGGATCTGGTTCGACCTCACCTCCGACACGGATGTGGAGCTGCTCGCGGCCGGCTGGTACTCGCCGATCGACGCGCCGGCCACGCGCCCCGACGCCAGCCCCGAGGGCCGCCCGGACCCCTCGCGGCAGGTGCCCAACGACCGCCGCGTCACCGTCGGCATCCCCACCTTCAACCGGCCCGGCGACGCGGTGGCCGCGCTGCGCGCGCTGACGAGCGACCCCGAGGTCGACGCGGTGATCGACGCCGTGCTCATGCCGGACCAGGGTGACCGCAAGGTCCGCGACGAGCCCGGCTTCGCCGAGGCCGAGGACCTGCTCGGTGGACGGCTACGGATCTTCGACCAGCCCAACCTCGGCGGCTCCGGCGGGTACAGCCGGATCATGTACGAGGCGCGACGCCTCACCGATGCGCCGTTCATCCTCTTCATGGACGACGACATCGAGATCGAACCCGACTCGATCCTCCGCGCGCTGGCGTTCGGGCGCTTCTCGACCGTCCCCATGCTCGTGGGCGGGCAGATGCTCAACCTCCAGGAGCGCAGCCATCTGCACACGATGGGCGAGGTCGTGGGCGCTCACGACTTCATGTGGACCTCGGCGCCGCATGCGGACTACGACTACGACTTCTCGCGCTACCCGCTCACGGACCGCGAGAACCCCAAGGAACTCCACCGCCGCATCGACGTGGACTACAACGGCTGGTGGATGTGCCTCATCCCGCGCGTGGTCGCGGAGAAGATCGGCCAGCCGCTGCCGCTGTTCATCAAGTGGGACGACGCCGAGTACGGGCTGCGCGCGCGGCGGGCCGGCCACCCCACCGTCACCATGCCGGGCGTGGCCATCTGGCACATGGCGTGGAGCGACAAGGACGACGCGATCGACTGGCAGGCGTACTTCCACCTGCGCAACCGCCTCGTGGTGGCCTCGCTCTACCACGACGGCGACCACAAGGGGATCATGAAGTCCAGCCTCAAGGCGCTGGTCAAGCACCTGGTCTGCCTCGAGTACTCGACGGTCGCCATCCAGATCGAGGCGATCCGCGACTTTCTCCGCGGCCCCGAGGCCCTCTACGAGCTGCTGCCCTCGGCGCTGCCGAAGGTGCGCACGATGCGGGCGGAGTACCCGGACGCCGTGGTGATCGGCTCCGCCGTCGAGCTGCCGGCGCCGTCCGGCGCGCCCGCCGGCGTGCACGTCGAGCCGAAGGGCCCGGTGCGCAAGGGCCTCGCCCTGGCCCGGGGCCTCGCCCACACCCTGACCAGGGACGACAAGGCCCACCACGAGGTGCCGCAGGCCAACTTCCCGCCGATCGAGGCTCGCTGGTACTCGCTGAGCCGGGTCGACGGGGCCACCGTCACCACCGCCGACGGCCGCGGCGTCGTCTACCGCAAGCGCGACCGGGACAAGGCGCGGGCCCTGCTCGCCGCGTCGCTCGACGCCCACCGTGAGCTCTACCGCCGGTTCCCCGAGATGCGGCGCCGCTACCGCGAGGCCCACGCCGGTCTCATCACGAAGGAGGCCTGGAGCCGTGTCTTCGAATCCTGAGTCGACGGGGCCGGCCGGCGCCCCGCAGCTGGAGATCCCCGTCCCCACCGGCGAGGTCCGGCTCCTGTCGGAGGTCCAGCGGCGGCTGCTCGCGGTCCCCGGGTCGCGGAAGGCCGCGGTCATGCTGAGCCACGTGGGCGAGCACGCGCTCGGCTGGATGGCGGTCGCGGCCGTCGGCATGGCGGCGGACCCGCCCCGCCGCGGCCGGTGGGCGATGGTCGGCGTGGGGACGTTCTCCGCGCACGCCGCCTCCGTGGTCCTCAAGCGTGTGGTTCGTCGTCGTCGCCCCGACCACCCCGCCGTGCGGGTGGGGGTGGGCACCCCCTCCACGCTCAGCTTCCCCTCCTCCCACGCCACCTCGACCTCCGCGTTCGCGCTGCTCGCGGGCGCGGTGAGCGGCGTGCCGGTCGCCCCAACGCTCGTCCCGGTGATGCTGGCCTCGCGGCTCACGCTGGGCGTCCACTACCCTTCTGACGTGCTCGCCGGTGCCGCCGTCGGTGCCGGCTGCGCGGCCGTCACCCGCGCCGCCTGGCCGAGCCCTGCCGTCCAGCGGATGTTGCCCGCCGCGCTCCGTGACACCCCCGAGGAGACCCGATGACCGATCAGACCGGACGCCCCGCCGCCCGGGCGGCGGGCGAGCACCAGCTCCTCGGCTCGGAGCCGCACACCGCGAACCTCATCGACCGCGCCGAGGAGGAGGCGGAGGCCCAGGGGGCCCCGCCCAAGAACGTCGTCGACGGCATGATCAAGGCGCTGCGTCCCAAGCAGTGGGTCAAGAACGTCCTCGTGGTGGCCGCGCCCGCCGCCGCCGGCACGCAGACGCTCACCGACACGACCGTTCTGTTCTCGGTCTTCATCGCCTTTGTGGCGTTCTGCCTCGCGGCTTCCAGCGTGTACCTCATCAACGACGCGATGGACGTCGAGGCCGACCGCGCGCACCCCACCAAGCGGTTCCGGCCCATCGCGGCGGGAGTCCTGCCGGTGCCCGTGGCGTACGGGATGGCGGTGGCGCTCATCGCGGCCGCCATCGCGCTCTCGCTGATCTTCACGCACCCCGCGCTCGCGATCGTCGTGGCCGTGTACATCGTGCTACAGCTCATGTACTGCTTCGGCCTCAAGCATCAGCCGGTACTCGACATCGCCTTTGTCTCCTCCGGCTTCCTCCTGCGCGCGGTGGCCGGCGGCGCCGCGGCCGAGGTCGAGATCTCGCAGTGGTTCCTACTCGTCATGGCGTTCGGCTCGCTCTTCATGGCGGCCGGCAAGCGCTACGCCGAACTGCGCCTGCACCTGGAGACCGGCGCCAAGATCCGTAAGGCGCTCGAGAGCTACACGCCCACCTACCTGCGCTTCGTGTGGACCCTCTCGGCCACCGTGCTCGTGCTCTGCTACGCCCTGTGGGCCTACCAGCGCGGCGAGGGTACCGACACGGCCATCTGGCTGCAGATCTCGATCGTGCCCTTCACCATCGCCGTGCTGCGTTACGCCGTCGACGTGGACGCCGCCCAGGCCGGCGAGCCCGAGGACATCGCGCTCGGCGACCGCGTCCTGCAGATCCTCGCGTTCCTGTGGGTGGCCACTGTGGTGATGGGCGTGTACGTCGTCCCGTCGCTGAGCTGACGCGGGGCGGAACCGTGTCGATCGCGGAGAGGACGGCGGGGCGGCGCCACGAGCTCGTCTTCTGGGGCGGGTTGGTCACGGCCGTCCTCACCTTCTTCGCCGGCGCGTGGGAGCGGCGGTGGATCGCCGACGACGGGCTCATCGTCCTGCGCACCGTGCGCAACCTCATCGCCGGCAACGGCCCGGTCTTCAACGCCGGCGAGCGGGTGGAGTCCAACACCTCCACCGTGTGGACCTATCTCATCTACTTCACACACGAGGCGGTCGGCTACCGCCTCGAACTGGTGGCGCTGGGGCTCGCGCTCACGCTGAGCATGCTCGCGGTGGCGTTCGCCATGCTCGGCACGCGCGTCATGTACCTCGGGACGCGGCGCGCACCGACCGGGCGTGCGCTGCTCCTGCTGCCGCTGGGGGTGTTCGTCTACGCCGTCCTGCCTCCGGCCCGCGACTTCGCCTCCTCCGGCCTGGAGACGGGACTGGTGATCGCCTGGATCGGCGCGATGTGGTGGGGCCTGCAGTTGTGGGCCCGGGCCGCGCACCGCGAGCACCGGTTGGGACTGCCCACCGTGGGCACCGCCGTGATCGCGTTCGTCGCCGGGTTGGGTCCACTCGTGCGGCCCGAGCTGGCCCTGGCCGCCGTGGTCTTCCTGGGTCTGCTCGCCGCCGCGCGGCAGTCGTGGCGGCACCTGGGGTGGCTCGTGGTGATCGCGGGCACCGTGCCGGTGGCCTACCAGCTCTGGCGGATGTCCTACTACGCGCTGCCGTACCCGCTCACCGCGGTGGCCAAGGACGCCGGCGGCTCCAAGTGGGACAAGGGTCTGGCGTACCTGTGGGACCTGCTCGCCCCGTACTCGCTCCTGCTGCCGCTCGTACTGGTCCTGGCCGCCGGGGTCGTCTCGCTGTGGGCAGGCGGCGGCCGGACGCCGGAGCGGTGGCGGCGGCCGGAATCCCTCGAGGACGTGCGCGGCCGCGTCCGGTCCACCCCCGTCGTCACCGCCGCCTTCCTGCTGGTCGCGGTGACCATGCTCATCTACGTGACCCGGGTGGGCGGCGACTTCATGCACGGCCGCGTGCTGTTGCCGTCGCTCTTCCTGTTTCTGCTGCCCGTCTCCGTGGTGCCGGTGCCGCTCGGACCCGCCCGCGGTGCGGACGACGCCCGGGTGCGCCGCGTCGCGGTGCCGGTGGTGGGGCTGGCCTGGCTCGTGGTGGTGGGCTGGGCGGTGACGGTCCACGTTGTCGAGGACCCGTTCCGGGAGGAACCGGAGGCGATCACCACCGCGGGGATCGTGGACGAGCGGCAGTTCTACATCCAGCGCACCGGGCGTCGGCACCCCCTGCTCGCCGAGGACTACCTGGACTTCCCGCGGATGCGGGCGCTGGTGCGGGAGGTCCGGCGCAACGAGACCGGCGCGGTGTTCCTCGCCGTTCCCGGCAACCAGGACCGGTGGGAGGTCGTCCCCTACGACCACCCGATGCCGGGCCTGGCCCCGTACGAGCTGCCGGCCGACCCGATCAAGACGGTGGTGTTCCTCAACCTGGGCATGACGAGCATGAACCTGCCGCTGGACGTGGACGTCTACGACACCGTGGGGCTGGCCTCGCCGCTGGCCGCGCACACCGACCGGATGGAGGACGGCCGGATCGGGCACGACAAGTTCCTGCCGTACGACTGGGTGCTGGCGCAGACCGGGGTCGTCGAGGACCCCGTCAACTTTCCACGGTGGGTCGACGTCAACTGGATCAACCAGGCGGAGACGGCGCTGCAGTGCCCGGCCACACAGGCGCTCATCGAGTCCTACGCGGGCCCGCTCACGGCGGAACTCCGCTGGTCCAACCTGGTGAACGCATTCTCATTCGCGGAGTACCGGATCAACAGAATCCCTGGCTACGAGGTGCAGCGCTGCGGGCTGCCCATGCCTGAGGAAGTGGAAAAGTATCAGGGCACTCGGTAGGGTTGCCCGTGCCGTTGTCTCGGAACGGTAACGGTCGAGCCCTGAATCGGTCTCGACATGTAACACCTGTCCCATAATGCGCGACAGTAGGCGTGTCGCGAGTTCCGGCCCTCCCCTGGTGGGGTCGGTCCGATGGACGTCACCGATGCCGGCGGGCACCCCCGCGGGCACCAGGAACGAACAAAGGAAACTACGAATGTCCCAGACCACTCTCCGGCGCCGCGTCGCGGCCGGGTTCACCGCCGTGGCCACCGCTGTCGGGCTGATGGCCGGCGCCCCCGGTGTCGCCTCCGCCCAGTCCGACCTGTCGGCGGGGAGCGGTTCGAACGAGCCGCCGCCGCAGGCCGCGCCGGCGATGGCGCCGGCGGCGGTGAACGAGAACCCGGTGGGTAACCGCGGGTGGATGCGTCCGGACTCGACCGGTCACTGCGACCCGGACCTCGGCGCGATGTCCTGGGTCCAGTTCTGTGACGTGTGGTCGCCGAGCATGAACCGCAACATCCGCGTGCAGGTCCAGCCCTCGAGCCACGGCGGCAACGGCGGCCTGTACCTGCTCGACGGACTCCGCGCCCGGGACGACTGGAACGCGTGGACCCGCGACGCCCAGGCGCACCGCAGCTTCCTCATGGACAACGTGACCCTGGTCATGCCGGTCGGCGGCCAGGTGTCCTTCTACTCCGACTGGGAGCGGCCCATCAACCTGGGTGGCAACCTCCTCGAGTACAAGTGGGAGACCTTCCTCACAAAGGAGCTCCCCGGCTACCTGCAGCAGCATTTCGGCGTCTCGCCCAACAACAACGCGATCGCCGGCCTGTCCATGGGCGGCTCCGCGGCGGCCACCCTCGCCGCCCACCACCGTGACCAGTTCAAGCAGGTCTCGGTGTTCTCCGGCTACATGAACCCCACCGCGCCGGGCATGTACTCCATGATCCCGCTCGCGATGTTCGACCAGTGCAAGTGTGACCCGTTCGCCATGTGGGGCCTGCCCGGCTCGCCCGCGTGGGGCTACAACGACCCGCTGCTCAACGTGAACCGCCTGCGGGACATCCCGATGTACCTCACCGCCGGGTCGGCCATCCCGGGTCAGTATGACCAGCCGTCCAGCCTGCAGGCAGTGTTCAACACGTTCAACGGCATCATCCTCGAGGGCCTGTCGCGCGGCTCGACCATCGCGTTCCAGAACGTGATCAACGCCGAGGCGAACCGGGCGACGTTCGAGTACCGCACCACCGGCATCCACGGCTGGGGCTACTGGAACGACGACCTCATCGCGGCCAAGCCGCAGATCCTCGGCGCGCTCCGCGGCTGACGGATCCGAGTCCACAGACGAATACGGCACTCCTCAGCGAGTCCTCACCCGTCACACCGGGGCCCCGCGCGTAGATTCGCGTGCGGGGCCCCGGTGTTTCGTTGCACCGTCGGGGCTCGCCGTGGGAGGGGAACCCACGGACGCACCGCATCCGCGGCCCCGGGCAGACCTGTCATCTCGCGCGGCAAGGAAGAGAACACACACATGGCGACCCCCAGCGCATTCGCGAGCCCCCGCACCCGGTGGGCTTCCCTCCTCGCGGCCCCACTCGTCGCCGGCATGGTGGGTTCCGGCCTCCTCGCCCCGCCGGCCGCCTCGGCCCAGAACGAGGGCGGGACGCAGTCGCAGGCCCAGTCCCGGTCCGAGGCGCCGTCCGGCGTCCGGCTGGACCGGGTCGAGTGGAAGACGGCCAACCGCGTGGCGCTGTGGGTGCAGTCGCCGGCGATGAAGAAGGCCGTCCAGGTGCAGCTCATGCTGCCGGCCGCGTGGAACGCCGAACCCGATCGCACCTACCCGTCGCTGCTCCTCCTCGACGGCCTGCGCGCCCGCGACGACGCGAGTGGCTGGACCCTCGAGACCCGCATCGACCAGTTCTTCGACGCCAAGAACGCGGTGATCGTCCTTCCCGTGGGCGGAGAGTCGAGCTTCTACACCGACTGGGAGTCCGACGCCAAGGGGGAGGCGTACCAGTGGGAGACGTTCCTCACGGACGAGTTGCCGCCGCTGCTCGAGCGCGACTGGAGGGTGGGAGACAAGCACGGCGTCGCCGGTCTGTCGATGGGCGGCACGGCCGCCATGATGCTGGCCCAGCGGCACCCCGAGCGCTACCGCTTCGCCGCCAGCTACTCGGGCTTCCTCGACACCACGAGCTTCGGCATGCCGGAGGCCATCAAGGTGGCCATGCAGGACGCCGGCGGCTACCCGGCCGAGTCGATGTGGGGCCCGCTGGGCTCGCAGCGCTGGCAGGACCAGGACCCCAAGCTCCACGCGGAGAAGATGCGCGGCCAGAGCGTCTACGTCTCGGCGGGCAGCGGCAACACCGGCCCGTGGGACCAGCCGTCCGGCCTGCCGGACATCCCGACCAATTTCCCGGGGTACGGCCTCGAGCTGCTCTCGCGGATGACCACCCAGACCTTCGTCAACAAGGCCCGCGGCGCGGGCGTGGAGGTCACCGCCAACTTCCGGCCGTCCGGCACCCACACGTGGCCGTACTGGCAGTTCGAGATGACCCAGGCGTGGCCGCAGTACGCCGCCGCGGTGGGCATCGAGAACGTGGAGCCCGCGTGCTCCGCCCGCGGCGAGATCGCCGCGCTCGCGGAGCGCCAGCCCGACCTCGGCCCGTGCCTCACGGACGAGTACGACGTGGCGGGCGGCAAGGCCACAGACTTCCGCTTCGGCCGGGTGTTCTGGTCGCCGCAGCACGGGGCGCATTCGGTGATCGGCTCGATCGGCGCCGCGTACCAGGCCGAGGGCGGTCCGGACGGCCCGCTCGGCCTGCCGACCTCCGACGAGACCCGCACGCCCGACGGCAAGGGCCGCTTCAACACCTTCGAGAACGGCGCCATCTACTGGTCGCCCACCACCGGCGCGCACGCGGTCCGCGGCGCGATCCGCGGCATGTGGCACGACCGCGGGGCCGAGGGTGGCGCGCTGGGCTACCCGACGACGGACGAGGTCACCAACCCCAACAAGCCGGGCGTGGTGCAGGGCTTCCAGGGCGGCACCGTGTACTGGTCCGAGAAGACCGGTCCCAAGCTCGTCAAGGGCGCCATCCTCGCCGCCTACAAGGAGGCCGGCGCAGAGAACTCGGCGCTCGGGTACCCGACCGGCGAGGAGGCACCCCTGGAGAAGGGCGGCGCGCTGACCCGCTTCGAGGGCGGGATCATCTACTGGTCGCCGCGCACCGGCGCGCACGTCGTCCCGCAGGGCCCGGTGTTCGAGGCCTGGGGCACCGAGGGCTACGAGCGGGGGCGGCTCGGCTACCCCAAGAGCGCGCTGCGCACCACCCCGGAAGGCCAGGTCATGGAGTTCGAGGGTGGCACGATCACGGTCGCCAACGGTCGGGCGGAGATCTCGTGACGCCCGGCGCACGGACCCGGGCGGTCGCCGCGGCCGCCGCGCTTGTCGTGGCCGGCGGCCTGCTCACCGCGTGCGGGGGTGGGGACTCGACGGTCTCGGGCACCCCGGACGCCGGGACGATGGCGCCGCCGCCCGGCACGGGCACGGACTCGCCCCGCGTCCCGGCCACCCGGGACGCCGGCCGCTACACCGAGGCCCCTGTACCGGTGGAGTCCGACGCTCCCGGCCTCACCGGCCCGGTCGTGGGGGCCCGGGAGCGCGGCTACCTGGCGGCGCTCAAGGACGAGGACATCGAGACCGACGAGATGTCCGACTCGCTGGTCGCCGCCGGCAACGCCATCTGCCGCGTCCGGACGACCGGTGGGGCGGCGGGGGAGACGACGATCATCGCCGACGCCGTGGCCGGTCAGATCGTGGCGGGTGGCTATTCGGACCGCGAGGTCGACGAGCTGTCGCGGGCGGTCGTGGAGGCCGCGGCCGGCCAGCTCTGCCCCTGACGGTCGGCACCGCGTCTGACGTCGTCTCCGTCACTCCCGGGCGCCGCGCGGAACCCGGCGGGCGCCCCGGGCGTTGGACCTGACGTCGGCGGCCCGCGGACACCGAGGGCGGGTGGCCGGAAAGGAGTGCGGATCGTGGCTCGACGCAACGGAGGTCGCCGCCTGGGCTGTTCCCTGGGCGCCCTGGCCCTGGTGGTCCTGCTGGTGCTGGGCATCGGCTGGTGGCTGGGCAACCGCGGGCTCACGCCCGGGCCCGGCGAGGGCCCGCTGCCGCTGCCGGGCGAGCCCGAGCTCTCGCAGCCCGCGGACTGCCCGGACGTCGAGCTGCTCGCCGTCCCCGGAACCTGGGAGAGCAGCCCGACCGACGACCCGCACGCGCCGTCGTTCCTGCCCAACGCCCTGCTGCGGACCATCACGGACCCGCTGGCCGAGAAATACGGCGACGACCGGCTCGAGGTCTTCACCGTCCCCTACGTGGCGCAGTTCCGGAACCCGCAGCGGCCGCAGGAGATCCCCTACGACCAGAGTCGCCACGAGGGCCTGGAGCGGGCACGGGCGGAGCTCGCCGCCACGCACGACCACTGCCCGCACACCTCCTACGTCCTGCTGGGCTTCTCGCAGGGCGCGGTGATCGCCGGCGACCTCACCAACGAGATCGGCACCGGCAACGGTCCGGTCCCCGCGGACCTCGTGCGGGGCAGCGTCCTCATCGCGGACGGCCGCCGCCAGCCCGGCGTGGGCGTCTCGCCGGGCCTGTCCCCCGGCAACGGCCAGGGCATGGAGATCTCGCTGCAGCCCGTCACCGGCATCACCGAGCTCATCGCCGGCGCCACCATGACGGGCCCGCGCCCCGGCGGCTTCGGAGAGCTGCAGGACCGGACCGCCCAGATCTGCGACTCGCGCGACCTCATCTGCAACGCCCCGCTCAACGTGGTGGACGGCGCGGCCCGGTTCCAGGAATTCCTCGCCAACAACGCGATCCACGCCCAGTACGCCACCAACCCGGACGTCATCGAGGGCACCACCGTGCCGGACTGGACGCTCGGTCACATCTCCGAACTCGTCGACGCGGCGCCGGAGATCGCGCACAACTGAACCCGCGCGCGACGCGCCGACCGCATATCTCAATTCGATTTCGAAAGTGCTGTGGTGCACGCTGTAGGATCGACCGAGCGTGTCGTCAGCGCACCCGGGAGGACCGAGGTCGGCGACGTCGACCAACCAGTCATCGGTACGGAACGGAGCACCGTGGAGTTCGAGCAGTACCACGACGCCGGCGGGGCGATTGTGATCCCCGATCACACGACCCTCGTCGACTTCGTCGAAGGCCATGTTTCCGCCGCGCGTCAGGACCCGACGTCGGACAGTCTCGTCTACCGCTACATCGACTACTCGTCCTCCCGCCAGGGCGCGGTGCACGAGCTCACGTGGACCCGCTTCGGCGACCGCCTGCACGCCATCGCCGCGCGGCTGCAGCAGGTGGCCGAGCCGGGCGACCGGGTGGCGATCCTCGCCCCACAGGGCCTCGACTACATCGTGTCGTTCTTCGCCGCGATCCACGCCGGGCTCATCGCCGTGCCGCTGTTCGACCCGGACGAGCCGGGCCACCACGACCGCCTCCACGCGGTGCTCGGGGACTGCACGCCGTCGGTCATCCTCACCTCCACGAACTCGGCGGCCGGCGTGCGGACGCTGTTCCGCCAGCTGCCGGCCCGCGAGCGGCCGCGCACCGTCGCCGTCGACGCCATCCCGGACGAGCTCGCGTCGGGCTGGCAGCGGCCGACGCTCACCGCCGACGACATCGCGTACCTGCAGTACACCTCCGGCTCGACCCGCGTCCCCGCGGGCGTGGAGATCACGCACCGCAACGTCGTCACCAACGTCATGCAGCTCTTCGACGGCCTGGGACTGTCCCGCGAGTCCCGCGGCGTGACCTGGCTGCCGCTCTTCCACGACATGGGCCTGCTCACCGTCATCCTCCCGGCGATGGGCGGCGCCACCATCACCGTGATGAGCCCCCGCGCCTTCGTGCAGCGGCCCGGCCGGTGGGTCGGAGAGCTCGCCGCGGTGCGCAGCGGCGACGGCGTCTTCGCCGCCGCCCCCAACTTCGCCTTCGAGCACGCCGCCCGCCGCGGCCTGCCCCGCGACGGCGAGACCCTGGACCTCTCGGGCGTCACGTCCATCATCAACGGCTCCGAGCCCGTCACCCCGGCCTCGATGCGCGCCTTCAACGAGGCGTTCGCCCCGTACGGGCTGGCGCCGACCGTCATCAAGCCGTCGTACGGCATGGCCGAGGCCACCCTCTTCGTCTCGTCGCCGCGTAAGGACGACGAGGCGATCGTCATCCACGTGGACCGCACCGCCCTCGGCGAGGGCCGCATGGAGGTCCTGACGCCCGAGCAGGTCGAGGGCAACGAGGACGCCATCCCGCAGGTCGCGTGCGGCTACGTCTCGCCGAGCCAGTGGGCGGCGATCGTGGAGCCCGGGATCGACGAGGCGACCGGCGAGCACGACGGCCGGGGCCGCGAGCTGCCCGAGGGCCGGGTCGGCGAGATCTGGCTCCACGGCACCAACATCGGCCGCGCCTACTGGGGCCGTGAGGACGAGTCGCGCGCGACGTTCGGCAACGTGCTCGACGAGCGCCTGCCGGAGGGCTCCAAGACGGTCCGCGAGTTCGGAACCGTGCCCGAGGACGCGCGCTGGCTGCGCACCGGCGACTACGGGGCCTACGTGGACGGCCAGCTCTACATCACGGGCCGCGTCAAGGACCTCGTGATCGTCGCCGGCCGCAACCACTACCCGCAGGACCTGGAGAACACCGCCCAGGACGCCTCGGCCTCGCTACGTCCCGGCTTCGTGGCCGCGTTCTCCGTCCCGGCCAACCAGCTGCCCCCGGAGGCCCGACACGGCGCCGAGATCGCCGCCGACGACTCCTCCGAGACGCTTGTCGTGGTGGGGGAGCGCGCCCCCGGTGCGGGTAAGGCCGACCCGGCGCCGATCGCGGACGCCGTGCGGACGGCCATCTCGGCGCGGCACGGGGTCACGGTCCAGGACGTGCTGCTCGTGCCGGCGGGGTCGATCCCGCGGACGTCGAGCGGCAAGATCGCCCGACGGGCGTGCAAGGCGGCGTATGTGGACGGCAGCCTGCGGGGCGGCTACCAGCAGACCGCCTTCCCGGACGCGCCCGCGGATTAGCGCGCGGCCTGCGGGCCGACACCGGAGAGTAGGGGTGCGGCCGCAGGGGGCGGACGCACGGAATCGAGCGAGCGGAAGGCGAGCCACACCATGTCACAGAGCGAGATGACGGTCGCGGAGCTCCGCGGCTGGCTGCGGGACTGGGTCTGTCGCTCGACGGGCCTCGACGCCGCCAAGGTCACCGACGACCGCTCGCTCGAGGAGTACGGCTTGTCCTCGCGGGATGCGGTCTCGCTCAGCGCCGACCTCGAGGACCTGCTCGGCCGCCCCCTCGATGCCACCGTCGCCTACCAGCACCCCACGATCGCCTCGCTCGCCGAGTACGTGGTCAACGGCCCGGCGGAGGAGGAGATCCCCACCGACCTCCACACGTTCCGCCAGCGCGGCGCGGGCATGGAGTTCGACGTGGCCGTCATCGGCCTGGCGACCCGCTTCCCCGGCGGCGCCGACTCGCCGGAGGCCACGTGGGAGCTGCTCGCCGGCGGCCGCGACGCCACCGGCCCGCGCCCGGCCACCCGCTGGTCCGAGTGGGCGGGCGACGCCTACGTGCAGCAGGTGCTCGCCGAGGCCCCCGACCGGGGCGGCTGGCTGCGCGACTCCGAGGTGCGGGACTTCGACGCCGAGTTCTTCGGCATGAGCCCCCGCGAGGCCGAGATGGTGGACCCGCAGCAGCGGATGGCCCTCGAGCTCACGTGGGAGGCGCTGGAGAACGCGCACCTGCCCGCGAGCGACCTCAAGGGCCGCGAGGTGGGCGTGTTCCTCGGCTCGTCCTCGAGTGACTACCAGGTGTTCCTCACCGCCGACTCGGCCGCGGCGTCGCCGTACGCCGTCACCGGCGCCTCCAACTCGATCATCGCCAACCGCGTCTCGTACACGTTCGACTTCCGCGGACCGTCGATGACGCTCGACACGGCCTGCTCCACGTCTCTGGTGGCGATCCACGAGGCCGTCAACTCGCTGCGCCTGCGGGAGTCCGACCTCGCGATCGCCGGCGGCGTCAACATGATGCTCGCCCCCGCCGCCACGATGGGCTTCGCCAAGACCGGTGCCGCCCTGAGCCCGGACGGGCGGATCAAGGCGTTCTCCTCGGAGGCCGACGGCATCTGCCGCGCCGAGGGCGGCGGCGTGTTCGTCCTCAAGCGTCTCTCGGAGGCCGAGCGCGACGGCGACCAGGTCCTCGCCGTGATCAAGGGCTCCGCCGTGAACTCCGACGGCCGCTCCAACGGCATGACCGCGCCCAACCCGGACGCCCAGGTCTCCGTGCTGCGGCAGGCCTACGCGGACGCCGGCGTGGACCCGCGGGACGTCGACTACATCGAGGCCCACGGCACCGGCACGATCCTCGGCGACCCCATCGAGGCCACCGCCCTGGGCCAGGTGCTCGGCCGCGGCCGCGACGCCGACCGTCCCGCCCTGCTCGGCTCCGCCAAGACCAACTTCGGCCACATGGAGTCCGCGGCCGGCGCGGCCGGGCTCGCCAAGATCGTCCTGGGAATGCGGCACGACGCGCTGCCGCCCACCCTCAACTTCGCGGGCCCCAACCCGTACATCGACTTCGACGCCGCGCGCCTGAGCGTGGTCACCGAGACCACCGCCTGGCCGCGCTACAGCGGCCGCGCCCTCGCGGGCGTCTCCGGCTTCGGCTTCGGCGGCACCAACGCCCACGTCGTGGTGGCGGAGTACCGGCCCGAGGCCCCCGAGGCGCCGGTCGACGCCCCGGCCGCGGAGGTCGGCGAGGAGGCCGACGACGACGTGGCCCGCTGCGTGTCCGAGGCCGTCGTGCGCAACGCCGACGAGCTGGCCACGCTCGGTACGGTCGCCCGCGACGGCGAGGGGCTCGCCCCGGCGGCCACGGTCCTCGTGGTGTCCGGCTCGCTACCCTCGCGCCGCAAGGCCACCGCGGGGCAGATCGCGGACTGGCTCGAGCAGCAGGACGACACGCTGGACCTCGGCGCCGTCGCCCGCACCCTCGCCACCCGCAACCACGGCCGCTCCCGGGGCGCGGTGGTGGGCCACTCGCGCGCCGAGCTCGTCGCCGGCCTGCGGGCGCTGGCCGCCGGCGATCCGGGGCCGGGCGTGTTCAGCGCCGACGCCCCCGCCGGCACCGGCGACGTGTGGATCTTCGCCGGCTTCGGCGCGCAGCACCGCAAGATGGCCAAGGAGCTGTACCTGTCCAACCCGCTGTTCGCCTCGTGCCTGGACGCGGTGGACGAGCTCATCGACTTCGAGGCCGGCTACCGCGTCGCCGAGATGTTCCTCGACGACTCGGTGACCTACGGCGTCGAGACCGCCCAGGTGGGCATCTTCGCCATCCAGGTGGCCCTGGTCGACACGCTCCGGGCGCTCGGGGCCAAGCCCGAGGCCGTGATCGGCCACTCGATGGGCGAGGTCGCGGCCGCGTACGCCTCCGGCGGGCTGAACCTCGAGGACGCGGTGCGCGTGATCTGCGTGCGCTCGCGCCTCATGGGCGACGCCGAGCAGCAGGTGTCCGACGAGGACGCCGGCGCCATGGCGCTCGTCGAGTACTCGGCGGACGAGGTGGCGGAGATCATCGCCGCGAACCCGCAGTTCGCCTCGATCGAGCCCGCCGTCTACGCCGCCCCCACCCACACCACGGTCGGCGGTCGTGCCAAGCCGGTGGCCGACTTCGTGGCCTGGGTCGAGGAGCAGGGCAAGTTCGCCCGCCAGTTGCAGGTCCGCGGCGCCGGCCACACCTCGGACGTCGACATGCTGCTGGGCGAGCTCGCCGCCGAGATCGCCGGTCTCGACCCGCGCCCGCTCACCTCGGGCCTGTTCTCCTCGGTGGACCGCGAGACGTTCTACCGCGCCGGCCACGAGCCGATCCACGCGGAGGAGTACTGGGTCAAGGGCATGCGCCACCAGGTGTGGTTCACCCAGGCCGTCCGCAAGGCCGTCGAGGCCGGGTACGTGACGTTCCTCGAGTTCGCGCCCAACCCCGTCGCCGCCATGTCGGTGGCCGCGACGTGCTTCGACGCCGGGCTCTCCGAGCCCAACCTGCTGTACACGCTCAAGCGCAAGGAGTCGGAGTCCGACACCCTGCTCCACGCGATCGCGCAGCTGTACGTGCACGGCCACGAGATTGACATGGCCTCGGTCGTGGAGATGCTCCACGGCCACGTCACGGGTCCCGGCCGCTACGCCGCCGTCCCCGGCACGGCGTGGAAGCGCCGCACCCTGTGGCCGCAGGTCACCGCCGGCGGCGGCTCGGGCGAGGGCCGCATGCCGGGCGCGCACGTGGCGCTGCCCGACGGCCGCCACGCCTGGCAGGTCCAGGCCGCGGCGGTGCCGAGCGTCGATGCCCTCATGCAGTCCGCTGCCGCGTCGGTCCTCGACGGCGCCTCGCTCACGGCCGTGAACCGCCCGGGGGTCCTCCCGGCGGCGGGCCCGGTGACGACGACGATGACCCCGCACCCCGGCGGCGCCTCGCTGCAGGTCCACGCCCACGGCGCGAACCCCGGCGAGTTCTCGCTCGTCGCGGAGTGCGCGGTCACCGGCGGCACGCCGATCGACCCCGACCAGGTGCCCGAGCCGCACTACGTCTCCGCCGAGTCCGACGCCCCGGTGGTGGAGGCCGGGGACGACGACGAGGCCGACACCCGTTGGAGCCCGGATTCCGGCGAATCGATCGCCGACCGCCTCGCCCGGATCGTCGCCTCGTCGATGGGGTACAGCCCCGACGACCTCCCGCGCGAGCTGCCGCTGCTCGACCTGGGACTGGACTCGCTCATGGCGGTGCGCATCAAGAACCGCGTCGAACACGAGTTCTCCATCCCGCCGCTCGAACTGCAGGCGATGCGCGACGCGTCGCTGGACGACGTCGTGGAGATGGTGACCTTTGCCGTGGAGAACCCCGAGGCCGTCGGCGAGCTCGCCGAGAAGCAGGCCGCCGGAGAGGGCGCGGTCGATGTGGAGGCGCTGAGGGGCGGGGCCGCGTCCGGATCCGGCGCCGCGACGGACACCTCGTCGTCGCCGGACATCCACATCGCCCCCCGCGACGACACGGAGCGGCTCGCCTTTGGCGCCTGGGCCGTGGTCACCGGCACCGCGGCACCGGGAGTGCTCGGCGCGCTGCCGGAGATCGACGACGCGCAGCGCGAGGCGCTGGCCGTCCGCCTGTCCGAGCGCAGCGGCGGCGACGTCACCGCCACCCAGCTCAGCGGGTGCACGTCCATCGCCGACGTGGCCGACCTGCTGCGGCCGTTCACCGAGGCGGCCGTCGAGGGCGACGTGCGCGTACTGCGCGAGGGGTCGGACGTGGCCACCCCGCTGTTCCTCTTCCATGCCGCCGGCGGGTCGTCGCTCGTGTACGAGCCGCTCGTCGAGCGCCTCGGCGCCGACACGCCCGTCTACGGCGTCGAGCGCACCGAGGGGCCGCTCGCCGAGCGGGCCGCCGGCTACCTGGCGCGGATTCGCGAGCTCGCCGCCGGCCGGCCCGTCGCGCTGGGCGGCTGGTCCTTCGGCGGCGCGCTCGCCGTCGAGGTGGCGCGCCAGCTGCGGGCCGCCGGCGACGAGGTGGCGCTGGTCGTGCTGCTCGACACCGTGCAGCCGTCCGAGCCCGTCCCGGACACCCTCGACGAGGCCGAGCAGCGCTGGAAGCGGTACTCGGAGTTCGCCGAGAAGACCTACGGGCTCGACGTGGAGGTGCCGCGCGAGTTCCTCGCCGAGCACGGCGAGGACGGCGTCCTGGCCATGCTGCTCGAGGGCCTGGGCTCGGAGGCCAACGCCATGGGTGGCGGGGTGATCGAGCACCAGCGGGCCAGCTTCGTGGACAACCGGATACTGCAGAGCGTGGACCTGGGGGCGTGGGCGTCCGTCGGCGCGGCGGTGCCGTTCGTCCTCTACCGCGCCGAGCGCATGCACGACGGCGCGATCGAGCTCGAGCCCCGGTACGCGCACGTCGATCCCGACGGCGGCTGGGCCGCGATCGTCGACGACCTGGAGATCGTGCAGCTGCGCGGGGACCACCTGGCTGTGGTGGACGAGCCCGAGGTCGGTACGGTCGGTAAGCATCTGGCGCGTCGGCTCGCCGAGATCGACGCGGGACGGAAGGGAGCGGGCGCGTGAGCAACAAGACCACCGCCGAGAAACTGGCCGACCTGCGGGTCAAGCTCGAACAGTCGCAGGACCCGGGCAGCGAGCGGGCCAAGGCCAAGCGCGCCGCCGCCGGCGGCACCCCGCCGCGGGTGCGCATCGCCGAGCTCCTCGACGCCGGCAGCTTCGTGGAGATGGGCCAGCTCGCCAAGGCGCCCGGCAACGCCGACAACCCGTTCGGCGACGGCGTGGTGACCGGTCGCGGCACCATCGAGGGCCGCCCGGTCTGCGTGTACGCGCACGACAACACGGTGTTCGGCGGCTCGGTCGGCGAGGGCTTCGGCAAGAAGGTCTGCGCGATCATGGACCTGGCCATCAAGATCGGCTGCCCGATCATCGGCATCAACGACTCGGGCGGCGCCCGCGTCCAGGACGCCGTCACCTCGCTCGCGTACTACTCGGAGATCGGGCGCCGCCAGTACCCGGCCTCCGGGCTCGTACCGCAGATCTCGATCATGCTGGGCAAGTGCGCCGGCGGCGCCGTCTACGCGCCCGTGACCACCGACTTCGTGGTGGCCGTGCAAGACCAGGCGTACATGTTCATCACCGGGCCCGACGTGATCAAGAAGGTCACCGGCGAGGACATCACGATGGACGAGCTCGGCTCCGCCCTGCAGCAGGCCAAGAACGGCAACGTCAACCACGTGGCCGTGAGCGAGCACGATGCCTTCGCCTACGTGCGCCAGCTGCTCAGCTTCCTGCCCTCCTCCGCCAGCGAGAAGCCCCCGCGAATCAACCCGGGCCTCGAGCCCGAGCGCACCGAGTCCGACCTCGTGCTCGACGAGATCATTCCGGACTCGGACAACGCCGCCTACGACATGCACGACATCCTCGTGCGGATGTTCGATGACGGCGAGTTCATCGAGACCTCCGGCCAGTTCGCGCCCAACATCATCACCGGCTTCGCGCGCGTCGACGGCGAGGCCGTGGGCGTCGTGGCCAACCAGCCGCTACACCTGTCCGGCGCGCTCGACATCGACGCCTCCGAGAAGGCGACGCGGTTCATGCTGATCTGCGACGCCTACTCCATACCGATCGTCTACGTGGTGGACACCCCCGGCTACCTGCCGGGCGTGCAGCAGGAGAAGCTCGGCATCATCCACCGCGGCGCCAAGATGGGCTACGCGGTGGCCGCGGCCTCCGTGCCCAAGGTGACGTTCGTCGTCCGCAAGGCCTACGGCGGCGCCTACGCCGTGATGGGCTCCAAGAACCTCGGCGGCGACCTCAACTTCGCCTGGCCCACCGCCCGCATCGCCGTCATGGGCGCCGAGGGGGCCGTCGACCTGCTGCAGCGCCGACAGATCGAGGAGGCCGGCCCGGTCGAGGGGCCCAAGCTCCGCCAGCAGCTCATCGACATGTACAACGAGTTCATCGCCACGCCGTACACGGCCGCCGAGCGCGGCTACATCGACGCGGTGATCGAGCCGTCCGAGACCCGCCTCATGCTCCGCAAGGCGCTCGCGCAGCTCAAGGACAAGACCCGTACCGAGTCCCCGCGCAAGCACCCGATCATGCCGATGTAGCAGGGCGGGCGCGGCCCACCTCACCTCGGGTTGGTCACGAAGATCGGGCCCTGGGGGCTCCACCAGCCCCAGCGGCTTCGGGTCTCGGTCGTGACCTCGGCGGGCCTGACCGGCGTGCGCTGGTAGGTGCCCAGGGGCGTGTACGCCTCGATCGAGCCCCAGTCGCGGTTCCAGTCGTCGGTCAAGTACGAGGGGATCGTGCGGGCGCGCTGTCCGGTCTCGATCCAGCCGAGCGGGCCGCCGCCCTCGTAGGACTGCCAGGTGTCCGTGGAGCTCACGGCCAGCGCGCGGTCGGGCAGGATCCGGTACCGGGGCGGCTCGGCCACGCCGGCGTGGTGCTCGAACGGGCGCTGGCACGGGAACTGCAGGCTCACGGCCCAGTCGACGAGCACGGGCACGTCCGAGCCGATCATCTCTTGGACGGTCTGCAGTTCGGGCGCGCGCGGTGGGGTGATGGCCGCCCACTGGTCGGGGGTGAGGTCGCCGTCGCGGACGATGACGCGCATGACGTCGGCGTCGGCGGGGACGTCGTCCATGTCCACCCGCAGGTTGCGCCACGAGGGGGCGGGGCCGATGTCGAACGGCACGACCGGCTCGCCGACGAGCTCGGCGGTGGCACCGTCGCCGCCCGAGCGCCCGAACTCCACGGTGACGTCCTGGCCGTAGCGGTACAGGCCGTCGGAGTCGAAGCGGCCGATGCGGCCGGCGGCGGACACGACGAGCAGCGGGTGGTCCTCGCGGTTCTCGGGCAGGCGGTACCAGCCGGTCTCGAGCCGGGCCTCGCCGGGCGAGGCGTGGGAGCCGAGGACCGGCGTGGTGGCGGGATCGAGGCCGAAGGGGAGGGCGACGGTGGAGTCGTTGACGCCGCGGGCACCCTGGCCGCCTGAGGTTCCGGCGCTCTCGCCGGTGTTCACGGACGGGCCGCCCCCGGGCTCGGTGGTGGTGTTGGCGGCGCCGGCATCGGTGACGACGGCGTCGGCGGACAGGTCCGGGGCCACGCCGTTGGGGCTGAACCCGGTGTTCTCCCCGGCCTCGATCGCGGCGGCGAGCTCCTCGGCCGGCACGGCGCCGTCTGGGCCGGGCTCGGAGCCGAGCGGGACGAGCATGCCGGCGTTGGCGTCGGGCTCCACGAGGACCTCGTCGGCGAGCATGCAGGGGTCGCCGGCGATCGCGGAGAGGTTGCCCTCGGCGATGGTGTAGGCCGGGTACTGCTTGGTGAGGCCCTTGGCGAAGGAGGCCACGTTGACCACGACGAGCAGGCCGGCCACCACGGCGATGGGCGCGGCGGCCAGGGTGCGTATCCGGCGGCGCCCCTCAGAGGTGCGGGGCGCGGTGGACCCGATGTAGTCCTGCCGGAGGTGCTGCCAGCCGGCGTAGGCGAAGGTGATGACGGCGAGGAGGAGCAGGACGCCGGAGGCTTCGATGCCCCGCACGCTGGGCGCCTTGTCCCACCAGGGGATGCCGAAGCTCGAGACGTACCACCAGCCGTTGGGCCCGGCGAAGCCCAGGGCGAGCACCATGAGGGTGATCCCGAGGAACACCGTGCGGTTGCGCGCGGTGCGGACCGCGGAGGCGGCGATCGCGAGGGCGCCGAGCGCGGCGATGGCGCCGCCGATGCCGGCGTAGACGCCGAAGTGGTGGGTCCACTTGGTGGGCGAGAACATCATGAAGAAGGCGGTGCCCACGACCACGCCCACGAGACGCCAGGTCGGGCCGACGGCGGCGCCGGGGACCTTGCCGCGGCGGAGCACGATGGCGATCACCACGACCAGGCAGAGCAACACGAGCAGGACGGGCAGGCGGCGGGGCAGGCCGCCGTCGACCGTGGGCTGCATCAGGTAGTAGTACCGGATGAACTCCTCGAACCAGCTGTGGTTGGGGCCGATCTCGCCGCGGACGCGGATGGCCTCGAGGACGGAGGCGAGCGACTGCACGCCGAAGACGCTGATGAGCACCATGGTGCCGGCGGCGAGGACCGGGGCCAGCAGGGCGAGGTGGGAGCCGATGCGGCGGCCGCGCACCACCACGGTGCGCACCATGGGCCGCAGGCCCATGACGAGGGCGGCGACGGCCATGAGGCCGGTGGGCCCGGTGGCCAGCGAGAACGACGCGATGATGACGGCGACGGCGAAGGGCAGGATGCGCCGGGTGGCGATGGCGCGTTCGACCGAGGTCCACGTGAGCAGGGCGCCGAGGGCGATGACGGGCTCGGGGCGCAGGCCGTTGTTGTATGCCATCCAGAAGGCGAGGAAGACGGCGGCGGAGCTCCACACGACGACCGGCGTGGTGCGGGCGGCGCGGCCGAGCCGGGGCAGGACCTCGCGACTGATGACGAGCCAGCACAGGATGGCGGCGATGAGCGCGGGCAGCCGCATCCACGGGCTGGCGGTGGAGACGTGCGAGAACAGGGTGAGCAGGTCGTAGTACGGGGACCCGAAGGGCGATTCGGGGACGCCGTACCAGCGGTAGTAGTTGGCCATGTAGCCCGCGGGGTCGGCGGCGCGGGCCATGGACAGGATGTAGCCGTCGTCCGAGGTGTTGCCGCCGACGAGGTGCCAGATCCCGAGCGTGCCGATCACCGCGACATCCGGGGCGCGGAGCCGGAACCAGGCGCGGGGCAGGAAGCGGCGGTCGCGGCGGCCGTCGGTCTGGTCGAGCCCGTGCAGGGCCCACAGGGCCACCGCGGTGGCCACGAGTCCCAGGACGATCGCGATCCACTTGAGGACGGTGGGCTCGGTGGTGAAGCGCGAGTCCACCTCCACGGCCACGTCGATCCCGTCCGGGGCGGTGTCCGTCGGCAGGTCGGAGTACAGGCCCACGACCATGGGGCGCAGGGTGGGGGACTCGACGAGCCGGGCCGCGTCGTCCATGCCCACGAAGTCGGCCTCGACGTGCGTCGGTCCGGCCATGACGGTGATCTGCGAGCAGGCGCCGCCCGCGACCTCGTCGCGCGGCATCGAGGCGATGACCCTGCCACGGGTCACCACGTCCACGGTCTGAGCGGACGCGCGGACGAAGAGGCCGCGTTCGCCTGCCTCCTCGCCGCCGGCCGGGACGGTGGAGAGCAGGATCCCGCCGTCCTCCGGCAGGTCGCCGACCAGGGCGCACGGCAGGGTGGCGGTGACGCTCTGCGGCGAGTGGGCCATGAGCGGCGCGGAGACGGACTCGACGGACCCGTTCTGCGGCCAGTGCACGGTGGCGGTGGTCTGGGAGACCGGCAGGAACGGCAGGGCGAGGAAGCACAGGGCGCCGATGAGGCCCGAGACGATCGCGACGACGCGGAGTCGCGCGACCCGGGGATCGGTGGACGCCGGGCCGGGAGCGGGGGCCGGGGCCCGGTCGTCGGCGGGGCCGTTCGCGGCGGGAGAGGCTGACACGACCCCCGATTCTAGGGGACGCTCAGTACATCGGGCCCGGACCCGTCCAGCCCCAGCGCGTCGTGCTGCCGTGGACGATCTCGGCGGGCACGGCGTCGGGGTCCAGGGGCTCGAACCGCTGGAGTGAGCCCCAGTCGCGGGACCAGTCGTGGTCGAGGTAGGCGGGGACGGTGACGGGCTCGACGGTCTGGGTGGTCCACAGCAGCGGGCCGCCACCGCCGGCGCTCTGCCACCAGTTGGCGGCGGAGGAGGACTCGCGGTCGGCGAGGATCCGGTAGCGCGGCACCTCGGCCACGCCCCCGTTGTGGACGAACGGCCGCTGGCAGGGGAACGCCAGGCCCACCACCCAGTCGATGAGGACGGGGTCGGTGTGCCCCACCACCTCGTCGAGCGTCCGCAGGCGCGGGTTGCGCGGCGGGGTCACGGCCAGCCACCAGTCGGGGTCGAGGTTGCCGTCGGTGGCCACCACGCGCACGACCTCGGCCTCCTCGGGGATCTGCTCGAGCGGGATCCGGAGGTTGCGCCAGGCGGGGGCGGGGCCGATGTCGATGGGGGTCATGGAGCCCATCACCTCGAAGTCGGTGGGGCCGGAGGCGCCGACGCGGCCGGGGCGACCGTACTCGATGGTGACGTTGCCTCCGCCGATGCGGCCGGCGGCCGCCATGACGAGCAGCGGCCGGTTGGCGCTGCGGCCGGGCAGCTCGTACCAGGCGGAGGTGAGCTCGGCGGCGACCTGCGGGCCGCGACGGTAGGAGCCGAGGACCGGGGTGGTGTCGGGGTCGAGGCCGAAGGGCAGGGCGACGGTGGAACCGTTGACGGTGACGGCGCCGCGGCCGCCGGTGGTGCCGGCGTCGACGCCGTCGCCGGGCTCGCGCTCCCCGAGCTCGGACTGGGCGAGGGAGCCGGCGGACTCGGTGCTGGCCACGGTGATCGAGTCGGGCAGGCCGTTGGGCGCGAACCCGCTGACCCCGCCGGCGCCGAGGGAGACGTCGGGTCCGGCGCCGAGGGCCTCGAGTACGCCGTCGTTGGAGTCCTCTTCCACGAGGACCGCGTCGGCGAGCGCGCACGGCTCCCCGGTGAGGGCGCGGATGTTGGACCGGCCCACCGAGTAGGCGGGGGACTGGACGAAGACGGCGGTGACGGCGGAGGCGAGCTCAAAGACGACGAGGGCGAACGCCACCGCGGTGAGCGGGGCGGCGTCGATGCCGGGCCCGCTGCCGGTGCACGCCCGGGTGCCGTTGGCGCGGGCAGCGCGGGACGCGGGGGTGTCGGGGGCGCGGCGCAGGAACGGCAGGACGCGGCCGAGCCGCCGGGTGACGATCTCGCCGGGGGAGTCGGGCAGGAGCCCGGTGTGGATGAGGCCGGCGACGAGGACGCAGACCAGGGCGGCGATGAAGGCGGCGTAGTTGACCTGGACGCCGCCGATCGCCGGGAAGGAGGACGAGAAGGGGATGCCGTAGTCGGAGACGTACCACCACGTGTTGTCGGTGGCGGTGGACAGGCCCACGACCAGGCACAGGGCGGCGCCGACGAGCCAGCGGCTCCGGCTCAGGGAGACCGAGCTCGACCGCAGGGCGATCACGGCGAGGACGGCGAGCGCCCCGGCGAGGCCGGCGAACACGCCGAAGTGGTGGGTCCACTTGGTGGGGGTGAACACCAGGAGGAGCAGCGAGCCGGCGATCACGCCGACGAGTCGGCGTGAGGGGCCGGCGGCCGCGCCGGGGACGTTGCCACGCCGCAGCATCACGGCGATCACGAGCGCCAGGCACATGAGCATGAGCAGGACGGGGAAGCGGCGCGCCACGCCGCCGTCGGCGGACACCCCGAACAGCGCCACCCAGCGGTCCTTCTCTCCGTACCAGGGCAGGCTGGGCCCCAGCTCGGTGCGGATGCGGGTCGCCTCGAGGACCGCGGACACGGTCTGGTCGGCGAACACCGTGTAGAGCAGCGCGAGGCCCACCGCGAGCACGGGGCCGAGGATCGGCGCCCAGCCGATCACGCGGGCGCGGCGGCGGAGGCTGCGGAGGTACTCGCGGGAGCCGGCGGCGAGCGCGGCCACGCACATGAGGCCGGTGGGGCCGGCGCCGAGGGAGAACGCGGCCACGCCGATCGCGGCGACACCGGGCACGAGGCGCCGGGTGGCGATGGCCCGCTCGACGAGCGACCACGTGAGCAGGGCGCCGAGCGCGATCACGGGCTCGGGGCGCAGGCCGTTGTTGAACGCCATCCAGAAGGCGAGGAAGAGGGCGGCGCCGGTCCAGCGCGGCCGGTACCAGCGGCGGGCCAATCGGCCCAGGCGCGGCACCACCTCGCGGCTGATGATGAGCCAGGCGAGGATGCCGCACGCCAGGGTGGGCAGCCGCATCCACGGGCTGGCCGTGGACACCTCGGCAAAGACCCGGAGGATCTCGTAGTACCAGCCCACCGGCGACTCGGGGGAGCCGAGCCAGCGGTAGTAGTTGGCCATGTAGCCGCTGGGCCCGGCGGCGCGGGCCATGGTGAGCAGGTAGCCGTCGTCGGAGGTGTTGGCGCCCACGAGGTGCCAGAAGCCGAGGACGGCGATCACCACGCCGTCAACGGGGGACAGGCGTGTCCACGAGCGGGGGACGAACCGCCGGTCGCGGCGGCCGTCGATCGCGTCGAGGCGGTGGAGGTAGAACACCGAGGCGACGGTGGCGATCACGCCGATCACCATGAGCACGATCTTGAGCAGCGTCGGGCTGGAGGAGTACCGGGCGTCCACGGTCACGTCGACGGTCGCCGCGGCCATGCCGTCCGGGGCGGTGGCGGTGGTGAGGTCGGTGTAGACGCCGGTGACCTGCGGGCGCATGGTGCCCGGGACGGCGGCGCGGGTGTCGGGGCCGGCGTCCATCCCGGTGAGCTCGGCGACGAGGATCCCGGTCTCGGCCCGGACGCGCAGGGTCTCGCAGGCCGGGTCGCGGAGCTGGGAGACGGGCACCGAGAGCAGGGTGAGGTTGCGGACCACCACCTCGAGGACGGGGGTGTCGGTGGCGGTGCGGGAGCGCTGCACGACGAGCCCGTCGGAGACCCGTCCGGGCGCACCCTCCGGGAGGGTGGAGAACACCCGGGTGCCGTCGTCGACCTTCGCGAGCGCGTCGCAGGGCGCGGTGATGGTGAGGTCGAGCGGCCGGCCGGAGACGAGCGGCGCGGTGACGGAGGTGTAGTCCTCGCCGGGGGTCCAGTGGATCTCGGAGGTGTCCTGGTGAACGGGGAGGAACCCGGAGAGGACGGCGAGGAACGCGCCGAGGAAACCGGTGACCATCGCCATGAGGCGGTCGCGCGCCATGCCCTCGTAGGGGTGCAGTCCGAGTGGCTGCTCGTCGTCCCGGGGGCGCTCCCTCGTCGTCGTCACCTCCTCCGTCACCTCATCGCACCACGATCACGGCGAAGGGACCCACCTCGTGGACCCGGAAGTGGGGGCCGTCCACGGCCTCGGCGGGGATGGTGACGCCGAAGCGGCGGACGTTGGGATCGTTGGGGAAGGTGTCCTCGGCCAGGCGCAGCGAGTAGCCGGCCCCGGCGGGGCGGGTGACGATCGCGTCCGGGCCGCGCCAGTCGGTGCCGGTGAGCAGGGCGTACAGCGCGTCGGGGTCCTCGGCCTCCTCCCAGCCGATCATCGCCTCGTTGCGCTCGGCGTAGCGGCCCAGAGGGTTGGCGTAGTGGGAGGTGACGGCCTGGTAGGCCAGGTAGGGGTGGTAGGCGAGGAAGGCGTCGGCGGTGCTCGCGACGACGAGGTCGGTCCGCTCTCGCCCCGGGAACGCCTCCCGGATGACCCGGTCCACCTCCGCGTAGTGGGACTCCGGACCGGGCGGGTAGCGGTCGGCACGCTCGCCCGCCCCGTCGGTGTCCGTG
Source organism: Dietzia sp. 179-F 9C3 NHS (assembly GCF_045369825.1). Taxonomy (NCBI): domain Bacteria; kingdom Bacillati; phylum Actinomycetota; class Actinomycetes; order Mycobacteriales; family Dietziaceae; genus Dietzia; species Dietzia sp. 179-F 9C3 NHS. Next base: position 195,772 of record NZ_JBIQES010000004.1, read on the forward strand.
TAGGCCAGCCGGATCTCGGTGTGCAGGTGCTCGGGGATCCCCTGCGCGTGGGTGAGGGCGGCCACCGCGGCGAGCACGCCCACCACGGCGCCGGCCCGGCGGCGACGGTCGGCGGCCTCGGCGGCGGGCCGCTCGCGGCGTCCCCCGTCGGCGGTCTCCCGGCCGGCCGCGCGGACGGCGAGGGCGGCGAGGTCGGTGAGCGCGAGGACGCCGGCCACGGCGAGGAACAGCACGAGCACGGGCTCGGTGCGGAAGCCGAGCAGGGTCGTCCCCAGCGCCGTCACCGCCATCGAGGCCAGGCACCACAGGTAGACGGCGGCCACGCCGAGTCCCAGGGCCTGCGCGCGCCGCGAGGTCCACGCGCGGGTCACGATCCACACCAGGCCGGCCAGGCAGAGCCAGCCGGTGAGCCCGCCCGCGGCCATGGGTAGCGGCAGGCGGGCGCCCGCGTCGGGCAGGTAGTGCAGCGCGGTGCCGGAGTCGGCGGGGGTGCCGCCGAGCGCGGCGAGCAGGTAGGGCGCCCACACGAGCAGGGCGATCGCGATCGAGCCGACCCCGATCACCGCGAGCCGCGCCGCCGGCAGCCACAGCGGGTACGGGCGCGCCGCGGCCGCGTCGGTGCCGGGCCGCCGCCGCGCGGCCCACCACGCGGCGGCCGTCGCGACCGCCGCCATGAGCACGACCGTGGCCGCGGCCAGACCGGTGTAGAGGGTGTACGTGCAGGCCGAGGCGCCGAGGAACAGCGTGGTGGCGACGGTGGCCCAGCGGCCGCCCCGGCGGGAGGTGGGCGCGACGGCGTGCCAGGCCAGGACGAGGGCCGGGGGAAGGAACAGGGCGACGACGGCGCCGTACGGCTCCGGGCTCGCGTGCGCCAGCACCACGGCCGTCGAGACCACGCCCACCACCGCGCCGAGGTCGGTGCGCAGCAGCCGGGTCCACAGCACCGTCAGCAGCGCGGCCGCCACCGCCAGCGAGAGGATCGACCACGGCTTGTACGCCGCCCAGCCCTCCGTGCCGGTCAGGTTGGCGAACCGCCCGCCCAGCCAGAACCAGCCCGACGGGTAGTAGGACGGCAGGTCCGCGTACGCCATGTCGGGCAGGCCGAGCGAGGTGGTGGACCGGGTGAGGAACTGCGTGCGGAACTCCTGGTCCACGCTCACGCCGTGCAGGTACAGGCGGCTGGCCGCGAGCGGGATCCCGAGCGTGGCCGCCACGAGCAGCGCCGAGCCGGTGGGGGCCGCGAGCTTGCCCAGGCGGACCAGCGCCGCCCGGCCGCCGGGCCGCTCGCCCGCGCGGGCCAGCAGGACGGCCGCCACGACGAGCGCGAGCGCCGCGGCCTGGCCCACCACGGTGAGCGCCTGCAGGACGTTGGAGTTGCCGTAGGCGGGAAAGGAGACCAGCGAGAACGCCCCGAGCACGACGGCGGTGACGGCCGCGGCGAGCAGAGTCGCGGCGGCCGCCAGGCCGGTCCCCCTGAGCGTCACCGCGGTCTCAGAAGGGGAGCTTGCGGAAGATCGGGCGCGGGACGTGGGTGAGGACGGCCATGACGCCGCCGAACGCGGCGGGGGCGAACACGGCGCCCTTGTCGCGGCCGGAGTTCTTGACGGCGATGCGCGCCACCTCGTCCTTGTTGACCGTGAGCGGCGCCTCCTTGACGTGCGCCGACATGCGGGTCCGGACCTGTCCGGGGCGGATCACCAGCACGTCCACGCCGTGCTCGGACAGCGCGTAGCCCAGGCCGGTGTAGAAGGAGTCGAGCCCGGCCTTGGTGGAGCCGTAGACGAAGTTGGAGCGGCGGGCGCGCAGGCCGGCGGCCGAGCTCATGGCGATGATCCGGCCGTAGCCCTGCGCCTTCATCTTCTCCGCGAGCAGCACGCCCACCGACACGGCGCCGGTGTAGTTGATCTGCGCGATCTGGACGGCCTTGCGCTGGTCGGACCAGAGCTCCTCGTTCTCGCCGAGCAGGCCGAAGGCGACGATCGCCACGTCGACGTCGCCGCCCGCCCCGGCCGCGAAGCACTGCTGCAGCGCGGCGGGGTGGGTGTCGGTGGCGGCGGCGTCGAAGTCGACCACCTCCACGGCGGTCGCCCCCGCCGCCGTCATCTGGGCCCGGGCGTCCTCGACCCCCGGGTCGCCGGGCAGGCAGGCCAGGATCACCCGCATCGGGCCCTGCTGGAGGTACTCCTCACAGATGGCCAGGCCGATCTCGGAGGTCCCGCCGAGCAGGAGCAGGGTCTGGGGCACGCCGACGGCATTGATCATGGGTGCGATCCTAGCGGGGAGCACCGACGCCAGCGCGGAGCCGCTACACGAGTTCGAGGCGGCGGCCCATGTCGGAGACGAAGACCCCGTTCGGGTCGACCTCGCGCCGGGTGGCGATCCACGAGTCGATCTCCGGGTACATGGCGTGGAAGCGCTCGGCCGGGACGCGGGAGTCCTTGGCGGTGTAGAGGCGGCCGCCCATCGACATCACCTTGGCGTCGAGGGCGTTGACAAAGGAGTTGAGGCGGCTGTTGATGGGGAAGTCCACGCAGACGTTCCAGCCCTCCATGGGGAAGCTCAGCGGCGCCTGGTTGCCGGGGCCGAAGAGCTTGAACACGTTGAGGAAGGAGTAGTGCCCCGAGCGCTGGATGTCGCCGATGATCTCCTTGAAGCCCTCGACCTCGCCGGGCGGGACGATGAACTGGTACTGCAGGAAACCCGCAGGTCCCATGGCCCGGTTCCACTCCGAGAACAGGTCGAGCATGTGGTAGAACTGCGGCAACGTCTTGATCTGGTCGCGCCGCGTCCCGCCCAGCCGGTAGTACGCCTCGCCCACCAGGCTGAACGAGTACTTGTTGGCCAGGCCGTTGGGGAAGACGTCCGGGAACGTCAGCAACGGCTTGGCGTCCATCCGCAGCGGGTCCTTGGCCAGCTCCGGCGCGTGCTCGGAGAGCTGGTCCAGGGTGGCCAGCGAGCCGCGGGAGACGGCCGCGCGGCCGAGCTTGGGCGGCGCGCTGATCGCGTCGAACCACGCCGAGGAGTACGTGTATTTCGACTCCGAACCGTCGGTGTGCAGCGCGATGGTCTCGTCGAGGGTCGAGGTCTGGTCGTCGTCGGCCAGGAAATACGCCGTCTCGGTGCGGGTCATGGCGATCCACACCTTGAGGATCACGCCGGTGAGGCCGTTGCCGCCGACGGTGGCCCAGAACAGCCGGCCCTCCGGGTCGTCGGCCGTGCCGCCGGGCTCGAGGGTGAGCACGCGGCCGTCCGCGACGAGCAGCTCCATGCGGGTGACGTGGTTGCCGAACGAGCCGGCCGAATGGTGGTTCTTGCCGTGGATGTCGTGCCCGATCGCCCCGCCCACGGTGACCTGGCGCGTGCCGGGCAGGACCGGCACCCACAGGCCGAACGGCAGCGCGGCCCGCATGAGCTGGTCCAGGTTGACGCCCGCGTCCACCACGGCGACCGCCGACTCGGCGTCGAGCACGTGGATACGGTTGAAGCGGGTCAGGTCCAGCACGAGCCCGCCCGAGTTCTGGGCCGAGTCCCCGTAGGAGCGGCCGAGCCCGCGCGCCACGACGCCGCGGCGCAGGTGGGCGGGGCCGCCCGCGTTGGCGTCGTTGACCGCGGCCACCGCCGCGGAGATCTCCTCCACCGAGCGCGGCGTGAGCACGTGGCTCATCGCCGGGGCGGTGCGGCCCCAGCCCGTGAGGCGCTTGAGCTCGGTGTCCAGGGCGGTGTTCTGCGGGGTGCTCACGGCCTCGAGGTTACCGCCCGGCAGCCGGCGGTGAACGGCACGCCGCGGGCGCGGGCGTCCACCCAGTCCAGCGCGGGGCCGATGGCGGTGTAGGCGGCGGTGACGTGCTCGCCCGCGACCGGCGTGTACTCGACGTCCGCGCCCGCCTCGCACCACTCGTCGACCAGGCGGTGCGCGGTCCACTCGGGGACGAAGACGTCGCCGGGGCCGCGCGAGGACCCCGGGCCGGGGCCGATCGGGACGCTCGCGTCACCGTGCCACACCTGGACCGGGCCGGTCGGTACCTCGCGCGGGTCGCCGCCGTTGTCCGGGTCCGGGCGGCCCAGCCGGTTGTGTGCCATCACGCGCAGCACTGTGGGGTCGCGGCGCGGGTCCACGTCGGTGAGCGCCGAGAGCGGGGCGGTGACGAGCCCGAGTGCGGTGTTGACGTCCGCGCACGCGTCGCGCATGAGGTGGGCCACCACGTCGCCGGTGTCGTTGAGCAGGGGGTAGAGCTCCGGGTACTCGCGGGCGATCCCGAACACCGCGGCCCGGTAGAGGCCGGACGCGAGGGTGCCGTCCATGGTGTCCACGAGGTCGGCGTAGTCGGCCGGGACGCCGCCGATGGACGATCCCTGCAGGACGCCGGTGAGCTCGGGGGCGTACACGGGCTGCATCTGCGCGGCCCAGCCGGTGGCGATCCCGCCGCCCGAGTAGCCCACCTGCACGACCCGCGAATCGGCGAACAGGGGTGGAGCGCCGGGGTCGGGGGCGAAGGCGCGGGCGGCGCGGATCCCGTCGAGGACCGCGCGGCCGTTGGCGCGGCCCGCGGCGTAGGCGGCCCTGGGGCCCTCGAAGTCGGTGAGCACGAGCCCGTACCCGCGGTCGGCGAGGATCTGTAGGAACGGCGGCATCTCGAGGTTGAACTCGTGGCGCAGCTTGTACGAGGGCATGCACTCGAGCCCGAGCGAGTCGATCGTCACGTTGTACGCCACCAGCGGCCGGGGCCCCGGCCCGGTCCAGGGCGTGCCGGGCTCGATGATCGTCGAGACGATCTGCTGCGGCCGGTCGTGGGAGTCCGAACTCTGCACCAACACCTGGTGGGCGCGCCCGAGGTCGCGCACGTTGAACCACGGGATGTCGATGCGGCGCGTGGCGAGGATCGTGCCGCGCGGCGTCGCCGGGTCCACCGCCGGCGGCGCGGAATACCACGGGTCCGACGACGGGCTGGGACCGTACCGCTCCGGGGTGCGCTGCTCGGGTGGGGCCGGGCGCAGCGCCGCGAACGGGTCGGGCAGCGCCGCGGATCCCGCCGGCCCCGATCCCGGCGCCGGCTGCGCGGCCGCGCCGGGGACGCCGAGCAGCGCGCAGGTCGAGACCAGAGCTGCGCCGAGAACTCTCGCGGCGGGACGTCGGGGGCGAGGCGACCGCATGGCCGTACGCTAGCGCGGCCACCGTCCCGCTGGGCCCGTCTCGGCACCGGCAGCCCCTACTGCCCCTTTCGTCCCTGCGGCCCCGCCGCCGTCGCTGCTCTGCAGCCCCGCCGCCGCTGCTGCTGTCGCCTCTTCAGCCCCGCCGACGCTTCGTACGCGTAAGGGGCGTTCGTGCGGTGGATCCGCTGACATTCGTACGGATATGGGCACGAAGCGAGGCCGGGGCGCCCCCGGGGAGCCCCGGGAGCGGGCGAGACCGCCGCGGATCGCGCGGCGAGGGACTTCAGGCCGCGCGGCGGACGGCCGGCGTCGACAGGACGAGGCGGCCGGTGGGCGTGCACGACTGCGCCGCCGGCCGGGGGGCGGGCGTGCGCATCGGCGCCGTGGACGGGACGGCGCGGCCGGTAGGCGTGTACGAGAAGCCGGTCGGAGCGGTGTTCAGGGCGGAGTTTCGGTACTGCGACATGGTCATTCTCCGGGTAGTAAGGGGTTACCGACCGGTACGCCACGGCGGCGGTAACCGGCGGTCCTGCGGTGTGCGGTGCGGGGTCGGGCGGCGGCTCACCCGGGCTGGTGGCACGGACGGTGTACTCGTGCCGAGGTGCAGATGGGGTGGCCGGGGCGGATCGTCCCCGCGGGAATCGAACGCACTCGGCGGATGTGCCGTTGTCTGTTCGACCAGATGCGCGCTGGTGTGCGCGCGATGGGGAGAGGATGCCAGACCGGGGATGGCCGGGCAAGCCGGCGAGACGTATCGGCTGTCCAAACGGGCGGTGGACCCGTAGTATCACCGCCCGACACCCACCAGGCGGCGCCCCGCCGATCCGAAAGAGGCACCCAGATGTCGCATCGTCCGCACCGCCTGTCGTCCCTCGTCGTGGCCGCCCTCGTCGCGGCCACGGGGGCCGTCTCCGTCCCGGTCGCTGTCGCCCAGTCCGCCGGCTCCGATGTGGGGATGGTCAACTCTGCTGGGGGCGGCAGCGTCGACCCCTCGAGCGCCGCCGCCGGATCGGGGCACGTCGGCTCCGCCGGCTCCACGGAGTCCCAGTCCCTCGCTGCGCTGGGCGTGATGCCCCCGCTGGGCACCGGGTCGCAGAACACCGCGGCCGAGCCGGCGCTGCCGCAGGAGAACCCGCCGGTCACCGAGGTAAAGGTCGTCCGCCGGGAGAGCGATCCGCTCGTGCCCGACGCGCGCTTCACCCGCCTGTGGGTCTCCTCCGTGCAGATGAACCGCATCGTGCCGGTCGAGGTGATCCGCTCCGGTAACGAGAGCGGCCCCAAGCCGCGTCTCTACCTGCTCGACGGCGTGGACGCCCCCACCCCGAGCGGCTGGCTCCTGCCCGGCGACATCGGCACCAAGGTGGCCGACCGGAACGTGGACCTCGTCATGGTCCAGGGCGCGGACGCCTCCCTCTACGCCGACTGGCTCAACGACGACCCGGTCCTCGGCCGCAACAAGTGGGAGACCTTCATGACAAAGGAGCTTCCGGAGGCACTCGACGCCGAGCTCGGCGTCGCCCTGAAGACCGGCATCGCCGGGCTGTCGATGGGCGGCGGCGCGGCCGCGGCCCTCGCCGTCCGGCACCCCGAGAAGTACGAGGCCGTGGGCAGCCTCGGCGGGTGCTACTCGGCGGCCGACGACATCGGCTTCCTGCTCACCAAGGTCACCGTCGAGTCCCGCGGCGGCCAGCTCGGCAACCTGTGGGGCGAGCGCGGGGCGCCGGGTTACGCCGAGCACGACGTGATCCGGCACGCCGAGAAGCTGAGCGGCAAGACCCTGTACTTCTCCACCGCGACCGGCGTCCCCGGCCCCAACGAGTGGGCCCAGCACAACGGCGACATGCTCCGCTTCGTCCAGGGCGCCGGCCTCGAGCAGGCTGTCCACGCCTGCACCGTCAAGCTGGACCGCCGCCTCGACCAGGTGGGGGTGGACGCCCGGATCGACTACTTCCCGACCGGCCTGCACAACTGGGGCTCGTTCGGGCAGGGCGTCCAGCCGATGCTCGACACGCTGCTGCCGCGCCTGGGCGCCTGAGCACGGGGCGGCGCCGGGGTGGCGGGGTCCCGCTCCCCGGCGGGCCCTCTACCCTGGGGCGGGTGACCGACCACCGCACCGAGTCCACGGACCCCGCCGGGCACGGGCCCGGCCGCGAGTCCGTGGCCGACTCGATCGCCCACGCGCTGGACCCGCTCGACGCCCACCGGGTCTCCGACGCGGCGCACCCGACCGACCTCAAGACCCAGGTCGTCCGGTTCTTCCTCACGGGCGTCCTGTCGGCGATCGTCGACTACGGGCTGCTCCAGTTGTTCATGGCGTTCGGGATGCACTACGGCCCGGCCAAGGCGCTGTCCTTCGTGGCCGGCACGCTCACCGCCTACGCGCTCAACCGCCGGTGGACGTTCAACGCCGAGCCGTCGCGGGCCCGGTTCGTGGCCACGATGTGCCTGTACGCGGTGATGTTCGGCGTCCAGTGGGGCCTGTTCATGGTGCTCGTGCCGTGGTTCGACGGCATGGGCTGGAGCCACTTCTGGGCCACGACGGTCGGCTACGTCATCGCCCAGGGCGTCGCCACCGTCACCAACTTCGTCGTACAGCGGACCGTGATCTTCCGGGTGCGGTGAGGCGGCAGGGCACCGGGACGCGCCCTCACCACATCACCCACCAGTACTTGAAGGCGGCCGCGGCGCCGGACGGAACGGAACGTCGCGGCCTTCCTCGTCGTGGGCCTCGTCGGCTTCGCGGTGGATGCGGCCACCTACAACCTGCTCGTGTTCTTCGAGTGGCACGGCTGGTCCTGGCGGACCCTCGACGGGCACGGGATCCTGTTCTCGCACCCATTGACCGCCAAGATCATCGCGATCGCCGTGGCCACCGCCGTGACCTACGTGGGCAACCGGTACTGGGTGTTCACGGGACGGCGTGACGACGGCCATGCGCGCCACCTGGTGCTCTACACCGTGGTCAACGTCGCGGCGATCGGCCTTCAACTCGCGTGCCTCGGATTCTCCCGGTATGTCCTCGGCCTGGACAGCCCGCTGGCCGACAACGTGTCGGGCACGCTGATCGGGCAGATCGTGGCGGTGGTGTTCCGCTACTGGGCCTACGACACCCTGGTGTTCCGACGTCATCCGTCGGAGCGGGGCGACTAGCCTGGACGGCACCGACGGGCCCTGACCGGCCCGGCCACCGACGAACCCCGCGCCGACGTCAGGAGTGCACCCGCCACATGGACGCCACCACCGTGACCGCAGCCGCCGACCCCGCCGGCAGCGAGGCCGTCGAGCGGGGCCTGCTGCTGCAGCGCACCCTGTTCTCGGGGCCGCGCAAGTGGGTGAACGACGACCTGTACGCGCGGATCCTGCGCGGCGTGGTGCGCCGCACCCGCTCCGAGCTCCACCTCGAGGCCGGCGCGGTGGCCGACACCAACACCTACTTTGGCCGCTTCGAGGCCTCGTACTGGCAGCGCTGGACCGCGGTCACCGAGCTCACGATCCGCGTGACCCTGGAGTCCGAGGGCCAGGTGGACGTCCTGGTCCGCGCCTCAGACATCGGCTCGCACGTGCGGACCGTGGACGTGGTCCACCACCACGGTGAGGGCATGGCCGTTCTCCACGTGCCGGTGGACACCTACACCGACGGCGGCGCGTTGTGGCTCGAGTTCCATGCCGTGGACGCCCCGGCCACCGTGTCGGAGGTGGAATGGGGAACCACGACGACGAGGTCGGTCCGTCGCGCCGCCGTGGCCATCTGCACGTTCAACCGGGCCGACGACTGTGCGGCCACCGTCGACTCGCTGGCCTCCGACCCGCTGGTCGCGGACCTCATCGACGACCTCTACGTGACCGACCAGGGCACCGACCTCGTCGAGACCCGCGAGCAGTTCGCGCACGCCGCCGAGGAGTTCGGGGACCGGCTGCACTATCTGCGCCAGCCCAATCTCGGCGGCGCCGGCGGGTTCAGCCGCGGCCTGTACGAGGCCACGACGCCGGAGGCCCCCGGGCCGGTGGACGTGCTGCTCATGGACGACGACGTCCGTGTGGAGCCCGAGACCGTCCTGCGCCTGTTCGCCTTTGCCGCCGCCACCCGGGAGCCGATGCTCGTGGGCGCGCAGATGCTGTACCTGTTCAACCCGGACTACCTGCTCGTGTCCGGCGAGCGGACTGACCTCGCTCAACTCATGGGCGGGCTCGACTCCGACGAACTGGCCTTGCGCGACCAGTCGGTGGTGGAGGAGAAGCAGGAGCGGCGGATCGACGCCGAGTACAACGCCTGGTGGTCCTGCGTGATCCCCGGCGAGGCGGTGGAGCGGGTCGGCCTGCCCATGCCGTTCTTCTTCCAGTGGGACGACATCGAGTACGGCCTGCGCTGTCGCCAGGCCGGGATGCCCACGTGCACCCTGCAGGGGGCCGCGGTGTGGCACGCCGACTTCTACTGGAAGGACGGCGACGACTTCGGCCAGTTCTTCTCCCAGCGCAACGCGCTGACGACCGCCGCGATCCGTCAGGGGATCGCGCCGCGCGACATGGCCGGGAACCTCGCGCGCAGCGTGCTGCGGGCGATCGCGGCCATGCAGTACGGCCTCGCCGCCACCCGGATGCGTGGCATCGAGGCGTTCCTCGACGGGCCCGACGGGGCGCACGGCGTCGCCGACGGCGGGCAGGCGGCACTCGCGGCGATCCGCGAGGAACGGTCGGCCTACCCGGAGACCGTCAAGCTTCCCGTGGACGCGCTGCCCGCCGGCATCGGCGTGGAGCGCAAGGTGGGCATCCCGCGGGAGGACCGCGAGGACCAGGTGCTGGCCAAGCGTCTACTCGTCCAGAAGCTCGGGCGGCAGCGGCGCGGCGTGGTGGCGATCCCGTACGAGGACGCCGCCTGGTGGCACGTCTCGCTCTTCGACGAGGCCTACGTCACCGACGCCTCGCAGACCGGCGTGCACCACCGCAAGGTCGATCCCGCCCGGGCGACCGAGCTCAAGAAGCGGCTGGCAGCGTTGCTCGCGCGGTTCGTCCGCGAGACGCCCGCCGTGCAGGAGCGGTGGCGGGCCGCACAGCCGGAGCTGACCTCGCGGGAGAACTGGGCGCGGCTCTACGGGATCTGACCGCGCGCCGCTCCGTGGACGGGGCGTGCCGCCCCGTACGTTGTCCACAGCCCCGGGCGCATCCACAGGCGGTCCCGGATACGGGCCCGGACCCGGGGGAGCGGCGGACCGCGTGCCGCAGAGTGTGGGCATGAACGCACCCTCGCGCCCGGTTCCGTCAGCACCCCGCCCGATCCCGACCTCCGCCGCCTCGGGGACGCGCTTCCCGCGCGGCCCCCTGACCTCCGCGGAGCTCGCCGCGGTCGTGCCGGGCCGGCGGGCCCGCGATGGCTATATCCGGATGTGGCACGGCATGTACCGGCGCGCGGACCAGCCCGACGACCTCCGCCTGCGCGCGGTCGCCCTGGCCCGGTCCTGGCCGGAGGGCGTACTCCGCGGACGCAGCGCGGCGTTGCTGTGGGGCGACGACTCCGCACCCGGGGACGCGCCGCCGGAGATCTGGCTGCCGGCCACCCGCAGGGCGGTCCCCGGCCGCGTCTACCGGTACGGTGCGCTGCCGCCCTCGGCGGTCACCGAGGTGGACGGGCTGCGCGTCACCACGCCCCTGCGGACTTGCCGGGACCTCACGGCGGACCTGCCGCACGAGGACGCGGTGGTGGCGTTCGACCGGATGTGCGCGGCCGACCCCGGGCTCGAGGGGCTGCTCCGCGCCGCGACGGCCCATCCGTCCGGATCGGGTTCCGGCGCGCTGGCCGAGGTGCTGCGTGACCTCGAGCCGCGTGCCGGCTCGCCGGACGAGGCCCGCGCCCGGCTGGTCCTGCACGCGGCCGGTCACCGGGGGTTCGTGCACGGTCACGAGGTCGAGATCCGCCGGCGGAGAGCCGTCCCCTCGCTCGCCGATCCCGATGCCCGGGTCGCGGTGGAGGTGCGCAGCGGCCGGGAGTCGGTCGACGAGCGCGCCCGGGACGGCCGCACGTGGGCGGCGCTCCGCCGGGCCGGATGGACGATCCATGTGGTGCGGACCGACCCCGAGGCGGAGCCCACCCCGGGTCCTGCCCCCGGATCGGACGCGAGCTCGGTGTCGGCGGCGCTGCGGGCGCGCTGGCCGGCCACAGACGTCCTCGGACCGCTGATCGCGGACGCGACGGCCGACCCCCTCGGATGGTGGGCCCGGCCGGCGTGACGACGGCTCGCCGCTCTGGCCGGTCCGTCGCTCTGCCGGTCCGCCGCCTCCGCCCCGGCGACCCGTCGTCGCAAGGCTCCGGGGTTTCGCTCACTCGCGCAGGGCACCCGCTCGGGTGTCGCGCGGCAGTGTCGGCCTTCGGGGCGCCGCGCCCCGAGAATCAGCCTGCGCCACCCCGCCCAGTGAGCGAAAACGGCGCGCAGCCCTGCGCGAAACCTTCCGGCCCCGACGTGTCGCGCAGGTCTGGGCGGCTGATTCGCTCACATCGACGGTGCCGGCAGGAAGCGTGAGGGTTTTCCGCCGGGTTCGGTGAGGTCGGCGAGACCCACGAGACGTGTGGGGCGTCCGGTGTCCGCGAGCGTGGTGCGCGAGTGAGCGAATTCCCAGAGGGGCGACACCGGCACACCGGTACACCGGAGCCCGGTGCTCCCGCGCGGCGGCTCAGCGGGGCCGGTCGGCGGTCCAGCGGGGGTCGCGGCCGGTGCGGGCGAGGGCGGCGTCGCGTGGCGGGGTGCCGGGATCGTCGAAGCCGGGCACCGGCGGGTCGAAGAGGTCGGGCGCGGGGTTCTCGGCGAGGTCGTCGCCCACGAAGTCCAGGACGGCGCGGGCCAGCTCGTCGTCCCAGTGCAGGTCCAGGCCCTGCGAGGCGGCGAGGTCCCAGGCGTGCACGGCGAGGTCGAAGGTCTGCTGGCCCAGATAGTGGCGGGCGGGTGCCCGGCCGTAGGACAGGTGCACCTCGTCGTCGGCGGGCGTCCCCGTCCACGCCGCCGCCACGGGCTCGCGCAGCGCCGCCCACTCCTCGACGAGCTCCGGCCCGGTGGCCTCGCGGAGGCGGCGCAGCCGGTCCTCGAGGTCGTCGGCTACCTCGTCCACCGTGCCGCCGGCGAGCAGGCCCGGCACCCACAGCTGCTCGTCCACCACGTGGGCCAGCACCTCGCGGGCGGTCCACTCGCTACACGGGCTGGGCGCATCCCAGTCGGTGACGGCCGGCAGCACCCCGTCGTAGAGGTCGACGGCGCGGGCCTGCAGGGCGATCCAGTCGGTCATGGCACCCATGATGCGCCTGCCGCGGACGCGCGTCGAGTACTCAGGGCTTGACGAAGCGCTCGCCCGCGCCGAGGCGCTGCAGCCGCAGCCACTCACGGAACCCGGCAGGGTCGCGGCGCGTCACGAGAAAGTACCAGCCGAAGCGCACGAGCTCCTGCGGGATGAGCTTCCGGTTGCCCGGCTGGGTGAGCACGTAGCCGCGGTTGCGGTAGGTGAAATGCCGCTTGACCGGGTCGTCCGGGTACTGCGTGTGCATCCGCCCGCCGAGGATGGGCTTGAACTCGTCGGAGCCCTGCGGGTGCAGGTAGGCGGTGGTCAGGCAGGTGCCGAACCGCACCCCGGAGCGCACGAGCCGGCGGTGAACCTCGACCTCGTCGCCGCGGATGAACAGCCGCAGGTCCGGCACGCCCACGCGGTCCAGGCAGTCGGCGGTGAACAGCGCGCCGTTGAACAGCGAGGCGATCCCGGGCAGGAGGTCGTCGGTGCCGGCGGTCGATCCGCGCTCGGCGGCGCCGGAGCTGTCGGTGAACAGCTCGCTCCGGTACCGCCGCCACACGAGCCCGCGGCGCAGGGGGAAGGCCAGGCGGTCGGGGTCGTCGAGGTCGCACACCACCGGCGAGACCTCGTCCAGGCCGTGCCGGTCCAGGCAGGCGAGCAGGGTCTCCAGGACCTCGGGGCCCTCGGGGCGGCCGTCGTCGTCGGCGCACCACACGAGGTCGGCGCCCAGCGCCAGCGCGTGGAGCATGCCCAGCGCGAAGCCGCCGGCGCCGCCGAGGTTGTGCTTGGAGCCCAGGTAGGTGGCCTCGACGGGCTGGGACTCGACGAGCTCGCGGACCGCCGGCTCGTCGGCGTTGTCCACCACCACGAGGTGATCGACCGGGCGGCTCTGGCCACTGACCACGGCCAGCGACGCGCGCAGCTGCTCGAGGCGCCGGTGGGTCACCACCACCGCGATCACCGTCCGGGGATCGCGGACCTCGTCGTCACTCCCGGCCGCTCCGGCCCCGGCCGTACCGGCCCGGTTACCCTTCACGCCGCATCCGCTCCATGGCCTTGCGGACCGCCTCTCCGGCCTCGGGACCCTCGTAGGCGGTCACGACCTCCTCGATGCCGCCGCGCTGGCGGATGCGGCCGTGGTCGATCCACATGGCCGAGTCGCAGAGCTGGGCGAGGAAGTCGTTGGAGTGGGAGGCAAAGACGAGGATGCCGGACCGCGAGACCAGGTCGGCGAGCTTGACCCGCGCCTTCTTCATGAACTCCGCATCCACGGCGCCGATGCCCTCGTCGAGCAGCAGGATCTCCGGGTCGATCGAGGTCACCACGCCCATCGCGAGTCGCACACGCATGCCGGTCGAGTAGGTGCGCAGCGGCATGTCGAGGTAGTCGCCGAGCTCGGTGAAGTCGGCGATCTCCTCGATCTTGGTCTTCATCTGCTTGCGCGTCTGTCCCAGGAACAGGCCACGGATGATGATGTTCTCGTAGCCCGAGATCTCCGGGTCCATTCCCACTCCCAGGTCGAACACCGGCGCGACGCGGCCGCGGATCCGGGCGGCGCCGCGGGTGGGCTCGTAGATGCCGGACAGCAGGCGCAGCAGCGTGGACTTGCCGGCGCCGTTGTGCCCGACCAGGCCGATGCGGTCGCCCTCGCGCAGCGACAGGGTGATGTCCTTGAGGGCCTCCACGACGACGACGTTGGACGCGTTCCGCCCGATCACGCCGCCGGCCGAGCCGAGCACCGCCTTCTTGAGCGAGCGCGACTTGGCGTCGAAGATCGGGAAGTCCACGCACGCGTCCACGCAGTCGATGGACACGCCGCCGGGGGTGGGGGCTGCTCGGGTCACGTCGGTCCTCCTTCTTACACCCAGTAGGGGACTCGGGCGCGGAACGTGCGCAGGGCGAGGAAGGCCAACGCGAGGCCGACCGCGGTGCAGCCCAGGACGATCCACCAGTGGTACGCGGCGATCGGCTGGCCGATCATGGGCGCGCGCACGATCTCCAGGTAGTGGAACAGCGGGTTGAGCTCGGCGATCCGGGCCCGCTCGGCGACCTGGCCGCCCTGCTGCTTGAGCGTGGCCGTGGTCCACACGATGGGCGTCATGTAGAACAGCAGCTGCACGAGCGAGTCGAGCAGCGGGGCGATGTCGCGGAAGCGGGTCGCGAGGATGCCGAAGAGCATCGCCACCCACACGCCGTTGACGATGATCAACGCCAGCCCGGGGATAGCCAGCAGCAGGTCCCAGCCCAGCGGCCGTGGGTAGATCACCATGAGCGCCACCCAGATCACGAGGTTGTGGCACAGGAAGAGGAACTGCCGCCACACCAGCCGGTAGACGTGCACGCTGAGCGCGCTGGGCAGCTGCTTGATCAGGCCCTCGTTGGCGATGAAGACCTCGGCGCCGTCCTTGATGCAGCCGGAGAGGAAGCCCCAGAGGATCAGCCCCACCGTCACATGCGGCAGGAAGTCGGCGAGCGGGATCTGGAAGAGGATCGAGTAGAGCAGTCCGAGCGCGGCGGCCATGACGCCGGTGGCGATGGTGATCCACAGCGGGCCGAGCGTGGAGCGCCGGTAGCGCTGCTTGATGTCCTGCCAGCCGAGCGAGAGCCAGAGCTCGCGCTGGTGCAGCCCCTGGCGCAGGTCGCCGACGGCGCGACCGAAGGTCTGCGAGTCGTTGACGATCTCGGCGCGCACGCTCTCGTCGGGGAGGGTGGCCGACGAGGGGTCGGTTCCCGCCGGGTCTGTTCCCGCACTGTCGGAAGGGGACTGGTCCTGCACGAGGGCAGCGTACTAGAGGCCGGCCGGACACCCTCTGTGCAACTTGTTGCATATAGGGTGTCGCAGGCGTACCGTCACCCTCGACACGACAGAACCAGCACCGTGCTGGCGAAAGGACGACCGATGGCTCTCCCCCCCGTTCTCTCCGGCCCCCTGGCAGTGCCCGTGGTGGGCTCGCCGATGTTCATCTACTCCGGCCCCGAACTCGTGGCGGCCCAGTGTCAGGCCGGCGTGATCGGCGCGTTCCCCTCGCTCAACGCCCGCCCCCAGGCGGCATTGGGGGAGTGGCTGCGGCAGATCTCCGAGAGCAACGCCGCGTTCGCCGAGGCCAACCCGGACCGCTATGTGGCCCCGTTCGCGGTGAACCTCATCGTCCACCGTTCCAACGACCGGCTCGAGCAGGACCTGGCGACGGTCGTCGAGCACGAGGTACCCATCGTCATCACCTCGCTGGGCGCGCGAGAGGAGGTCAACGAGGCGGTCCACTCGTATGGCGGGATCGTCCTGCACGACGTGATCAACGACGCGTTCGCCCGCAAGGCGATCAGCAAGGGCGCCGACGGCCTGATCGCCGTGGCCGCCGGCGCCGGCGGCCACGCGGGGACCCAGTCGCCGTTCGCGCTGGTCCAGGAGATCCGAGAGTGGTTCGACGGGCCGCTGCTGCTCTCCGGCGCGATCGCCCACGGCCGCTCCGTCCTCGCCGCGCGGGCCGCGGGCGCCGACCTGGCCTACGTCGGCTCGGCGTTCCTCGCCACCGAGGAGTCCCGGGCGATGGTGGGCTACAAGCAGATGATCGTCGACAGCTCCGCCGCCGACATCGTCTACAGCAACCTCTTCACCGGCGTCCACGGCAACTACCTGCGGGGCAGCATCGTGGCCGCCGGCCTGGACCCGGACGACCTCGCCGAGTCGGACCCGTCCGCCATGGACTTCGGGTCCGGGGGCGGCTCCGACTCGAAGGCCTGGCGCGACATCTGGGGGGCCGGCCAGGGCGTGGGGGCGGTCAAGGAGGTCGTGTCCACGCTCGAGCTGGTCGAGCGGCTCCGGGCCGAGTACGAGCAGGCCGGCGTGGCGCTGACCGGATGTCGCTGAAGTTCGCGATCCTCACCTCGCTGACCGAACGCGCGGGTAGCGGAATCGAGCTGGCCCGGCGGTTCGACAGGTCGATCGGCTACTTCTGGCCCGCCACCCACCAGCAGATCTACCGGGAACTGGGCAGGTTGTGTGACGACGGGCTGATCCGCGAACTGCCGAGCGAGGGGCCGGTCGGTCGTGGGCAGCCGCGCAGGTTCGAGGTCACCGCCGAGGGTTCGGACTCGCTGCAGGAATGGATCAGCGAGGTCGACGATCCCGAACCCATGCGGTCGACGATCGCGGTCCGGGTCCGGGCGGCCGCCGCTACCGGGGGCGCGGGCGAGGTCCGGCAGGCGCTCGTCCATCACCGTGAGCGGCGGCTGGAGATGCTGCGCCGGTATCGCGAGATCGAGCAGCGGGACTTCGCCGGCATCGCCCCCGACGATGCCCACGCCGTTCTCCAGCACCGGGTGCTCGTTCTGGGGATCGAGGTGGAGCAGGCGTGGATCGAGTGGTGTGACCAGACCCTCGCGTCGCTGGAAGGCCTTCCGCCCCGGGGCGGTGATGACATGCTGGACAGATGACCCGACGACGGCCCCTCGACCGCGCGACCGGCGTCCTCGGCCGGATCCGTGGCGACCTCCTGGACGGCGACGTCGTCTACCTCCTCGCCCCCGCGGGCCATCCGAATTACGGAGACGAGCTGCTCCTGCGCACGTGGCTGCGGGTGCTGGAGCGGCTGCGCCCCCGTACCCGCGTGGTGGTGGACTGCCACACCCCGGGCCAGGCCGCGCTGCTGCACCGCGGCGCCAACGCCGACGTGGTGTTCACCGACACCGTGTGGCGGCTCGTGGCCGAGTGCTCCGGCGCCGAGGACCCGGGCCGGGCCGCGGTGGACCTCGTGCGGCGGGCGCTCGCCGACCCGGGGACGCGCCCCGCGCTGGCGGCGGGCGTCGAGACGCTGCTCGGCGCCTCGGTGGTGCACGTGATCGGCGGCGGGTTCGTCAACGCACACTGGCCGCACCACCTGGGGGTGCTCGCGGCGGCGTCGGAGGCGGCCCGGCTCGGCGGGGCCCGCGCCGTGGCCACGGGCCAGGGCCTGGTGCCCGTGGGCGACGGCGCGATGCTGGCCGAGGCGCTGGACGGGGTCGAAAGTGTGACGACGAGGGATGCGGCCTCGCGCGCGGCGCTGGCGGACGCGGGCCGGGCCGACGGCGTGGACCTGGTGGGCGACGACGCCTGGCTCGCGCTCTCGGAGTGGGCCCGCCCGGGCGATCTCTACCGGGACGACCCGGACGTGGCCCGGGACGTGGTGCTGTGTCTGCAGTCGGACCTCGGCGACGTCGACGCCGTCACCGCCCTGGCCGGCGAGACGCTGCGCGGCTGGGCGGTGCCAGGGGAGCGGATGACGGTGATCGAGGGCATCCCCGGCGCGGACCGCGTGGTGTGGGACCGGCTCGTCGCCTCCCCGCTCGGCGCCGAGCTCGGGCTCGCCGCGTCCCGCTTCGTGCCGTTCGATGAACTGTGGCGGACCGGGCTGCCGGCCCGGCCGGGACAGGCGTGGCTCTCCACGCGCTTCCACCCGCACCTGCTGGCCGCCGCGGCCGGCGCCTCGGGCGCGGCCGTGGCGGTTGACCCGGACTACTACGGCGCCAAGCATGCCTCCGTCCGGGACGCCGGCTCGGCGTGGACCCTCACCGGCCCCGGCGACGCGGCCCCGGCGCTCCCCGCCGACGGGGGTGTCGGCGCAGGCGAGGTGGCCCGCCGGGTGGAGGCGGCCGAGCAGCTCGCCGCCCGCCTCTACCGCCCGAACTGATTTCCGGCGGCACGCGGGCCCGCGCGGCGATACCGTTGGGGTATGAGCGCGAGCAGGTGGACACTCTCCGACACCGAGGGCGACCTGCGACTGTACACCGGCGTCAGCGGCCGGGTCTCCGGCGCCGGCCCTCAAGTCGCTGGGGGAGAAGAAGCACCCCACGATCAGCTACCGCGCTGCCACCGTCGAATTGGTGACGGGCGGCTTCCGCCTCGACGGCACGCTCCCCGTCAACGGCACCGCGTACCGGCAGGTCGCCGACGAGGTGCGGGTGACCCTCGACGCCGAGTGCACGCCGCCGGGGGTCAGGACACGGTGAGCAGGATCTTCCCGTAGCTGTCGCCCGATCCGAGCAGCGCGAGTGCCTCCGCCGCGTCCGCCAGCGGCATCTCGCGCGAGACCATCGTCGTCACATCCCCCGCCGCGACCATGGGCCACACCCGCTCCACCACCTCGGAACAGATGCCGGCCTTGCCGCCGGGGCCGTCGACCGGTCGCGCGCGCAGGTTGGTGGCGAGGATCCCGCCGCGGCGCGGGAGGAGAGCGCCCAGGTTGAGCTCGCCCTTGACCCCACCCTGCAGGCCGATCACCACGACCCGGCCGTCCGGGGCGAGCGAGGCGACGTTGCGCTCGAGGTACTTGGCGCCCATCACGTCGAGGACCAGGTCGACGCCGCGGCCCCGCTCGTCGCCCGAGGTCCAGTCGGTGACCTTCTCCACGAAGTCCTCGCTTCGGTAGTCGATCGCCAGGTCGGCGCCCAGGTCGCGGCACCGCTGCACCTTCTCCGGGCCGCCGGCGGTGGTGGCGACGCGCGCGCCGAGCGCCCGGCACACCTGGATCGCGTGCGAGCCGATGCCGCCCGCGCCGCCGTGGATCAGGACGCGCGGGGCGCCCAGTTCCGTCTCGCCCCAGCGGGCGGTGGCGGCCAGGACACCGCTACCGAGCCCGCCGGTCATGGCGAGGTTGGACCACACCGTGCACGCCACCTCGGGCAGAGAGGCCGCCTCGGTGAGCGACACGCCCTCTGGGACGGGCATGACCTGGCCGACCGGGACGGCCACCTTCTCCGCGTAGCCGCCGCCGGCGAGCAGCGCGCACACCTCGTCGCCCGCGGCCGGGCCCTCGACGCCCTCGCCGACCGCCGAGATCCGGCCCGAGCACTCCAGGCCCAGGATGTCGGACGCGCCGGGCGGCGGCGGGTACAGGCCCTTGGTCTGCAGGAGGTCGGCGCGGTTGACCGCGGTCGCGGCCACGTCGATCACGACCTCGCCGGGGCCCGGTTCCGGGTCGGGCACCTCGGCCAGGTGCAGGGTCTCGGGGCCGTCGTCGTACCGGATCGCCTTCATGCCCTAGACGGTAGTCGCGGTTGCCGTCCGGGGCAGCTGGTGCGCGGAGTGCTAAAAAGGCGCGCCTTTTCAGGTGCCGAATCCGACGCAGTGTTCTGCGCATGTCACACACGCGGCTGCCTAGCCCCATGGCGCACAGTTGGCATGGCTGATCCAGTAGCTGAGCGCCCTGGCTGCGAATCCCTCGTGAGTCGCAAATATGCTCGAGAAAAGGGTCCTCCCCTCAGGGTCCAGGGTATGTCCTCCACTCATTTTGCCAGCGCATTGAGTTGGTGCCCTAAGGCACAACGGACTGCGTACGAGGTTGCAGCATGGGTACCGAGTCGGTTGGCAGGGCGGCCTGATCGTACTATTCGGCTCGTTCTATTGCTCGGTAGCTAGCGCCTTGATGCGATCCAATATGGCATCAGCGTGGTCGTAGATGCTGTCAACAGATGAGATCGCATGGACGGCTTCCTTTTTGTCTTTGTCGAAAACTCCGATTCTCCAGTTTTCTGTATTGAAGTACAGGCGGACGATTGGCTTTCGGTTATTGTCGTCGAAGAGGACAGCGCAGTACGACTTGGCATCTCGCATCGACACCCTTGAGACTGGTACTGCCTGGCGTGCGATCGCCTTGATTACCTGGACAGCTTCCACCTCTTCGTCGGTGGTTTCGATTCCGTCATCAGCAGGAAGGGCCTTGGCGAGGTTTGCAGCGTCGTCCGCTGGCGGGGGAATCTGTTCAGGTGACCTGCCCTCGTCTAGATCTTGTGCGCTCTTGAGGCGTCGATTTGCTTCGTCCTTCATGAACTGCGAGCCGGAAGTTGCAACGATTTCCCGGAAGGAGTCAATCACGGGGGCAGTCAGGCGCCGTGTAGTCACCCGAGCGGCGAAATAGCGGACCCAATCGTCTGACGGCTCCTTGAATTCGCTCGCCATTACTTTCTTGACTTCGGCGATGTACTTTAGTTGCTCAGCCGACTCGATGATGGTCTCCGCGTCGAACTTTCCCTTGGTGCACTTCTCTAGATGGGGGAATATCCGGGCGTCGATGTTTGCGAGGTCCAGCGTCATGAATGGCTTTTCGTCCATTCGGTTCGCGGCATCGAGCTGGGCGTAAAAGTGGTAGATCTCTCCATTCGTGAGTATCGCAAACTCGGTGTCGGTCACGTTGAAGTATCGGATTAGCTGCGTAGCGTGGTCCAAGCTGAGGGGCGAGCCGACGGTTTTGCATTCGATAAGAAACCGGAAGTCGTCGCCCTTCTTGATGGCGTAGTCAACCTTCTCGCCCTTTTTCTTTCCGATGTCTGCAACGTACTCCGGAATAACTTCGCGTGGATCGAAGATATCGTAACCAAGTACGTCCTGAATAAATGGTGCGATGAATGCGGTCTTCGTTGCCTCTTCTGTGTTGATATGCGACTTTAGGTCCCGAACTTTTGCGGCAAGTTGACGGACGGATTCTTCGATGGCAGACATGGCAACTCCGATTTCGGTGGGCACTGCTACGTCAATTTGTATCAGGTGCGCCGACAATTTCTCTGAAGATTCCGAGTATGTCGCTGTTTGTCGGCTACCTTGCCGGAACCTCAGTCTCCGAAGCATATGTCGGGCGCGCCGGGCGGGGGGCGGGTACAGGCGCTTGGCCTGCAGTAGCTCCGCGCGGTTGACTGCCGTCGTCCCGTCGATCACATCTTCGCCGGGCGGCGCTCCTGGTCGGGCGCCTCGGCTAGGTGCAGGCTTCCGGCGCCGTCGGCCGCCGTCCGGGAGGGCGTGCACCCGGTCTGGCGGCCGTCCTCGACCGTCCCCGCGCTGGTGGTCACCTTGATGTTGGAGACGTCGTGGTCGTGACGGTCGACGCCGGATCGTCGGCCGAACGGTCGAGGAACGCACACGACGAGGACTCCGGTGCCCACGATGAGCGGGCGGTGGAGGCGGGTGCCGGCGTGCATCTGCTCGACGTATCCCGAGGTCGTCGCCCGTCGCATCCTACGCACAGAGACTCGGGAGCGGTTTCACGTGGAACCACGCGCCCGGGCGTGTTGCGGGTGACGTCGTGCGCGACTCGGGTCCGGCCGGGCTCGTGAACTACGATTGGATCCGGCCTCGGGCGCTGCCGCGGGGCCGGGGAGGTGTGGCAGAGCGGCCGAATGCACTCGCCTTGAAAGCGAGCGTCCCTAACCCGGACCGGGGGTTCAAATCCCTCCACCTCCGCCGACCCCCGCTCGCGGGGCCGCGCGTCAGCGGAGAACCCGCACGCGCCCCGGCTCGGGGGCGTGGATCGGCCCCTCCTGGGAGACGTACCGGATGAGGGCCTCGATGTCCGTGAGGTCGGCCTCGCGACGCGTGTCGAGGGAGGCCAGCGGGGAGCCGCCGAACTCGGGGGAGGTAAGGAACTCGTTGGCCACAACGGTGTACTCGCGGGCGGGATCGACCGGCTCGCCGTCGACGTGCAGTTCGGTGACCCGGGATCCGGCCGGGCGCCGCGTGTCCACCGTGTAGCGCACGTTGGCGGAGACGGCCGGGCCGTTGTCGCCGATGTCGTCGGCGAAGTGGTCGAAGGCCCGGTGGAGTTCCTCGCCGGTCAGTGTCACCAGGTAGAGGCGGTCGCCGTAGGGCTGGACGGTGTGCAGCGTGGCGTAGTCGAGGGGGCCGGCGGGCAGGTCGGTGCGCAGCGAGTCGGGGTTGGACAGGGCGAGGTCGGCGCCCCGGTCGCGGGCCGCGGCGAGCTGGCCGTCGGCGATCACGTCGGCCAGCGGGGACTCGCCGTGGGCGTTCATGGCGCGCGGGATCTCGGTGGCGGCGGTGCCCAGCACCTTTCGGCCGGCAGGCGCGGCGGCCGCCTTGGCCTGGCGGATGAACTCGACCGTGTCGGCGTCCGGCGCGATGTCGAGGTTGACCGTCTGGTTGAACGCTGCGGTCAGGGGCCGCACCACGTCTCCGGTGGCGGGGTCCACGGCGAGGTCCACGACCGTCACGGACCGCCCGTGCGAGGCGGGCGCCACCACCATGCGCTCGTCGTTCTCCGCGTCGAGGAACCGGCAGGTCGCCGGCCCGCCGGAGGCGCCCACGATGAGGGCGTCCACGGCCGGGTTGAGGTCGCGGGTCACGTCGAGGTCTCCCAGTTCCTCGGGGCAGGCGCCGGGGTCGAGGTTGCCGTGGACGGGATGGGCGTGGACCAGGCCGACGATCGTCTCGACGCCGAGGAAGCGCAGTGCCTCCACGGCCTCGTCGAGGGCGCGCATCGGGTCCGAGAGCTGCATGGCGTCGTCGTCACCGGTCCGGGGCGGGGTGAGGGCCACGACCCCCACGCGGACCTCGCCGACCCGGTGGACGGAGTACGGGAAGGTGGGTGCCGCGTCGGGGGCGGGGGCGGCGTTGGTGGCGAGGAAGGGGAACGTCGCGCCGTGGAACGGGGGCAGGGGCGGGTCGGTGCGGCAGTCCTCGTCGGTCCGGCAGCCGGGGGTGACGAGCGACCGGAGGTGCGTGCCGCCCTTCTCCAGCTCGCGCTTGCCCACGCCCACGCCGTCGACGCCGAGGCGGTTGAAGAACTGCACGGTGGGCCGGTCGTCGAGTAGCGCGGCCTCCGGGGTCGTGCCGCCGATCGCGTCGCCGGTGGCCAGGAGCAGCGAGTTGTCGGCCTGGTCGCGCAGCTTGCCGATGGTCGCGGCGAGGTGGGCGCCGCCCCCGGCGGGGCGGACGTTGCCGGAACCGTCGCGCAGCTCGCCCTGGAAGCCGACGGGGCGGTCGAGTGCGCCGGAGAACTCGCCGATCCCCAGGATGCGGACGGTCTCGGTCTTGGCCGCGGGGCTCCAGCTCCGCGAGGGGCCGGGGCGTGCGTCGGCGCCGGGCGCCACGGCGGTGGCCAGGAACAGGACGCCGACCGCCAGGAGCGCCAGCGTGGCGATCAGCGTCCGGCTCGGCGACGGGGTCCGGAGTCGGACACCCGCCGCGGTGTTGCCTGTGTCCACATCGGCGCTCACCGGGCCCGCATCGGGGTGCGGGCTCGGTTGCTGCATCCGTCTCCTCAGGAGATGGTGGTCCGCCGCGGTACGGCGGGTGGCGGTGGCGTGCGGGTACGCGGGCACGTCCGCCGGGCTGTCGGCCATGGTGCCGTCACGAGGTCACGGGACCCCGCCGGGATGGTCACGTTCCGGTTACGAATGAGCGCGCCGCGGCGAGGAAGCGGTCGTTCTCGTCCGGGTCGCCGATCGTCACCCGCACGCCGTCGCCGGCGAAGCAGCGCGGGATCACGAGGTGCTCACGGCAGTGGACGTCGAAGGACGCGGCGTCGGCGCCGAGCGGCAGCCATACGAAGTTTGCCTGCGAATCCGGCACGGCGTATCCGGCCTCGACCAGGGCGTCCCGGACGCGCGTCCGTTCCGCCACCACCGCGTCCGTCCGGGCGCGCAACTCGTCCCCCGCGTCCAGGCACGCGATGCCCGCCGCCTGGGCGAGCGAGCTCACCGAGAACGGCACCACCATCTTGGCCACCGGCACCACGAGCTCGGTCGGGCCGACGAGGTAGCCCACCCGGATCCCGGCCAGGCCGTACGCCTTGGAGAAGGTCCGCAGGGACACCACGTTGGGTCTGGTCGTCGCCTCGGCCACACCGTCCACGGGGTCGTCGCCGCGCACGTACTCGTAGTAGGCCTCGTCGAGCGCCACCGTGACCCGCTCGGGTACCCGGTCGAGGAACGCGTGGAGGTCCGCGCGGGAGACCGCCGGGCCGGTGGGGTTGTTGGGGGTGCACACGAAGATCAGGCGGGTGCGGTCGGTCACGACACCGGCGATCGCGTCGAGGTCCAGCGCACCGTCGGGCCGGTTGGGGACCTGGACCGGCACGGCGTGGGCGATGCGGGAGATGATCGGGTACGCCTCGAAGGAGCGCCAGCCGAAGATCACCTCGTCGCCCGGCGCGCACAGGGCCTGGACGAGCTGCTGGCACAGCGCCACCGAGCCGCAGCCGGCTGTGACGTTGCCGGGGTCGACCCCCAGGTGCCCGGCCAGTCGCTCGACCAGCGCGTGCGCCGTGATGTCGGGATACCGGTTCGCGCCCGTCGCGGCCTTCGTGATCGCCTCGGCCACGCTCGGCAGCGGCCCGGCGGTGGTCTCGTTGGAGGCCAACTTGACCGCGCCCGGCACGGAGGCGCCGGGGACGTAGGCGGGGATGGCGTCGAGGTCGCTGCGCACGTCGGGGGACATGGGTACAGCGTAGGGCGAGCGGGGGCGAGGGGATGACGGCGAGGTGTCCGGTCGTTTTGCGCGGGCCCGCGCCCGGTGTGTACTGTTATCCCTCGTTGGCTCAGCAGAGCCTCCAGGAGGCGTGCCAGAGCGGCCGAATGGGACTCACTGCTAATGAGTTGTCCTCCTACAAGGGGACCGGAGGTTCAAATCCTCTCGCCTCCGCCATGTCGGAGCAGCCGGGACACCGGATGATCTGGCACGACAAATGAATATGCGCCCGTAGCTCAATGGATAGAGCACTTGACTACGGATCAAGAGGTTAGGGGTTCGAGTCCCTTCGGGCGCACTACACCGGAAGCCCCATCGTCATCAGACGGTGGGGCTTCCCCCGTCAGTAGCCACGTTGCGTTGACGCCCGTGGCCATCGCCCAGGCCATCACCGTGGCTCGCCGAGGCGACTTGCCCGCCTCGTAGTTCTGGACCGTCTGCCGTGCCGATCCGATCAGCTTGGCTAGCTCTGTCTGTGTGAGGCCGGCAGTCTGCCGAGCCACCAGAAGCCGCACCGGGAGGTCAATTGCCGGGATTCTGCCCACTTCGTACGCGCTCGTCATATGTCCAACGTTAGGCCGCATGCAGGTCAGGGGCAAGAAACAACAAGCGTGCAATTCAAAAGCGCGTGTTCGCTAGACATGTCTTAGGCATACGCCTAATCTGTTCCTCATGGAACTGCTCAACTCTGCCGAGGCCGCCGAGCTACTCGGCGTGTCCAAGTGGCACGTCTCTCGCATGGTCCGCGCCGGCAAGCTCGCCGCCGCCGTCCAGGCACCCGGCCCGCGTGGCGCGTTCCTGTTCGACCCCGAGGCCGTCCGCGCCCTCGCCGAGTCCAGGAGGACCGCATGACCGCCCCCGAGGTCCGGGCCGTCGTGACGCTGCATGGCCGGCGCGCCGATGCCGTGTCAATCGAGGACGTGTGCGACGGCGACCGTGCCGCCCGCGCTCGTCACCAGTGGGCCGGCGGCGCGCTCCGCGCCGGGGTCCGCGTGACCCTCGTCCCGGTGGCCAACTCGTGAGCCTCGACTGGACCAACCCCGCCCACCCCGTTTCGAGGCCGGCCTCGCCGGTGTCGTGCCGCGAGTGCGGTGTCCCGTTTCAGGCCGGCCACGTGCCCGTCGCCGACCCACTGTGCGCCGAGTGCGCCCAGTGGGCCGCCGAGGGGCTCGTGTCTATCCAGACCACCCTCGACCTGCCCAGTACCCGACGACACGGGGGTGAGGCAGACCTGATCTAGCGCACCACCGGGACGACGCGGCCACCAGTCGCGAACGTCCCACCGTCGTTATGTTGCGAGTTCGACGTTAACCAACCGCAGGCTAGTACAAATGCCCACATTGTCCCCCGGGACCAGGACGCCTAGCCCGTCCGCATCGATCCGAACGCTGGCAAGCGCGACGACCGATGGAATACCGACACGCTCCCTCATCGCGAGGGGGCTAGAGGTGCTGGTGACGGCGAGCGTGGGAGGAACTTATCGGCGAAAGCCGGGTGACCTAGGGCCGCTCCGGGAGAGAACCACCCACCGCGACCCACCACCCGGTGACCCACCACCAAGAGACAGGACACCTCGATGACCACCCGACGGAATCGAACACAGCGTAAGAAGTCCAACCCGATGGGGACCAACGATCGGACCCGCCGCCTGACTGCCGAGTTCGGACCTAAACCGAACTTCCTGACGTGGCGCGCGTACCACGCCCTGGCCGCGACCGACCCCGACAAACTCCGCGCGCTGTGCTCCCGCCGGCCCGCCGCCCTGGAGGTGACCCGATGACCCGGCCCGCGCACGCCGACGAACTGGCCGTGTCCCTGCTCCGCCTCGGCACACTCCGGGTCGCCCTGACCGACTTCACCGAATCGTTGTCCCTATCGACCGCGTTGTGGGACCACCTCGACCCGATGACCAAGACGCGCGCGCTCCAGCTCCACGACCTCGTGATGCTCGTCGGCGAGGACCTGGACCGCATCAAGTCCCGGGTGAACTATCCGGCCGGGGGTGCGCTGTGATCCCGTCGTGGCATGAGCGCGCCAAGTGCGCCGGCGACCTCGCGTTCATCGAGCGCGTCGAGGCCGTGGCCGACAACAAGCGACGCGCCGCCGCGCGTGCCGCGTGCGCCGGCTGTCCCGTCCTGACCGAGTGCGCCGTCGAGGGGCTGGAGACTAGCGCGTACGCCGTCGTCCGCGCCGGCGTGTGGCTCCGCGCGAACGGACAAAGGACCCGCACCGCCGACCGGCATGAACTCGTCGCCATTGTCGCCTCCGCCCGTGCCCGTGCCGTAGACCGGCCCGACCGCCCGCTGAGCGTGTCGGCATGAGTTGGGGTGGCCGGAAGTCGCAGACACTCCGAATCCTGACTCTGGCGACCCACGGGGACACCTGCCACCTATGCGGCGCCCCGGGCGCCACGACCGCCGACCACGTCGTCCCCCGCGCCCTCGGCGGTCCCGACACCCTCGATAACCTCCGGCCCGCGCACGCGGCGTGCAACTCGTCGCGTGGCAAGGAATCGGTCGAGGCGTGGCGAGAACGTCGAGGGATCGGCGGCGCGCGCGGCGCGAGCGGCGCGCGCGCGGCGCCGAGAAGGTGGTGACGGTCGCCGCCCGGCCCCGCGTTTCTTTGGTGGCCGCCCCCACAGGAAGCCCCGCGCCCCCTTTTCTCCCCCCCACGACGAACAGCCGGGGGGTCGGCCCGTCCCCCCACCCCCCACCCCCCTGATCCGACCAGATAGGACCCCACCATGACCGATCCGCACCCGCCCGAGGACGGGGGGCTGTTCGACTTGCCGGCCCAGGACACCGGCCGGCATGAGCGCGCCTTCATCGAGGCCTTCACCGCCGGGGAATCGGCCCGGATGCTAGAACCGATCGACCGTGCCCTCATGTCGGTCGCCCTGGCCGGCGCCGCCGCCCTGGACCGGGCCGAGGCGATCGGGTCGCCGGGGAAATCGGTCTATCCCGTGGCCCAGTTGATCGGCCCGACCCGCGAGGTGCTGGAATCTCTGCGACTGTCCCCGTCGGTCCGCGCGTCGGCCGTGGACGATGCGATCGAGGGGGTGCTCCGTGACCTCGCCACCCCCGCCGACGGCCCCGCCCAGGTTCCTCACGACCTCGATAGGTAGGACGTTCGGCCCGGCGATCGCCCGAACCGGCGAGTTGCTCGGCACCCCGTTCATGCCGTGGCAGTCCTCGGCGGCCGACCTGATCGGCGCCGTAGACGGCCGCAACCTGTATGCCCATGCGACGGTCGCCGTGTCGGTCCCGAGGCAGTCGGGGAAAACCACGATGGCCGGCGCCGTCATGGTCCACCGCGCCCTGACCGGGCCGCGCCGTAAAATCTGGTACACCGCCCAGACCGGGCAAGACGCCCGTAAACGGTGGCTAGAGCTGGTCGACGCCGTGCAAGCCTCGCCGCTCCGGTCCCTGGTGACCGTCAAGCGCACCAACGGCTCCGAGGGGCTGATCTTCGCCAACGGGTCGGCCGTGCGCCCGTTCCCGCCGACCGAGGACGCCCTACACGGTGAACAGTCCGACCTCGTCGTCCTCGATGAGGCGTGGGCGTTCACCGAGTACGAGGGGGACTTCCTGGTACAGGCGATCATTCCGACGCAGGCGACCCGGCCCGGCGCGCAGACACTCATCGTCTCGACCCGGGGGACCGCCGAATCGGCATGGTTCCACAACTACGTCGCCCGGGGCCGGGCCGGCGACGGCGTCGCCCTGATCGACTACGGGATACCCGACGACGCCGACCCCGACGACCTCGACACGGTCGCCGCCTGGCATCCGGCCTACGGGCACACGATGGACCGGGCCGCCCTGGCCCGCGCCCAGACCGGCATGACTGCGGCCCAGTTCGCCCGCGCCTACGGAAACCGCGCCACCGGCGCCCGTGAACGGCTGGTCGATCCGGCCGCCCTGGCCGCCGCCGACCACCCCGGCGAGTTCGACCGGCACGCCGTGCCGCTGGCGTTCGGCGCCGCCGTGGACCTCGACCGCACCGAAACCGCGATCGTCGCCGCCGCCGAGGTCGACGGCCGGCCTGTTGTCGAGGTGATCGAACACCGGCCCGGCACCGCGTGGGCCGCCCCCCGCCTGACCGAACTGGTCGGCCGCTGGTCGGCGCACGGCCTGGTCATCGACCCGACCGGCCCGTCCTCGACCCTCCACGACGCCCTCGACCGGGCCGAGGTGGACCTCATGCCGTTCGCCGGCCGCGACCGCACCACCGCCGACACCGACCTACTCGACCGCCTCCGGCACACCGACCAGAACGGGCACCCCGACCCGCTGGTGGGCATCGTGCACCACCCCGCCCTCGACGCCGCCCTGGACATCGTCACCATGCGCCGGATCGGCGACGGCCTCGCCTTCAGTCGACGCGGGTCACCCGGCCCGATCGCCGTCCTCGAAGCCGCATCTAACGCGGTCTACGCCCTGGCCCACCGACCGGCCGCCCAGGCCGCCCCCGAAATGAGGTTCGCATGATCGACATCGACACCACCGCTCACTCGCTGGTGGTCACATGCTCCGCGTGCCCGTCCTGGCGCGAACTCTGCGCCACCCGGCCGGCCGCGTGGACCGTCGCCGCCGGCCACCTGACCCGCACCCACGGCGACGTCCACGCCGCGAGCAAGGCACGCGCCGCCGCCGCCGTGGCCGGAAAACGTCGACGGTCCCCGGATAGTGGTGTCCGTGGGAATCTTCCAGACCTTACGCACGGCGGCACGCCTGCCCGACCTGCTGGCGACGACGACCACGCCGGCGCCGGTGTCCCTGGCCTCGCCGTGGTCTAGGCCCAACCACCTACAGCCGATCGTCGCCGGCGATCTGTTCGACGCCGACCGCCTGCCGATGACCCGCGAGGCCGCCATGAAAGTGCCGGCCGTCGCCCGCTCCCGCCGCCTGATCTGTACCACGATCCCGCGATTCCCACTGGTGGCCATCGACCGGGACGGCGAGCCGCTGGCCGAACAGCCGCCGTTCCTGACCCGCTCCGACGGGACCCTGTCGCCGTACCACCGCCTACTCTGGACCATAGATGACCTGTTGTTCTACGGCTGGTCACTGTGGGCCGTGCGCCGGTACGCCGACACGGGCAAGGTGTCCGCCGCCGAACGTATCCCACGCGCCCGGTGGACGTTCGACGCCGACGGTCACATACTGCTCGACGGCGACCCGGCCGACCCCGACACCGTCCTACTGTTCCCCGGCCTCGATGAAGGGCTGCTCTCCTACGGTGACCGGGCCGTGCGTCACGCCGACCGCCTGGCCCGCGCCGCCGACACGGCCGCCGAGACACCAATGGCCAACCTGGAACTTCACCAGACCTCGACCGCGCCCATGTCGGATGAGGAAATCGACCGCATGATCGCCCGGTGGGCCGCGGCCCGCCGGGGCAAGAACGGCGGTGTGGCCTACACCAACCACGCGATCGAACTCCGCGAGCACGGCGCCGCGTCCGAACACCTGTTGATCGAGGGCCGCAACGCCGCCGCCGTCGACGTCGCCCGCGCGATCGGTATCCCGGCCGCCATGATCGACGCCACCGGCCCGTCGTCGTCCCTGACGTACCAGACCGTCCAGTCCCGGAACGCCGAGTTCCTGGACTACGGCCTGGCCCCGTTCATGTCGGCGGTGACCGCGCGCCTGGGCATGGACGACGTCGTCGCCGCCGGCGTCTCTGTCCGCTTCGACCTCGGCGGGTACGTCACCCCGGTCGGGACGACCGTATCGACCCCCGACGATCACACCCCGCCGCCCGCCGACGGCGGCGCCCTGGACCTGAAGGTGGACCGATGAAGTCATGGGCGACCCTCGACGCCGACGTGGTCAAACTCGTCGGCGCGCACCGCTACACCGCCGGCCGCGCCGGCGCGTCCATCTCCGAGGTAGTGGTCCACCACAACGCCGGCATCAACACCGTGGAATCGGTGTGGGAACTGTGGCAATACTCCCGCGCTGCGTCGGCCCACTACCAGGTCGAATCCGGCGGCCGCATCGGACAGTTGGTGTGGGACCGGGACACCGCGTGGCACGCCGCCGATCAGGTGGTGAACCGTCGCTCTATCGGCGTCGAGGTGTCTAACTCCGGCGGCGAGCTTGCCGACTGGCCGATCACCGACACGGCCGTGACCGAGGCCGGCCGCCTGGTCGGCGCGATCTGCCGAGTCTACGGCCTCGGCGCCCCGGTCGCCGGCCGTAACGTGACGTTTCACCGCGACTACGCCGCCACCTCGTGCCCCTACCACCTGGCGCCGGGGGGCAAGTACCACGCCGCCCTCATGGCCGCCGCCGTTGACTGGTACCAGCACCTGACCACCGACCCCGACCCCGAGGACACCGACATGGGACTCACCCCCCGGCAGTCGCACCAACTGGACGACCTCACCGAACAGCTAACCGGGTCCCCGAACCCCGGCGAGTTCCCCGGCTGGCCGCAACTCGACCACATGACACCGGTCGACTATCTGGCCGACCTCGGCGCCCGACTGGCCCGCATCGAGGAAAGGACAGACCAGTGATGTTCTCACTTCTCGTGATCGCCGCCACCATCACCAGCATGGTCGGCGTCGTCTCCGCAGAACACCGCGAGGCCCGACGATGACCGCCGCCCTCGCCCTGGTCGCCGGCGTCGTCCTCGGCGCCTCGGCCGTGTTCCTGGCCGTCGCGGTGTGGGCCGCCGATATCGTCACCGCCGCCGAACGCTCTAGGAACTCGCATGAGCAACCCCCTACACCTACCCGCCACCCCGCCGGCCGACGACCAGCCCACGCAGACACAACGGCCGTGGCGGACCACGCTCCGAACCACGATCGCCGCCGCGTGGGGGCTGGTGCCACTATGGCCCGTGATCGTCGGCGAGTTGAACCTCGACCGGACGATTCCGTGGGTCGCCGGGTCCCTAGCCGTGACGGCCGCCCTCACCCGGATCGCGGCGAACCCGCGCGCCGAGGCGTGGCTGGCCGAGTGGCTCCCGTGGCTGGCCGCCGACCCGACGGCAGGGGGAAAGCACCGCAAGGGGTGACCGTCCTGGCGACCGCGCCGGCCGTCGCCGGCGACACGGTCACCGTCACCACCGCCGGGGACACCGCCGATATCGAGGCCTCGGCCCGGTCCCGAACACTGACCGTCCTCGCCCTGCCCTACGGCCGTCGAGGACGGCTCACCCAGGGTAACTATGACGTCACCCCGGGATCGCCGCGCCTGCCCGAGGACCTGGCCCGCGTCAAACTACTCACCGACCACCGCAACAAGCCGGGTGCTACATCTGTAGGCCACCTGGTCGCCGCCGAACACACCGACGCCGGCCTGGTCTGCACCTTCAAAATCGGATCGGGGGACCTGGCCGACCGTGCCCTGTCCCACGCCCTCGAACGCACCCGGGACGCCGTATCGGTCGAGTTGTCCGAGGTCCAGTTCTCCGGTCACACCATCACCGACGCCTACCTGGACGCCGTCGCCCTGGTCGACGTCCCCGCCTTCGATGACGCCCGCGTCATCGAAGTCCACGCCACCGCCCGCACCACCCGCACAGAAGGAACCCCCGCTATGGATGCTCTTTCCCTGTACCGCTCCCTGATCGCCGCCGGCCGTGACGCCGACGACGCCCGCGCCGCCGTCGAGGCCTCGTTCGGCGCCGACGGCCTGGCCGAGGTCGACGCCGCCGCCGAGGCCACGCCGGCCGCCGAGGCCACGCCGGCCGCCGTGGCCGCCTCGCGCCGGCCCGCCGCCGCTCCGGCCGGCCTGACGCACATGGCCGCCCGTCCGGCCGCCCTGTCGTTCGCCGGCGTCGTGGACACCCTGATCGCCGCCCGATCGGGCCGCACCGATCAGACCGTGTTCGCCGCCCTGGCCGACATTACCCAGACCGCCACGATGGACACCCAGAACGCCAAGTGGCTCGGCGAACTGTGGGACGGCTCCGACTATGAGCGCACCGTGGTCCCGCTGGTCACCCAGACTCAACTCACCAGCCCGACCGTCGTCGGATGGAAGTGGACCACCACGCCCGAAATCGCCGAATACGCCGGCGATAAGGCTGAGATTCCGACCGGGTCGGTCGCCTTCGAGAAGGTCACCGCCGAGGCCAAGCGACTCGCGTTCGGCGCCGACATCGACCGGATTCACTGGGACTTTGGACAGACCGCGATCATCGACGCCTGGTTCCGTAAACTCGGCGAATCGTACAAGCGGGTCACCGACGAAATCGTGGCCGACTTCATCACCAGCAACGCCCGCGAGGTCACCGGTATCGGCTCATCCGCCACCCCGGCCCCCGACATGCTCCGCGCCGCCGCGATCGGCGCCCAGCGTATCAAGATCGACACCCGGGGAACCGCCGCCTCGTTCGTCCTGGTCAACCCCGAGGACATGCTGAGCCTGCTGGACTTCTCGCAACTGGACTCGCCCGAGTTCCTCAACGTCCTCGGCATCGACCCGACCCGGTGGGTCGCCTCCGAGTTCGTCGCCCCCGGCGCGGTCACCGTCGGCGCCCGGCAGGCCGTCCAGTTCTCCGAACTCGGATCGGTACCGATCCGAGTGCTGGCTGAGCATGTTTCCCACGGTGGCCGCGACGGCGCCGTGTTCGGCTATCACTCCGAGTTGCTCACGTCCGACAAGGGACTCGTCAACGTCAAGTTCGGCGCCTGACCATGACCAGCCCCGCGCCCACCGACCCCGACGCCCTCGGCCTGGCGACCCCCGCCGCTGTGCAGGCGTGGCTCGGCCCGCTGGAGGAATCGGCCGCCACCCTCGCCCAGGTCTGCGACGCCGTCAACGCCCTAATCGTCGGGTGGCGCGGCGACCCGCCGGCCGGCGGGTATCCGGCATCGGTGACGCGCGGGCTGGTCATGCTGGCCGGCCGCCTGATCCGGCGCCGCAACAGCCCCGCGGGCGTCGAGGCCGCCGGCGACCTCGGCCCGGTCTACGTCCAGCGCAACGACCCCGACGTCGCCATGTTGCTAGGACTCGGCACCTACACCCCACCGAGGATCGGATGAACCACCTAGACGCCCTGACCGCCCTGGTCGCCCGCCTGTATGAGGCCGGCGTCGACGCCGACCTGGAACCGCGCAACCTCCGGCCCCCGTGCGCATGGGTGTCGCCGCGCACCCTCGACCCCGGCGACACCCTCGGCGGGTCCAGCATCGAGGTCGACCTGTACTTGATCGCCCCCGACACCGGCACCCGCCCCGCCCACGACCACCTGACCGAAATGTTGGACAAGGCCATGACCGCCGCCGGCCCCGACCCCGGCACGACGGTCGCCCTGGACCAGGCCGTGACCCTGTCCACCGGTGGACCCTTGCCGGCGTACCGCTACACCACCACCGTCACCTACTGCTGAGGAAGGCACACCATGCCCGCATCGTTCATCACCATCGGCCCCGGAACCCTGACCGTCGGCGGGGAGGACGTCGCCTGTCAGGCCACGTCCATGACCATCACCCCGAACACCACCGCCGAGGACCCCATCAACGTTCTCTGTGGGGACACCGTCGGCGGGGAGGAGTCCACCACCTTCACCCTGTCGGCGACGTTCCTACAGGACGACCTGAAGGCCTCCGGCCTGACCGCCTACTCGTGGGAGAACATGGGGAAGACGGTGCCGTTCGTCTACACCCCGAACACCACCAACGGCGCATCGGTGTCCGGAAACGTCACCGTCCGCCCCCTGCCGATCGGCGGCGAGGTCAAGAAGCGCAACACCCACGACGTCGAGTGGACCATCGTCGGCACCCCGACCCCGTCCTGGTCGACCGCGTCGGCCGGCGAGTAGTCCCGTGGCCCAGGCCGTCAAGGTCGACGGCGGCGCCCGCCTCCGGCGCACGCTCCGGCAGGCCGGCGCCGACCTTCAAGCCCTGACCGACGCGCACGCCGCCGCCGCGAAACTCGTAGCCGACCGCGCGCGCGCCACCGCCCCGCGCGTATCGGGGACCCTGGCCGGCACCATCCGACCATCGGGCACCAAGACCCGGGCCGTCGTCCGCGCCGGCTACAAGTCGGTCCCGTACGGCGGGCCGATTCACTGGGGCTGGCCGGCCCGCAATATCACCGCCCAGCCGTTCCTCACCGACGCCGCCCAGGCCACCGAACCGGCGTGGTCGGCGATCTACCTGACCGCCGTAGACCGCACCCTAGACCAGGTCGCCGGCGCCTAACCCACCAGGAGACACATCACCATGACCGACCTGAACGTGACACTTGACAACGGCGAGAAGCACGCGGTGACCGTGCGCCCCGTTGACCAGTTCGGCTACCTCACGTGGGCACGCCCCACCCTCGGCGTCGAGGCGATCGGTGACGACTACATCGCTTTCTCGACGTACGGCGCCACCCGCGCCCTGATCCGCACCGGTGTCCTCGACCGCACCGACGACACGACGATGCTGGACCTCATCACCCGGATCACCGAGGTCGAGACCATCACCGAGACCGAGGACCCTACCCCGCCGGCAGCGTAGAACGCACGCTCGCCGGGATCGCCCTGTCATGGGGCATGGCACCGCACACGCTGGCCGGCGTCGCCCCGGCCGAGTTCTATGACTGGCAGATGATCGAGACGATGCAGGCCCTGTTAATCGAGCGGGCCGACCACATGAGAGGACGGTGACCCCGTGGCCCGGACCGCGATCCTCAAAATCGACATCATCTCCGACGCACGCAAGGCTAACACCGAGTTCGACAAGGTTTCCAAGAAAACCGAGGCGATCGAAAAAGCGTGGGGGACAGTGGACCGGGCCGCCACCGCCGGCGGCGCCGCGCTCGTCGGCCTCGGTGTCATGGCCGCCAAGTCGGCCGCCCAGGCTGAACAGGCCGTCGGCGGTGTCGAGTCCGTGTTCAAGGACTATGCCAGCAACGTCGCCGAGTTCGCCGACCAGTCGGCCCGGTCGGTCGGCCTGTCCGAAACACAGTACAACGAGTTTGCGGCCCGGATCGGCGCCCAGTTCAAGAACCTCGGCGTTCCGATGGACGAACTCGCCGGAAAGACCGATGACCTGATCGGCCGCGCCGCCGACCTGGCCGCCACGTTCGGCGGGTCGACCGCCGACGCCGTTGACGCCCTGTCGGCCGCGTTCCGTGGCGAGTTCGACCCCATCGAGAAGTACGGGATAGCGATCCGCAAGTCGGACGTCAACGCCAGATTAGCCGCCCAGGGGCTCGGCGACCTGGAGGGCGCCGCCCTGAAGTCCGCCGAACAACAGGCGATCTGGTCGATGATTATGGAACAGTCCGCCGACTCGTCGGGACAGTTCGCGCGCGAGGCCGAGACCGCATCGGGATCGTATGCGATATTGACCGCCGAGTGGGAGAACGCTAAGGCCGAACTCGGCATGGCCCTGTTGCCGTTGTTGGCAGACCTGGCCGAACACCTCGCCGACGCGGCCCGGTGGGTCACCGAGAACAAGGAGGCCGTCGAGAAATGGCTGATCGTCGCCGGTGGCATCATCGGCACCATCAAGACGATCTCGTGGGGCATCGCACTCTATAAAACTGTCTCCGCAGGGGTGAAAACCCTCGGCGCCCTGTTCGGGTTCGGGCAGGCCGCCACCGCCGCCGCGTCGGCCGGCACCGTCGCCACCGCGCACGCCACCGCCGCGACCGGGACTAGCGCCGCGTGGGCGACCTCCGCGACCGCCTCCGGCACCTCGCTGGCCGGCCTGGCCACGGCCGCCGGCATCGAGGCCGCGATCATCTCCGGCGCCCTGGCCGGCGCCGCTGGCGCCGCGTCTATCGCCTTCGGGCTGGCCGCCGGGTCGATCGGCGGCGACTTGGACGACGTCCGCGACAAGTCCACCGAGGCCGCCGACACCGCCCGCACCGCGTGGGACGGCGTGTTCACCGGCGCCGCCGGCGACCTCGGATGGTTGGCCTGGAACGCCGCCGCCGTCGGCGAACACATCAAGAACCAGACCTCGACCGTGCCCGAGTGGGGCGCCGCCTGGACGTCGTCGGCGAACTCGGCCGCGTGGGCCGTGGCCGCCCTCGCCGACCAACTCGACCGCGCGAACATCACCGGCGGGCCGATCATCGACCTATTCAACCGCGCCGCCGCCGCCGCCGAGGTGTGGGGCCGGGTCGCCCTGATCGCCGCCGAGACCGTGACCGCCTACCTCGGCGCGGTCCGCGGCGTCATCGGCGGGGTGGCCTCCGCGTTCGGTCTGGCCGAACAGCCGGCCGGCCTACTCGGCCGCGCTGGCGCCCTGGCCGGCGACGCGATCGCTGGCGGGATGGACGTGGCCCTGTCGTGGATCGAGGCCGTGACCCGCGCGGTCCAGACCGCGATCCGCGCCTTACAGCGGATGATCGAGTGGGCACGGGCCGCCGCGTCGTGGGACAACGTGTTCGACGGTGGCCTGTTCGGTCGACTGTCCGCCGGCGCCGCCGACCCCGAGTTCACCGGCGCCGCCGCCACCCCGCCCGGTGTACTGTTCGCCGCCGCCGGCCCGACCTGGCTCGGCACCATCTCGCCGTCCACCGCCGGCCGCGCCCAGACCTCGCCGGTGACCTACAACGTCACCGTGAACGGCGCCCTCGACCCGGTCGCCGTCGCCGACCAGATTAGGGACGTCATCGAGTACACCGACCGAACGCGCGGTCTGGTCGGCGCGCAGGGGGGACGTCGGTGACGATCAACCCTACCCCCACCATCCGTATCGATGGGATCGCCCAGACTTGTGACGCCGTGGACCACCTCGGCCGGCCCGTTCTCGACGGCGACCGGGGGACGATGCTGGACTCGGTGCTGATCCGGTGGGGACGCAGCAGTATATGGGAGACACCGCCGCCGGCCGTGGCCTCGGCTACCCTGTTCGACCCCGGCGGCGTGGTCATCCCGTATATCCGGGACGGGTCGATATACCGCAAACGGTTCTCTGTGGAAATCAACCCGCCCACCGGTCGGACCACCCTGTTCCTGGGATTCATCACCAACATCAGTGTGACCGAGCGGACGATGGAAACATCGCGCGGTCACGTCACCGGATGGATGCTCCACCTCATCGCCACCGACCAGCGCATACTATTACGCACCCGGCCGATGACATTGAACATGGCCGCCCAGACCTATAGCGCCCGCCTGGCATCGGTCCGGTACCGCACGACGCAGGCCGGTATCGGGTTGACCTGGCGCACGTGGTCCAATTTCGACACCATGCCGCTGTATGCCAGCACCTACACCGGCGACCAGGACGGGTTCCTGGCCGCTATGGCCGCCACTACCGGCGATCACCACCAGTTCGTCCCGGACGGCCCCGGGATTCATCTGATTCAGACCGTTCCCGCCGCCGGAACTTCTGCCGTCCTCATGGACCTCGGCGACGGCGCCACCACCATCCGCGCGATCGACACTAACCAGACCCTTGACGGGCAGGTGTGGACCGGGACCACCCTGGACGGATGCCAAGTGGCCCGAACCACCGCCGCCGACATGGACTCGCAAGCAACCGACCAGGTCAACCAGTGGTCGGTCCGGTACGGCGAACAGAACACCAACGTCGAGACGATCCGATCCGATCCGGCCGCCGGCGCCGGCGACCCCGCGCGCGTTGTCGAATACCGGACATGGCTGGCCGGTGTCGGCCCCGCCTCCGAGGTCGCCGACGAACTACAGCGGCGAGGCATGGCCGAGGGCCGGGGACCGCACCACCCGCCCGTCGAGGTGAGCACCACGCCCGACCGGGGGTTCGCCTCGTGGACGCAGGCCGCCGCGATCCTCCGCACATGGGAGGAACCGCAACCGATAGCCCTCACCGGTAGCCCCTGGACCCGTGCCACCGGGTTCAGTCTCACCCACGTCATACAGGGGGGCGACCTACAGTTCACGCGGGGCAGGTGGCGCCACAAACTGAAACTACGGCGCACCCGTGGCGCCCAGGCCGTCGGATTCAAAACCCGGTGGAATCACCTACCGGCGACCGATCTACGGTGGGGCGCCGATCCATCTGCCGGCCGCTACTTCATCCCGTCAATCACATGGGCCGACCTCGGCGCCGGAACGTGGTCCCTGCCCGTCGCACCACCCCAGGAGTAACCCCATGCCCGGATCGACTTCTCTGTACGGCCTGCCCTACCCGGTGCCCGGTGACCCGATCGCCGACGGCGCCAACACGGTCCGCGCCCTGGCCGAGGCCACCGAGGCCGCGATCGCCTCCGGCGGCAGTGGCGCCCAGGTGGTCACCTCCGTCAACGGCGCCACCGGCGCCGTCACCCTGACCGCCGCCGAGGTCGGCGCCGTCGCCAACGCCGGCGGAATCACCGCCATGCAGGCCGTCACCGCCCTGCCCGGCACCCCCGCCCCGAACACGCTTTACGTCATCGTCCCGTAAGGAGACACCCCCGTGAACCTGTCCGACGCCACCGCCGTCTATATCGGCGCCCAGGCCGCGAGCGCGGTCTACATCACCGACGCCGACGGCACCGCCACTAAGGTCTGGCCGACCACCGCCCCGTCGGACTACCCCGCGACCGGGACGTGGGGACCGCTGGCCCCCGGATTCTCATATGCCGAACTGGACACGCACACCATCACCGAGTCGGGAACGTTCACGATCACGCACACCGTCACCCGAACCGCAACCGGCAGCGGAAAGCTAGAGGCAATCATCGAACAGCCGGGAGGGCGCCTGGCCAGCGGTCCGCGTACCAGCCCCGTCTCCGAGGCGACCTGGTCCGGTCACCTCGACGCCGGGGCCGTGATCCTGTTCAAGGCGTGGGCACTCTCTGCCACGTGCATCGGTGAATGGTCGATCGTCAAGGCCTAGGCGACGGCCTCGACGGTGGCCCGCAGACCGGCCGCCGGAACCGCCACATACCGGCGCGTGGTGTCCGCCGAGGCGTGGCCGAGTAGCGCCTGGACCACGAACGTGTCCCGGTCATGGGCATACGCCCGGGTGGCGAACCGGTGCCGTAGTTGGTGCATCGTCACCCCGTCCGGTAACAGGTCCCGGACGACCTTACCGACCCACCTCGGCGACAGGTGACCGCCGGCCGCGCCGGGGAACAGGAACCCGCGCCCGCCGCCGTCATGGGCGAACGCGCGCACGTCCAGCGCGAGCGACCGCGACAGCGGCACCACCCGCGCCCGCCCGCCTTTACCGACCACGTGCAGGCTGTACCCGTCGAGGTCCTCGACCACGTCCCGGGTGTGTAGGCCGGCGACCTCGGCGCGACGTAGACCGGCCTCGGCCGCAAGTCTGAGCATGAGCCGATCACGCGGCGACCGCGCCGCCGACAGGGCCGCCTGATAAGCCGCCTCCGACGCCGGCCGGGGCCGAGGCGTGGCCGGCCGCACCCTCGGCAGCGCCTCGGCGGGGCTGGCCTCGACGTGGCCGGCCGCCACGCCCCAGGCATAGAACGCCCGCAGCGTCGAGCGCACCGCGCGCCGTGTCTCGACGGCCCAGTCCTGTCGGCCGCACACCTCGACCAGTCGCGCCGGCTCGACTTCCCACGGGGACCCGCCGAGAAGTCGGCCCATGCGATGCAAGTGCGCCCGGCGCGTCGCCCTGGTGGTCGCCGGCGATCCGCCCGCCGTGAGCGCGAGAAGAAACAACTCGACGGCCGCCACCCACGCGGCCGGAACAGGAACCGTGGCCATGAGGTAAGCCTTACCTATCCCACCCGGCGGGGAATCACGGGGGCCACTCTAGGCTCACTAACCGGCAGGCGTACCACGCGGCCCGCGCCGCTGGTCGGCCGGTCCGACCGGCCGGAACAAGAGGTTAGGGGTTCGAGTCCCTTCGGGCGCACAGAACGCAGTACACCCCGCCACCGGCCGAGACTCCGGTGGCGGGGTGTACTCGTGTGCGCACCGTACGTGCAGCGGCGGCGAGGCGGGCGCGGCAGCGCGAGATCAGGGAGGCGGGGAGATGACGGGAACGACGTCGAGGTGGCACGACCGCGCCGCGGGGGCGCTTCTCGGCGCGGCCGTGGGGGACGCGCTCGGAGCCGGCTACGAGTTCGGCAGCGCGCCACTGGGCCCGGAGGGGCCGCGGATGATCGGCGGCGGTCTCGGGGACTTCGCGCCGGGGGAGTGGACCGACGACACGGCCATGACGTGGTGCGTTGCCGAGGTCGCCGCGACCGGGGCCGACCTGCGCTCGGAGGCGGCGCTCACAGCGATCGCCCGGAACTTCCGCGCCTGGCTGGACTCGGGGCCGCCGGACGTCGGCGTGCAGACGCGGGCGGTGCTGCGGGACGCGGGCCCCGAACCCACGCCGGCGCGGCTCGCCGAGGCCACCGCCCGGCACCACGAGCGCAGCGGGGGCCGCTCCGCCGGCAACGGCTCGCTCATGCGGACGGCACCCGTGGCGCTAGCGCACCTCGGTGACCGGCCCGCCATCGCCGAAGCCGCCCACGCGGTGAGCGCGCTGACCCACTTCGACCCGGTCGCCGGCCAGGCCTGCGCCCTGTGGTGCCTGGCGATCGACCACGCCGTCCGGCACGCGGAGTTCGACCTCCGCGGCGGGCTGGAGTTGCTCGAGTCCGGGGCGCGCACGTACTGGGCGGGCGTCATCGACGCCGCAGAGGAGGGGCCCCCCGAGCGGTTCACGGCCAACGGCTGGGTGGTGGAGGCGTTCCAGGCCGCGTGGTCGTCCATCCACCACACGCCCGTACCGGGCGGCGACCCCGGCGGGCACCTGCCGGCCGCGCTGGCCACCGCGGTCGGTATCGGGATGGACACGGACACGGTCGCCGCGATCGCCGGCGCGCTGCTCGGCGCACGCTGGGGCGCCGCGGCGGTCCCGGGTGAGTGGCGGCGGATCTGCCACGGCTACCCGGGGCTGACCGGCGACGAGCTGGTGACCTACGCCAGCGACACCGACCCGTCGGGCAGCGGCTCACCCACGTAGATCCGGAACGCGCGCGGCTCGCGGCCGGACATGAGCACCTCGACCTCGGGGTGGTCCACCTCGTCGGGATCGTCCGAGGGCAGGCTCCACCGCACCTCGCCGGCGTCGGTGAGCTCGCGCAGCGCCTGCCGGGTGGCGCGGACCCACCGCACCCGCCGGAGCGCGGGTTCGTCACGCAGGTCGTCGTCGGCCAGGCCCTCCCGGCACCGCAGGTCCACCTGAAGCCGCTCGCCGTCCGGCGCGTAGGCCGTGCACACGTGGTCCACCAGCACCGCCAGTGGCCACGAGGGCTCGGTGCCGAGCAGGTCCACGATGATCATCCGCGCGTCCCCGATCTGGCACGGCGCGGGCTCGGTGAGGACGTGGAACCGATCGGCGACGTCATCGGTGATCTCGATGAGCTGGACGGTCATGGCACACCCCTCTTCCGTCACACCAGCCGACGGCGGGGCCCGCGGCGCGGACCGGGACCGCCCTGACTGTGACCCAGATCATACTCCGCGAATGTGAACTCCGGGTTTGGCCGATGTAACGAATTCGGACGGTTCCTGTTGTGATCGGGGCCATATCGGCCGGGGCGACGTCGCGTCTTCCTGGTGGCGGCCGGCCGGACCACGCGGGACGCGGACGAGGTCGTCCCGGATGGATAGTGTCGGAGGTGCGAGACGCCCAGCCACCGGATCCGAGAAGGACGACATGACCGAGCAGACCGCCGACACCACACTCGCCTACACGGGGTTCGACCCCGACGACGAAGGGTTGCGCGAGACCCTCACCTCGACCGGCAACGGTTACATGTGCACCCGCGGCGCGGCCGAGTGGGAGGAGGCCGACGGCGTCCACTACCCGGGCACGTACATCCACGGCGTCTTCAACAGCGCCGCCACCATGATGGGCGGCGTCCCGGTCCACAACGAGGACCTGGTGAACCTCCCCAACTGGCTGCCCATGAAGCTGCGGATCGACGGCGCCGAGGTCCTCCGGATGTCGGAGATCGAGCTGCTCGACTACCACCACGAGCTGGACCTGCAGACGGCGGTGCTCACCCGGCGCCTACGGTTCCGCGACAAGACCGGCCGCGAGACCGAGCTGCTCAGCCGCCGCTTCGTCTCCATGGCGAGCCTGCACCACGCCTACCTCGAGTGGACCATCACCCCGGTCAACTGGTCGGGCCGGGCCGAGGTCGTCACGGCGATCGACGGCGGGGTGAAGAACGACGGCGTGCCCCGCTACCGCGCCCTGGCCCAGCACCACCTGCGCACCGAGCGCACGGAGATGTTCGAGCCCGAGGTGATCGGCCTCAAGACCCGCACGCGCCAGTCCGAGGTGTTCATCAGCGTCGCCGCGCGGACCCTGGTCTTCCAGGGCGGCCGCCACACGGACGTCTTCCGCGACGACTACCGGGACGACGACTACATCCAGCAGACCCTGCACCTGGACCTCACGCAGGGCGAGCCGACCAGCATCGAGAAGGCCGTCACGATCTTCACCTCGCGCGACCCGGCGACCGGAGACACCCTCGTCCGGGCCCACCGGTCGGTGGCCCGGGCGCGGATGTTCGACTCGGCGCTCGAGCACAACGCCGCGTCGTGGAAGCGCCTGTGGCAGGCCTGTGACGTCGAGGTGTACGGCGACGCGGAGGCGCAGCACCTCATCCGCGTGCACATCAGCCACATCCTCCAGGTGTGCTCGCACAACACGGCGGACCTCGACGCGGGTGTCCCCGCCCGCGGGATCAACGGCGAGGCCTACCGCGGTCACGTGTTCTGGGACGAGATGTTCGTCTACCCGTTCCTCACGTTCCGCATGCCGGACGTCACCCGCGGCCTGCTCATGTACCGCTACCGCCGGCTGTCGGAGGCGCGGGCGGCCGCGCGGGCGGAGGGCTACGACGGCTTCATGTTCCCCTGGCAGAGTGGCTCGCTGGGCACGGAGCAGACGCAGACGCTGCACCTCAACCCGGTCTCGGGCCAGTGGCACGAGGACCTCTCGCACAATCAGCGGCACGTGAGCGCCGCGATCTTCTACAACATCTGGCAGTACCTCACCGTCACCGAGGACACGATGTTCCTCGAGTACCGGGGCGCCGAGCTCATGCTGGGCATCGCGCGGTTCTGGGCGTCGATCGCGCACTTCGACGAGGAGCGGGGCCGGTACGTCATCCACGGCGTCATGGGCCCGGACGAGTACCACGAGAAGTACCCGGACTCCGACGAGGGCGGCCTCCACAACAACGCGTACACCAACGTGTTCGTGGCGTGGATGTGCGACATCGCGGCGAACCTGCTCGACCTGCTCCCGGCGCCGCGCGCCAACGCCGTGCGGGCCAGGCTCGAGCTGCGCGACGAGGAGATCGCGCGGTGGAGGGACATGAGCCGCAAGATGTACATCCCGTTCCACTCCGACGGGATCATCAGCCAGTTCGAGGGCTACGAGGACCTCGAGGAGCTGGACTGGGACGCCTACCGCGCCCGGTACGGCAACATCCAGCGACTCGACCGCATCCTCAAGGCCGAGGGCGACACCCCGGACCGCTACAAGCTGGCCAAGCAGGCCGACGTCGTGATGCTGTTCTTCCTCTTCCCGGACGACGAGCTCCGCGAGGTGTTCGACCGGCTCGGCTACGAGTTCCCCGCCGACGCCGCGAAGCGCAACGTCGAGTACTACGACCACCGCACCTCGCACGGGTCGACCCTGTCGTTCATCACCCACGCCGGCGTCTTCGCCCGCTTCGACCCCGACAGCTCGTGGGAGCGGTTCAAGGTGGCGCTGGGCAGCGACGTCAACGACATCCAGGGCGGCACGACCCGCGAGGGTATCCACATGGGCGTCATGTCCGGCACCGTGGACCTGCTGCAGCGATTCTACGCCGGGATGCGCGTGTGCGACGGGGCCCTGCAGTTCGACCCCAACCTGCCGAGCGGCATCGACGGCGTGAGCTACAGCATGACCTACCTGCGCTCGCCGCTGCGGGTGACCGTGATGCGGGACCACGTGGCGGTGGAGCACCGCGACGGCG
Source organism: Dietzia sp. 179-F 9C3 NHS (assembly GCF_045369825.1). Lineage (NCBI taxonomy): Bacteria > Bacillati > Actinomycetota > Actinomycetes > Mycobacteriales > Dietziaceae > Dietzia > Dietzia sp. 179-F 9C3 NHS. Next base: position 240,292 of record NZ_JBIQES010000004.1, read on the forward strand.
TGATCGACGCCGGCCCGGTGCGGATCCGGGTGCGCGGCGAGGAGCGGATGCTCGAGGTGGGGGCCACGGAGACGTTCAGCCTGGCGTGAGCCCCGGCTGCCCGGACGCCGGCCCGTGCTGCTCCTGCGCGAGCCGGCGTTCCTCCTTCTCGAGGCGGATCCGCGCGTGCCGGACACGCTCCCGCCGCTGCTCGAGCGCGTGGTCGTACGGCCGGCCGTGGAAGCGGTTGATCGAGTAGATGAGCAGGCCCAGGCCGATTGCCGCCGAGAGGAGGAAACTGACGCCGGTGCCCCAGCCCCCGGGGAACCACCACTCGGGGTCGAAGGGCCACCACGCGGGCGACGGCGGGTGCTCGCCCCACAGGACGCCCGCCCCGGCGAGACCGGCGATGCCCAGGAGCGAGCCGGTGACGCGCGGCCACGTCTGCACGCCCTTGGACGCGCCCTCCATGGCGAGACGCTTGACGGGGTCCACCCGCTTCTCGAACCACGGGTACTGCTGGGAGAGCAGCACCATGCCGGCGAAGAGCGTCAGCAGGCCGGGGCCCGGGAGGAAGAGGGCGGCGATCCCGAGCACGACCAACGTCCAGCCCAGGATCTCCAGGGCGAGGCGTTTGGCGGCGGCGGCGCCGAGTCTTCCCACGGGACCATGGTGGCAGAAACCGGCGCGCTCGGGGAGCCCCTACCCGGGCCTCAGGCGGACACGGGGGTGCGGTAGGCGCGGGCGGCCCGCACCCCGGCCGCGGTGTCGACCTCGGGCCAGCCGTCCGCGGAGCGCAGTACGGCGGCCAGGTGGTCGGCGGTGAGCCCGGCCCCGGCGGCGAGGAGCGCGTCCACGGCCTCCGGGTCGGGGGCCTCGAGGAGCGTGTCGTCGGCCAGCTCGTCGATGATCTCCCGCAGCGCGTGCGGGGTGACGGGGAAGATCTCCGGGTCGAACCCGTCGTCGGTGGGCTGGTCGAGCCGCCACCACGTGGATCCGTCCCAGCCGTAGAGGAAGCCGAGGTAGGCGTCGCGGGCGCGGGCGTGCTCGACGCCGCGGCGCCACCAGCCCGGGGCGTCGCCCACGAGGTCGGTGCCCGCCTCGCCGGCCCGGCCACTGCCCTCGGTGAGGGAGAACTCGTGGTGCCAGCCGGTGAGCAGGGCCCGGCCGTCGCCGGGGCGCACGAGGGACATCCACACGCCGTCCGCGCCGGCCCAGTCGAGCGCGGCGGCCGCCGGGGCGGGGTGCTCCACGCCGACGGCGGCGCGCACGGCCGCGTCCACGGCGAGGAAGTCCACAATGTGGTCGGGGGTCGCGTCCAGGTCCACGGGGAGCAGAGCCATGGCGGTCACCCTAGGAGCGCCGGCTGACCACGACGAGGCCCTGCCGGTGAACACTCGGCGGACACCCGGTGACGCGGCCCCGGGCCGCCCGCCCGCCACGCGGGCCCAGCTCGGCCGGCGCAGCGGCCGGGCCGTGCACGGTAATCCGCCGTTGTCCTCGTCAACCCGTGTGCGGCCGACGACGGCCCCTCGTACGGTGGGGGAATGACCGACACCCTCCCGCCCGGACCCCGCCTGCCCGGCATGGTGCAGGCACTCGCCACGCTCGCCGCCCCGGTGGCGGTGTTCCCGCGGGTGGCCCGTCGGTACGGCGTGCCCTTCACGCTCCGTCTCGCGCCGGAACGGCGGCCGATCGTGGCGGTGTCCGACCCGGCGCACGTCCGCGAGGTGTTCGCCGGCTCGCCGTCCGTCTTCCACGCGGGCAAGGGCAACGAGTTGCTGCGGCCGATCCTCGGGGACCACTCGTTGCTGCTCCAGGACGGCGACGAACACGCCCGCGCCCGCCGCCTGCTCGCCCCGGCGTTCGGCCGCCGCGAGATCGCCGGGTACCGCACGCTCGTCGAGGAGGTCACCGCCCAGCAGCTCGACACGTGGCCGCGCTCGGGCCGCGTCCGCGCGCACGTCCTGCTCAACCAGCTCACGCTCGAGGTGATCCTCCGCGTGGTCTTCGGCGTCACCGACTCCGCGCGGCTCGATCGGATCCGCCCGGTGGTGGCCCGCGCGGTCGACGCCGGGCCCGTCGTCATGATCGGCCTGGGCATCCCCGCGCTGCACCGGGTATGGCCGTGGAGCCGTGAGCTCCGCGACCTCGAGGTGCTGGCCGACTTTCTCCGCGAGGAGATCGCCGACGCCCGCCGCGACCCGGGGCTCACCGAGCGTCGCGACCTGTTGGCGCTGCTCGTCCGCGCGTCCGCGGAGGACGCGCAGGGGCTCACGGACGCCGAGCTGCACCACCAGCTCGTCACGCTCGTCGCGGCGGGGCACGAGACCACGGCCACGGCGATGGCGTGGTCGATGCTCGAGCTGGCCCGGCACCCGGCGATCCAGGACCGGTGCGTCGCGGAGGTCGCCGAGGGCGGCGAGCTGCCGTACCTCGAGGCCGTACTCAAGGAGTCGCTGCGCCTGCACCCGGTGGTGCCCATGGTGATGCGCGAGCTGCAGGAGGACACGACCCTCGGCGGCCGCCCCTACCCGCGCGGGGTGACCATCTCGCCGTCGATCGTCCTCGCGCACCGGGACCCGGCCGCCTACCCGTCGCCGCGCGAATTCGACCCGGGCCGCTTCCTCGGTGAGGTGCCCTCGCCCACCACGTGGCTGCCGTTCGGCGGCGGGGCCCGGCGCTGCATCGGCGCCTCGTTCGCCCTCATGGAGGGCGAGGTGATCCTGCGGCAGATTCTCGAGCGCTACCGGCTCGACCCGGTGGGCTCGGGCCGCGAGTGGCCGCGGGCGCGCAACGTCACCCTCTACCCGTGGCGGCGCGCCCGGCTGGAGTTGTCTCCGCGCTGACGCGCGCGACCCCGCCGCCGGCGGGTGACGATCCGGGAGCGGGACGGCGCGAAATGTGCGAATCGGCGTGCAATTTCCTACCGTTGGAGCTGTGAACTCCTCTCAGCCGTCGGCGCCCCGCATGTACACGTGGATCTCGGACACGGGCCGGGTCATCGAGCAGGTGCGTGTGGTCCGCCGGGGCGGGGTCGCCCGGGCGCGCGGCCGGATCGTCTCCGCGGCGCATCCCGACCACGTGGCGTTCTCATTGGAGTACGAGGCCGAGATCGACGCGGGCCAGGCTCTGCGTCGCGTGCAGCTCACCGTGACCACCGAGGAGTACGAGCGCACCATCGACCTGGTGCGCGACGGCGAGGGCGAGTGGCTCCTCGACGACCCCACCGACACCCGCTCCCGCGTCGGCGGTACCGGCGTGGTTGACGTGGACATCACCTACAGCGTCTTCTTTGCCAGCCTCATCATCCGCCGCCTGGACCTGCAGGCCCAGCCCGGCTCCGTCGAGGAGCGGGTGCTCTCCGTGGACTCGCTCACGCTCGAGGTCTCCGAGGACTCGGTCACCTTCACCAGCGACGACGAGCAGGTCCACGGCATCACCGCGACCGCCTCGACCAGCGCAACCGTCGACCCCGACGGCATGATCCTCGACGTCGCGGGGCTCAGCCGACGGGCCTGAACGGCCGGCCGCAGGACCCGTTCAGCCGAGCCTGACCGCCCGCCCCTCGGCGCCCGCCCCGCGGGCCGTCTCGAGCCATCCGGGCGTCCCCGGCACGACCACCACCGGCTCGGCCGTCCCCGCGGCGGACGCCTCGTAGGCGGCGCGCGCGAGGTGGCCCCCGTCGACGAGGGCGCCGAGCTCGTCGTCGTCACGGAGGGAATCCCGCGCCGCGGTGAGCAGCAACAGGCACTCCTCCAGCACCGGCAGCAGCGCGTCGCGGTTGGGCTCGCAGATCGCGCGCACGAGGTCGGGGGCGGTGCCGGCGACGCGGGTGCCGTCGCGGAACGAGCCGGCCGCCAGGGCCAGTGCGAGCGCTCCCCCCGCGGCGCCGGAGACGGCCAGGGCCTCGGCGAGTACGTGCGGCAGGTGCGAGATGCGAGCGACGGCGGCGTCGTGCTCGGGCGACGCCGCCGCCACGACCCGGGAGCCGCACCGCCCGGCCAACCCGGCGACGCGCGCCCAGGTGTCGGGGTCGGCGTCGTCATCGGCGGCCACCAGCCACGTCGCCCCGCGGAACAGCTCCGGGTCCGTGGCGGCCCAGCCCGAGTCCGCGGTGCCGGCCATGGGGTGCCCGCCCACGAACCGCGCCCCCAGCCCGCGCGCGCGGACCGCGGCGAGGACGGGCGCCTTGACGCTCACCACGTCGGTCAACGCGACGCCGGGCGCGTGGCCGGCCACCGCGTCGAGCACGGCGCCCAGTGCGGGGAGGGGGACGGCGACGACGACGAGGGCGTCCGATTCCGCGGCACGGTGCAGCACCGCCGGCAGGTCCGTCGAGACGTCCGCCCCGTCGGCCGTCGCGGCCCGCGCGGTGGTCGCCGAACGGTTCCAGCCGAACGCACCGCCGGGGCCCAACGCCCGCAGCAGCGAGCCGCCGATGAGGCCCACCCCGAGCACGCACACGGGCCGCGGATCCGTCGCTGTGTCTGCCACCTGACAAGGTTCTCACAGCCGACTACGGTTGAGCCCATGGCCAGCAACCCCGACCGTGGTTCCAGCGACGACGCCGTTACCGGCTACGCCCTCGGGGTGATCCAGGAGGGTACCGCCTGGCGGGTCCTGCGGCTCGAGGACTCGGCGCTGACGAGCCTCCACGACGCGGCCCGGCAGGTTCGGGCGCTGCGCATCGAGGGCGCCTCCTTCGGTCTGGTGGACGTGGACCACGAATTCTTCGTGATCCTGCGTCCCGGCCCGTCCGGGATGCGCCTCATGCTCTCCGACGCCACCGCGGCGCTCGACTACGACCTCGCCGAGGACGTGCTCGACGAGCTCAACGAGGAGGTGCCGGACCTCACCGAGGACGAGCTCGAGGACACCGACCCGTGGGCCGAGGGCGACATGGCGATCCTCGAGGACCTGGGTCTGCCCGCCGGGGTGCTGGAGATCATCACCTCCGAGACCGACCTCTACGCCGACGAGCAGCTGCAGTCCGTGGCCGAGCGCATGGGGTTCGCGGACGAGTTCGAGCAGCACGCGCCCGAGTCGTGAACCGGGGGTGGGCGTGAGCGGGCGGGCGGCGCCGACGAGCCCCCGCGCCGCCGATGAGGCGCTGCTCCGCCGCGCGCTCGAGGTGGCCGCCGCGGCCCCGCCGGAGGACGTGCCCGTCGGTGCCGTGGTGATGGCCCCCGACGGCCGTGAGCTCGCCTCCGGCACCAACCGTCGCGAGGCCGACGGTGACCCCTTCGCCCACGCCGAGATCCGCGCCCTCCGGGCCGCCGCGGTGGCCCTCGGCGACGGCTGGCGGCTCGAGGACTGCACGCTCGTGGTGACCCTGGAGCCGTGCACGATGTGCGCCGGCGCCGCGGTGGCGGCCCGGGTCGGCCGGATCGTCTTTGGCGCCTGGGAGCCGAGGACCGGCGCGTGCGGGTCCCTGTGGGACGTGGTGCGCGACCGCCGGCTCGTGCACCGGCCCGAGGTCCGCGGCGGCGTCCTCGAGGCCGAGTGCGCGGCCCTGCTCGAGGACTTCTTCCGCGCCAGGCGGTGAGCGGTGGCGGGAACGCGCCCGCGCTCGTACGGTCGGCAGACAAGAGGTGTCGATACCCGGCACCGTGATCGAGAGGAGAACCACATGGGTGTGGGAGACAAGTTCTCGAACAAGGCCGAGGAGCTGGGCGGCCGCGCCAAGGAGTCGGTCGGCGCCGCGTCGGGCGACCGTGACCTGCAGGCCGAGGGCCAGGCCGACCAGGGTTCGGCCAACATCAAGCAGGGCGCGGAGAAGCTCAAGGACAAGGCCAACCGCGCGGCGGACAAGCTCACCGGCGGCTGATCGCGGCCCCGATTTTCGGATGAGCGCCCCCGTCTAGTAGCCTTTCCGGCGGTGGCGTGTCCGAGCGGCCGAAGGTGCAGCACTCGAAATGCTGTGTTGGGTAACCCCCAACCGTGGGTTCAAATCCCACCGCCACCGCCAGAGGCCCCCCACCTGTCAGAGCAGGTGGGGGGCTTTTTTCGTGCCCTACTGGTGTCGTTCCCTGCTAGGGGGTGGCCGGCGGCCGCGGGATCCCGGAGACGGAGCGCAGCGCCACCAATGAGGACTCGATGACGATCTCCTGCCGCAGCCCCGACTTCTCCGCCAGCAGGGCCGCCTCCTCGACGCCGGCCAGCCACGACCGGGTGAGCATGAGCGCGGTGGGCCCGGGGTCCGGCACGCCGATGCTCTCCAGGACCCGCAGGCTCAGCGTGTGGTGCATGGCGTCCACCACCTCCTCCAGCGCCGGGTCCACCGAGCGGCCGGAGCGGATGATCGCCACGTAGTTGTCGCGTCGCCGCTGGATAAAGCGGACGAGGGCGGTGACGATCGCCCGAGTACCGTCCGCCGCACTCGTGCCCTCGGGCACCGCCGTCACGTCCAGCACGTGGTCCACCGCCGCGCACACCACGGCGCCCAGGTAGTCGCGCTTGGTGGGGAAGTAGTGGAAAAGCAGGCTCCGGGAGATCCCGGCGCGGGCCGCCACGTCGTCGATCGAGAGCGAGCGGAACGGCACGGTCTCCAGCAGCCTCAGCCCCAGCGTGACGAGCTGCTCGCGGCGCTCCTCGCGGGACAGGCGCCGCCCGCCGGTGACGGTCATGTCCGCGTTCGCCTCCCTCGTCGTCGTCCCGTCCGCCGACTCATCGTAGGGCCTCGGTGCGCCGCGCCGAGGCCGTGCCACGATGTCCCCATGTCGGATCCCAGCACGTCCCCCGCCCCGGACACCCCTCCCGCCCCCCGCGCCACCACCTTCGACGTGGGGGAGCGGATGGTCCTCGACGGCACCGCCGGCGGCCGCACGGGCGTCATCCACACGCCGCACGGCGAGATCGCCACCCCGGCGTTCATCCCGGTGGGCACCAAGGCGACGGTCAAGACCCTCACGCCCGAGCAGGTCCGCTCGACCGGAGCCCAGGCCGTGCTCGCCAACGCGTACCACCTCTACCTGCAGCCGGGCCACGAGGTCGTCGACGCCGCCGGTGGGCTCGGCGAGTTCATGCGCTGGCACGGGCCCACCTACACCGACTCCGGCGGCTTCCAGGTGATGAGCCTCGGGGTGGGGTTCAAGAAGGTCATCGAGATGAGCGCGGGCACCGCCCCCGCACCCGACGACTCCGCCACCAACAAGGGCCAGGGGCGGCTGGCCGAGGTCGACGAGGACGGCGTCACCTTCACCTCCCACCTCGACGGCTCCCGTCACCGGTTCTCCCCCGAGGTGTCCATGCGGATCCAGCACGCGTTGGGCGCGGACATCCTCTTCGCCTTTGACGAGCTCACCACGCTCATGAACACGCGCAGGTACCAGGAGAGCTCGGTCGAGCGGACCCGCCGGTGGGCGCAGCGCTGCCTCGACGAGCACCAGCGCCTCTCGGAGGAGCGGACCCACCGGCCCGGGCAGTCGCTGTGGGGCGTGATCCAGGGCGCGCAGTTCGAGGACCTGCGCCGGCACGCCGTCCGCGGGCTCGTGGAGATGAGCGACCGCGCCGAATCCGACGGGCGGCGCGGGTTCGGCGGCTACGGCATCGGCGGGGCGCTCGAGAAGGAGAACCTCGGCACCATCGTGGGCTGGTGCGCCGAGGAGCTACCCGAGGATCGCCCTCGACACCTGTTGGGGATCAGCGAGCCCGAGGACATCTTCACCGCCGTAGAGAATGGCGCCGACACCTTCGACTGCGTGGCCCCCACCCGGCTCGCCCGGCACGGCGGCATCTACACCCTCGACGGCCGGGTCAACATCACCCGCGCCCAGTTCCGCCACGACCACACCCCGCTCGACCCCTCCGGGCCGTCCGAGGTCTCCCGCGACTACTCGCGCGCCTACCTGCACCACCTGTTCAAGGCCAAGGAGTTCCTCGGCTCCACGCTCCTGACGCTGCACAACCTGGCGTTCGTGGTGCGGCTCGTGGATGACATCCGCGCCGCTATGGCGGCGGGGCCCGGGGAATACCTGGCGTTCAAGGAGGACTTCCTGGGCCGGTACGCGGCGGGGAGACGCTGAGGCGGGCAGGCTGGGGGCATGAGCCGCGATCCCGAGACCGGACTGCCCGAGCACTTCCTCGCCGACATGGCGCGTCGGTCGCCGTACGGCACCCACCCGGACGTACGCGACGCCGCTCTCGCCCCGTTCAGCGAGGCGAGCCACGAGGCGGCCGTCAACCTCCTGACCAAGGCGCTGCGCCGACTCTCCGAGGGGGACGCGGAGAAGGCCGACCGGATGATCGCGCGCGCGGCCGCGCTGCCGTTCGACGAGCGCGAGCACGCCTGGCCCGGCACCGGCATGGCCGAGCAGATGCTGTTCGACCTGCTGGCAGACCAGGCCGAGGAGGTGGCGGCCTTCCTCGACGGCGACCGGGAGGACGACGAGTGGGACGAGGACCTCGACGAGATCGACGAGGGCTTCCCGGTCCCCCTCGAGCCGGTGGTCGCCTACGTGGCCGAGCAGGTGGGGCCGGCCGAGGGGGTGGCGCTCCGGGACGCGGTCGAGACGGTCGCCGACGACGGCGCGTTGTACGGGATCGGGCCCGAGCAGGCCGAGCGACTGCGCGAGGCCGTGGCGGCTCTCCCGGTCGGCCCCTCGGGGCGTGCGATCGGGCCCGAGGCGGGCGCGGCGGAGCGGGAGTCCGTCATCCGCGCGCACCTGATGGTGTACCTGCGGGTGGCGGTCGAGACCCGGAGCTGACCGCTTCGCTCGCTCTCGTTCCTGCCCTCACGGGGCTTTCCTGCCCTCGCCGGGCTTTTGTGCTGTTGACGGGTGGTTTCGCGATCGTGTCGTACCCGTGTCGTACCGTCGTGGTGTATCGAACAGGTGAGCGAGTCCGGGGGTTGTGATGGCGGTTCGGGGGTCGGGTGCGGGGGTGCCGGAGTCCTCGCCGGCGTGTGAGTTCGGTGGGGATCCGGGGGACCTGGCGCAGGTGGTGCGTCAGCGACATCGGGCGGAGGCGAGGGAGTGGCTGGCCCTGTTCCGGGCGTTCGGTCAGGAGGAGTCCCGGTTGTCCCGGGAGCGGGCCGGTGCTCTGGCGCCGGGGCTCGAGCGGCTGCGGGCGGATGCGGCGGCGGTGACGTGTGCGCGGTGGTGTGTGGCGGCGCCGGTGACGGCGGCGACAATGCGATATCGGTTGCGGGCAGCGGTGCAGTTGTTCGAGCACTTGCCGTTGCTGGCTGAGGCGTTCCTGGAGGGGGTGGTC
>NZ_JBIQES010000005.1:0-247682 GCF_045369825.1 Dietzia sp. 179-F 9C3 NHS
ACCCACGATTCCCGACGAGGCCCGCGAACTCATCAACGCCATCAACGCGGGGCACTAAAAGTTGTGGAACTCAGGTCTACTGTCCGGCGCCTTGTGGGCCTCGCAGGGGGCCGTGAAAGACGCTGCCACCCTCGTACAACCCGAGGACCTGGACGAGCCTCACAGGACAATCTGGGCCGCAATCTGTGCCCTCGCTGCCCGTGGCGTCACCGGCGCCCAGGCCGTCATGGACGAGATCATCCGCACCGGGGACGCATCACAGCTTGTGCGAGACGAGCTGACCCAAGCGACCACCGCCGGCGGGGTGCCCGAGGCGATCCCGTACTACTGCGCCCAGATTCTCGCCGGCCACTTCCGCCGCGCTGTGGAGTCCCACGGCACCGGGTTGGTCGGGTGGTCTGCCACCGCGTCCGAGGACGATCTGTGGATGCACATTGTCACCGGCGGCACTCGCCTGCGCGGGCTGCACGACCGGCTCACCGCTGCCCGTAAGGGGGCTGGCGATGCTCACGAGTGACCCCTTCACCGACGGTGGTCCTGGTGGTCCTGCACATAGGGGTCCAGGACCACAGGACCACTACCCCGACACTGGTCCGGGACCGGTCCGGGACCGCGCTGACCTGCCCGAATACGGAATCACCCGCGCCCGGTACGCCGATGTTGCCGGACTGCTCGCCGGGACCATCCCAGGACCACCTGAACCGGCCTTCGGCGCCCGCACTGACGGACACCGCATGTTCTACGCCGGGCAGGTCAACTTGCTCTTCGGAGACCCCGAATCGGGCAAGACGTGGGTAGCCCTCGCTGCCGCTGCCGAGGCCCTGAACGCCGGGCAGAAGGTCCTCGTGATCGACCTGGACCACAACGGGGTGGCATCCATCGCGGCCCGCCTCGTGGCCCTTGGAGTGGACCCCAAGACCCTGGGGGACCTCGAGCGGTTCCGGTACATCGAACCGGAGGACCGCGGCGACGTGTACGACGTCGTGGACGACTGCGCCGACTGGTCACCTGACCTTGTCGTCGTGGACTCCCTGGGGGAGCTGCTGCCCCTGTTCGGGTCCTCGAGCAACTCCGCCGACGACTTCACCGTGGTCCACACGGCGGTGCTGAAAAAGATGGCGATGGCCGGCGCCGCGGTGCTGCTGATCGACCACCTCGCCAAGGGGTCCGAGTCACGAACGTTCGGCCCCGGCGGCACCGGAGCTAAGCGCCGCGCCATTGGGGGCACTTCGATCCGTGTGCGGGTCAAGGACGCCTTCACACCGGGTTCCGGGGGTGCGGCCTACCTGACGGTGAACAAGGACCGTCACGGCGGCCTGAGACAGCACTGCCCTACCGGGGATCGGGAACCGCTGGCCGGCGTGTTCCACCTGCGGTCCTTCACCGGCGGGGTCCTCTTGGCCGAGACGATCCCACCCGCCGAGGGGGAATCGGCCCCGAGTGACTTCGGGATCGGCGCCAACCCGGAGCGGGTCGCCGCTGACGTGAACGCGCTGACCGCCCTGGACCCGCCCCCGACCTCCAAGCGGGACGTGCAACAGCGCATGAAGTGGGGATCGGATCGCGCCGTGGTCGCCCTGGACGAGTACCGGAGACGCCATGAGAACACGTGAGTGGTCCTTGGTCCTCGACCCCTGGTCCCAGGACCACAGGACCACCCCTTACCAGCACAAACACCGCAGTGGTCCTGAGACCTCCAGGACCACCCAGGACCACTACCGGAAGGCCCGCGTGAATCCACTAACCGAACTACTGGCCGGCCGGGACCGCTGGTCCGGGGCCGCCTGCGCCGGACTGTGGGACGTGTTCGATCCCCGCCGGGACGACGAGACCGCCGACGACTACGAGGCCCGCGTGTATCGCGCCCAGACCGTCTGCGGGACGTGCCCGATCCTGGCCGACTGCCGGGACTTCGCCGGCAACGCCCGACCACGGGACCGCACAGGCGTGTGGGCCGGCATCGCCTACGACCACCGCGGCCGACCGGTCCGCATCCCCTCGAAGGAGTCCAAGTGATCCGCCCCCAAGCCGACGTGTCCGCGCACGTCTACCGCGACGGCAAGCACGTCGTCATGCGCCTGAACCGCGACAACTACCGGCTGACCAAACGTGAGGCCGTACTGCTCGCAGACCAGCTCGTCGATAACGCCGAGCACGCCACGAAGGAGACCCCATGACCGACGACCTCGATCCGCTGTACGCGGCCGCCGCCGAGGCCCACGGCCTACACATCGACGACCTCAAACACTTCGCCGACGACTCGACCACCGCCGAGGGCATCAACGCCCGCGCCGCCCAGATCGCCGACGCCATCGACCGGGCGCAGGCCGAGCAGGATGCCGACCGGGCCGACGCAATCACCGCGCAGCTCGCCGCCGTCGCCGCCCTCGACGCCACCGTCAACAACACCGGAGACAACCTGAGCGTGCTGCTCGCCGACCTGCCCGTCATGCCGATCATCGGAGCATTGACGGCCGTCGCCGCCGACATCCTCCGCAACATCGACGACGACGCCCGCGCCGACTACCTGAGCGCAGTGCGTGAGCGTATCGCTGCCGGCCACGCCCTACCCGACCACCTCAAGGAGGACATGTGAGACAGCTACCCCAACCCGACGTGCGCGGCTGGCTCGCCTTCACCGGCCTGCCAGCCGACGTGCAGGCCGCCGAGGACGCCACCGCCGCAGCCGACTACGAACGATCACAGACCGGGGTTGGCGTCAGGTTCGAATACAACTACTCCGCGCAGCTGGGCCGCGTGAGGAGCTTCCGCCGGCCCGCCACAGACACCGAACGGCACCTACTGGCGCTGCTCGGTCACCAGGTGCCCGACGAGCTGGACACGTTCGTGCACCACTACACCCAAGCGGTCAGACACCGGTTCTGGCCCGACCTCGAGGAGGACTGACCCATGACCGACCACGACATGCCCGACAACACCCCAGACGAGACCGAGGACCAAGACACCGGCCCGGCTGTCACCGAATCCGGTGGTAGCGACGAGTCAGCCGACGGAGGCGACGAGGCCACCTCGAATACCGACGCGCTGCTCGCCGATCTGGCCAAGGCGCGACGCCAGCGCAACGAGGCCCGCTCACAGCTGGGCATGACTCAGGACCACCTCGATTCCGCCCGCCGCCAGCTCGTGGACGCCGAGATCATCCGCGCCGGATTCAAGCCCGCCGGCATCCGCGCCGGGGGCCTCGACGAGACCACACTGTTCGACCACAACGGCATCCTCGACCGCATCGCCGCACGGCACGCGATCAAGGACGCCGCCCGCGAACTCGGCCTACCGCCACGCACCAACCCCGGCGACAACCGGGACCGGTCGGTCCCACCCAAGGCCAGCTGGCACGACGCCCTCAACCCCAAGTAGCACCCCTGGTCCCGGCCATGACAAACGTCGTGGCCGGGACTACAATCACTAGGTGAACGCGGAGCCGAGACGGCCACGCGCAGCACGCGAGACGCGACCACCGAGGCGAGACGCCGAGGACCACAACACACCACCTCACCGGAAGGTCACCTCTCGTGCTCACCAACGGCTCACCCATCCTCACCCCCGACCAGGTCCAGGCCCTCGTCGTCGAACCCACCCTCGCCGCCAGCATCGCCACCAGCGTCTGCGGCGTCATCAACACCAACAGCGAGGTCACCCGCATCCCGCGCATCACCTCCGACCCCACCGCCGAGTGGGTCGAGGAAGGCGCAGAGATCCCCACCTCCAACGCCACCGCCGATGAACTGGTCATCGTCCCCGCCAAGGTCGCCGCACTGTCCGTGATCAGCAACGAGCTGGCCAACGACACCGCGCCCGCCGCCGCCAACATCATCGGAGCCGGCATCGTCCGCGACCTCGTCCGCGAAGTCGACGCCGCGTTCTTCGGAGCCAAGGCCGCCCCCGCACCCTCCGGCCTCGCCGCCCTCGACGGCGTCACCACCACCACCGGAACCCTCGACGACTTCGACATCTTCGTCGATGCCATCGCCGCCGTCCAGGCCGCAGGCGGCACCGTCAACGCCTGGGTCGCCAACCCCACCGACGCCGCCACCATCGCCAAGATCAAGACCAGCGCCGGCTCCAACATGACCGCCCTATCCGGCGACCCCTCAACCCCCGGCCGACGCGTCATCGAAGGCGCACCCCTGTACGTCACCCCCGAAGTCGCCGCCGGAACCATCTGGACCCTCGACGCCACCAGCGCACAGATCGTCCTCCGCAACGACGCCGAAGTCGCCATCGACCGAAGCGTCTACTTCACCAGCGACCGGTGCGCCGTCCGAGGCACCCTCCGCATCGGCTGGGGTTTCACCCGACCTGCCAGCATCGGCAAGATCACCATCACCTGACCAGCCCGACGGGGGTGGGGCACCGCACCCCACCCCCACCCCGCTGGACACTCCACGGCTTAGGTCCGTTACACACACAGGGCCGACTCCACAGAGGGGTGCGGGAGGGCCCCCTCCCGGCCCTACGGAAGCCCCCGTGGCTTAGCTCCCAATATCCCCCCGAGGGCATGTCCGCATCTGGTCCACAGAGGGGTGGGGGTGGGCCCCGCCCCCGGTGCCCTGGGAGCCCCCACGGCTTACGCGCTAGGGCCGTGTACGGGACTGGGGATTTTGGTCTGTGGGGTCATGGTGACCTTGCAGTTGCGGTGATGACGGCGGCAACCACGGTGCTTAGCACCGTGGTTGCCCACGAGCGGCTCTTAAGTTTGGCGAGCTGGGAGTCGGCATCGCCGCCGACTGTCCCCTTCGCTATTTAGAGATCTCTGAATATCGACGCTGCCTCTACCCCGCCGCCTGCGTGGGGAGGATTATTGGAAGAATCTCCAATATCGACGCTGCCTCTACCCCGCCGCGCCAGCGTGGTGCGGATCGCGACTCTCAGGTGTGTTCCGAGACCACACCTGACGCCCGCCGCGTCTGCGTGGGGCGGATATGCGCCGATCAAAAGTGTCCAAGTTGGACACTTTGCCCGCCGCCCCTGCGTGGGGCGGATGCTTCCCGAGCTGCACCGGGTGGTCATGGTGACCATGCAGTTGCGGTGATGACGACGGCAACTGCCGTGTTTAACGCCGTGGTCGGGTTTGCCGGTTTGGGACCGGTAAACGTGGGGGCGCATCTGGGATGCGACCCGGCACGGTCAGTCGAACCGTCCTTCGGCACGCCGCCCGCCTACCCGCCACGTTGACGACTTGCGGGACCGGTATGCCTCACCAGACAAAGTTTCGCCTCGTGCGCGCTCCATCTGCTCACGTGCCCTTTTCACGGCCTTGCTCTCTCGCTTGCGTTCGGTCATGCCGCGCCTCCTGGTGGTGGGTTACTGCTACTGACAAACATATGGAGTTCCCCTGCGGGGAACCCTGGCCTTGCTGGCCCCTTCCCCGGATTTTTGCCCGAACACCATGCCCCGTTAGTCCATCACGGCACGACAGGTAGCCCTCCCACGTTTCGTGAAAGAGCTGGTCGTGATCCCTGCCCGTCGTCTGCGCAGACCCGAGGGTGGGACGCCCCCGCCGGTTCGGGGGATTGACTGCACCGGGACTTCGGTTGGTTTGGGGCTAACCCGTCTGTAAACGCCCGTGGTTTGGCCGCTGAGCGGTCACCGCGCCAACCGTGTACCTGAAGGCCACGGTTGGACGGAAACGGCCCAGGGGCGCGTTTAGGGGGTGTTTTCGGTGAGTCGCCGTATCGCGGCGTCGCGTTCCCGGTCCACGATTTCGGCTGCGTCGAGCAGCGCGTAGCCGAGGGTGCGGGCGTCCTCGACGGTGTAAGTCGCCGGTGGGGTGCGGCCGTTGTTCTGCCACAGCGAAATCCACGGCGTGTCGTCGTATTCGATGTCCTGCGATATGCGGACTACGGCCCGGTACTGGTCGGCGCGGCCGAGGTGGTCGTCGATCCTGCCGAGCCAGCGGGCGCGGGTGTGGAATGTCTCGCCCTGGTAGTGGCGGGTTTCTTCGCTGGTCCACCACTTGTCGGTCATGCTGCACCGTCCTGCGCGGCGTCGAGCTGGCGCCAGAATTCGGCGATCATGGTGGCGCGCTCGTCGTCGTCGAGGCCGACACGCACATCGACGGTAGGCGTGACGGGATGGTGTGTGGGATGCTGGCTGTTGGCCATGACGCTTACCTCGTCTTGGTCGCTGGCCCCGAGCGTTCCCGCGCTACGGGGCCATTTCTATTGACCAACACAAGGCAACTTGTACGCCAGTTGCACGACCTGCGGATCACACAGCATTAATGCCGTTTGACCTGCGTAAACCTTGCGCCCCCGAGAGGATTCGAACCCCTGACCAGCCGGGTAGAAACCGGATGCTCTATCCACTGAGCTACGGAGGCCTGGCAGGCCGCTAGCGCGGCGTCGCCGGGAGAATCGTAGCCGATCGCGTGGTTGCCGGGCCCACGGCCAGCGCCCCCGCCGCCACCATGAATAGGCCGCCGACCGCCCCGCTTCCTACGATGGACCCATGTCGTCGTCCAAGGCCCCCGCCACCATCGGACCGCTCCGTACCCGCAGCGTCGTACCCCTGGTGGTATTGCTCGCGGCGGTGGGCGCCGGGGTGGCGGTGCCGCTGTCCGGCATGTCCACGGACGCGGCGCTCGAGCTCATCGGTGTGCCCGACCCGGGGCTGCTCACCACGGCGGGGCTGCCGGCGGTGCGGACGATCGGCGAGATCCTGGCCGCGGTGGCCGTGGGCGCGGGCCTGTTCGCCGCGTTCTTCACGCCGCCGCAGAAGGACAAGACCCTGGACGTGGACGGCTACCGCGCCCAGCAGATCGCGTCCTGGGCCAACATCGCGTGGGCGGTGGCGGCGGCGCTGCTCATCCCGCTCACGCTCTCCGACGTCTCCGGCCGGACGCTGTGGCAGACGCTGCCACCGGACCAATGGCTGGTGGCCATCAGCTCGATCGACGTGGCGTCCTCGTGGCGGTGGTCGGCGATCATCGCCCTGGTCGCGGGCGTGGGGCAGAGGCTTACGGTGAGCTGGCGATGGTCGGTGATCTGGCTGGCCGTCACCGTGCTCTCGCTGCTGCCGGTGGCGGCCACGGGCCACGCGTCGGGCAGCACGGCGCACGACATCGCCACCAACTCGCTCATCATCCACCTGTTCGCCGCGGTCTTCTACGTGGGCGGGCTCGTGGCCGTCATCGCCCACACCTTGCGGGGCGGGGCGCGGGTGGCGCTCGCGCTGCGCCGCTACTCGGTGGTGGCCACGGTCGCGATCGTGGCGCTGGGCCTGTCGGGCGTGATCAACGCACTGGTGCGCGTGCTGCCGTCCGACCTGTTCTCCTCTACCTACGGGCTGCTCGTGGTGGCCAAGCTGCTGTGCCTGGGCCTGCTCGCGGTGTTCGGGCTGGCGGTGCGCCGCCGGATCATCGCGCGCATTGAGTCCCGGCGCGCCAACGCCCCCGTGGACCGGGGCACGCTCCTGCGGATCGTGCTGGTGGAGTCGGTCGTCATGGCAGGCACCATGGCGCTGGCCGTCTCGCTGGGCCGCACCCCCCCGCCGGCGCCGCGCTACATCCCCACCCGGCAGGAGGCCTTCCTCGGCTTCGAACTGCCCGGGCCGTTCTCCTTCGGCACGGTCTTCGGGCTGTGGCGCTTCGACCTGGTGCTGGGCCTGGCCTCGGTGATCCTGCTGGGCCTGTACGTCTGGGGCATGGTCCACCTGCACCGCCGCGGCGACGCGTGGCCGGTCGGCCGCACCGTGTCCTGGGTCCTCGGCTGCGTGACCATGTTCCTCACCACCAGCACCGGCCTGGGGATGTACATGATGGCAGACTTCGCCTCCCACATGGTGGGCCACATGCTGCTCTCGATGCTCGTGCCGGTGATGCTCGTCCTGGGCGGGCCGTTCACGCTCGCGTTGCGCGCGCTGCCGGCCGCGGGCCGCGGCAACCCGCCCGGGCCCCGCGAGTGGCTGGTGGAGTTCATCAACAATCCGCTCTCGCACTTCCTCACCCACCCCGTGGTGGCGGCCGTGCAGTTCGTGGCCGGGTTCTACCTCGTCTACTTCGCCGGCTTCTACGACACGCTCGTGTCCGACCACATCGGGCACATGTTTATGAACGTCCACTTCCTCATCAGCGGCTACCTCTTCTACTGGGTGCTCATCGGGGTGGACGCCGCGCCGCGGCAGTACTCGCCCATCTACAAGCTCATGGTGCTGCTCGGCTCGCTGCCGTTCCACGCCTTTTTCGGCATCATGCTCATGAACTACCCGACCGTGCTGGGGGAGACCTGGTACGAGGGCATCGGGCTGCCGTGGATCCCCGATCTCCTGCAGAGTCAGCGGGTCGGCGGCGGCATCGCATGGGCGGCGGGCGAGATCCCGCTGTTCGTCGTGATGCTGGCCCTGGCCTGGCAGTGGTTCCAGTCCGACATGCGCGAGGCGCGCCGCGGGGAGCGGCAGGCCGACCGGGACGAGGACGCCGAGCTCAGGGCCTACAACGAGATGCTCCGCCAGATGTCCCAGGGCGGGAACCGGGGCTGAGACCGTCGGCCTCGCCGTCGTCACACGGTCCTTTCTCCACACCCCCTGGTGTCTCCACAGGGAGGGCGCCGCGGGCCCCGATCCGGCGGGGTGACGACGGTGAGGTGGGGCACGCTCGGCGGTGAGGTCGACACCGGGTCGGCCGCAGCTGACGAGGAGCGATCCCATGAACGAGACCCTGACCACCGTCCGCGGCAACATCGTCAACAACCCCACCACCCGGCGGGTGGGGGACGACATCGTGCTCAACTTCCGTGTGGCCAGCAACACGCGCCGCCAGGACCGTGACACCGGCGAGTGGCGCACCACCAGCACCCTCTTCCTGGCCGTGTCATGTTGGGGCAACCTCGCGCGCCAGGCCAGCGGCCGGCTCTTCATGGGCGACGCGGTGATCGTCCAGGGCCGCCTGCACTCCAACGAGTACGAGCGCGACGGCGTCCCCACCCGCGACACCGAGATGCGGTGTTACGCGCTCGGACCGGACATGTCGCGGATGGACGTCACCGTCAAGCGCCTCAAGAAGGTGGACCGGCCCGGGGACGACGACGAGGCGGACGTGCCCACCGACGTGTCCGGACTCGAGGAGGCCCCTGAGGGTGATCTCGTGGGGGCGGCCGCGGGGGAGACGGCGGACGCGGGTGGCCCGCGCGGGGGCGGCACGGGCGCGCCGTTCTGACCAGCGGGCCGGGGCCGGCCGCGGGCACGTAGCATGGGGGTCGTGCCCGCGGCCGGCCCGCGGCGATGAGAGTGCATACGCGCAGGTGAAAGGGTGTATCCGTGGCAGAGTTCATCTACACGATGAAGAAGGTCCGTAAGGCGCACGGGGACAAGGTGATCCTCGACGACGTGACGATGGCCTTCTACCCCGGCGCCAAGATCGGCGTCGTGGGTCCCAACGGCGCGGGTAAGTCCTCGATCCTCAAGATCATGGCCGGGCTGGACCAGCCGTCCAACGGCGAGGCGTTCCTCGACCCGGAGGCCAGCGTCGGCATCCTCATGCAGGAGCCGGAGCTGGACGAGACCAAGACGGTCAGGGAGAACGTCGAGGACGGCCTCGGCGAGACCATGGTGCAGCTGCGCCGGTACAACGAGGTCGCCGAGGAGATGGCGACCAACTACACCGACGAGCTCATGGAGGAGATGGGCAAGCTGCAGGAGGCGCTCGACGCGGTGGACGCGTGGGACGTGGACTCGCAGATCGAGCAGGCCATGGACGCGCTGCGCTGCCCGCCGGGCGACGCGCCGGTCACCCACCTGTCCGGTGGTGAGAAGCGCCGGGTGGCGCTGTGCAAGCTCCTGCTGAGCAAGCCCGACCTGCTGCTGCTCGACGAGCCCACCAACCACCTCGACGCCGAATCGGTGCTGTGGCTCGAGCAGCACCTGGCCGCCTACTCCGGTGCCGTCCTGGCCGTGACACACGACCGCTACTTCCTCGACCACGTGGCGCAGTGGATCTGTGAGGTCGACCGCGGCAAGCTGCACCCCTACGAGGGCAACTACTCCACCTACCTGGAGAAGAAGGCCGAGCGCCTCGAGGTGCAGGGCAAGAAGGACCAGAAGCTGCAGAAGCGCCTCAAGCAGGAGCTCGAGTGGGTCCGCTCCGGCGCCAAGGCCCGCCAGACCAAGTCCAAGGCCCGCCTGGCCAAGTACGAGGAGATGGCGGCCGAGGCCGAGAAGCACAGGAAGCTGGACTTCGAAGAGATCCAGATCCCCACCCCGCCCCGCCTGGGCAACGTCGTGGTGGAGGTCGAGAACCTGGAGAAGGGCTTCGACGACCGCGTGCTCATCAAGGACCTGTCCTTCACGCTGCCGCGCAACGGCATCGTCGGCGTGATCGGCCCCAACGGCGTCGGTAAGACGACCCTGTTCAAGACCATCGTCGGGCTGGAGGAGCCGGACTCGGGCACCGTCCGGATCGGCGACACGGTCAAGCTGAGCTACGTGGACCAGAACCGCGCCAACATCGACCCGGAGAAGTCGGTCTGGGAGGTCGTCTCCGAGGGCATGGACTACATCGAGGTGGGCCAGAACGAGATGCCCTCGCGCGCCTACGTGAGCGCCTTCGGCTTCAAGGGTCCGGACCAGCAGAAGAAGGCCGGCGTCCTCTCCGGTGGTGAGCGCAACCGCCTCAACCTGGCGCTCACGCTCAAGGAGGGCGGCAACCTGATCCTCCTGGACGAGCCGACCAACGACCTGGACGTGGAGACCCTGTCCAGCCTGGAGAACGCGCTCGTCGAGTTCCCCGGCTGCGCCGTCGTGATTTCCCACGACCGCTGGTTCCTCGACCGCACCTGTACCCACATCCTCGCGTGGGAGGGCAACGTCGAGGAGGGCCAGTGGTACTGGTTCGAAGGCAACTTCGAGGGCTACGAGGAGAACAAGATCGCCCGTCTCGGCGCCGAGGCGGCCCGCCCGTCGCGGGTCACCCACCGCAAGCTCACCCGGGACTGATCGCCGGTGCCGGCCTTCGAATGCGTCCTGCCGGTCCGGGTCACCGACTTCGGGCCGAGCATGCACATGGACAACATCTCCTTCCAGGAGTTCGTGCAGGAGTCCCGTAACGCCTTCCTCCTCGACCGCGGACTCGTCCCCGGCGCGGAGGGGGCGCAGCTCATGCTGGTGCGTACCATGGCGCTCGACTACGCGGCGCCGGTGCCGTTCGGCGTCACCGAACTCACCATGACGGTGGAAGCCACCCACATCGGGCGCACGTCGTTCACCCTGCGGCACCGCATGCGGATCGACGATGACGTGGTGTTCACCGCCGAGGTGGTGCTCATCGCGAGCAACTCCGAGGATCGCTCCGAGGAGATCTCGCCGCGGTTCCGCGCGGAGCTGGAGTCGATTCTCACGGAGGAGACCGAGGAGGCGTCATGAGCCAGGCAGCCGCGGCCGCGGACAACGGCCCGTTCCGCTGCACCCTGCAGGTGCGGTGGGCGGACTTCGACCAACTCGGCCACGTCAACAACGTCAAGTACATCGAGTACGCGCAGGAGGCGCGGATCCTCTTTATCCGCAGCCGCTTCGGCCCGTTCGGGCTGGGCAACCTCCCGCAGGTCGTGCGGCGGCTGGAGATCGACCACCTGCGGCCGGTCCTGCGCGACTCGACGACCGTGGACGTCGTGATTGAGGTGGAGCACGTGGGCACCACCTCCTATCAGATCCGGCAGACGATCCTCGACGCCGCCGGCGACGTGTGCTGCGAGATCCGGGCGGTCATGGTCGCCTTCGACACGTCCAGCTCTACAGCCGTCGAGATCCCGGGCGGGGTGCGCAACGTGCTCGAGGCGGCCCGGGAGCGGGCGGCGCTCACCGGCCACCCGGACGACTCCGTGCCGCCCCACCCGGAGCCGGGCGAGTGAGCGACACCCTGGTCTACGAGGCGGGTGGCCCGCTCGGGATCTCCGGCGAGCCCGGCCGCCGCGTCTTCACCGCCGCCCTGCCGGTCCGCTGGTCCGACCAGGATCTCTACCACCACGTCAACCACGCGCGGATGATCACGCTCATCGAGGAGGCTCGCATCCCGTGGCTCTTCGAGGAGGGCACGCCCACCGCCACCCTCGCCGCCGGTGCCGTGATGACCGACCTCCGGGTGCGTTACCGCGGGCAGGTCAAGTACGCCGACGGGCCCATCCGGGTGCGCATGTGGTGCGAGAAGGTGGGCGGCGCGCTCGTGGTGCTCCGCCACCAGGTCCGCGGCCGCCACACCCCGGACGACGCGCCCCCTGCTGTGGACTGCACGGCCACCGTCGCCGCCTTCGACCTTGCCGCCCAGCGTCCCCGCCGGCTGAGCCGGGCCGAGCGCGACTACCTGCGCGAGTTCCTCCACGAGGAGCCCGCGTGATACTTCCTGGAAGCGGCGACGGGGGAGCAGACGGCGGGGTCGTCATCCCGGACCCTGCGGACCGCGACGACCTGCGCACTCTCCTGCGCCGCCTGCTGCGACTCGACGAGGCCACGGTCGTGCGCTTCACCGACGGCGGCGCCGCCGAGCCTGCCGCCGCTGGTTCGGCCGCAGCCGAGTCCGCCGCCGCGCCCCGTCTGCGCGTCTGGGCGCGGACCCCGTTCGGCGCGCTCGTCGTGCGCGGGCTCGGCGGCACGTGCCCCGGCGGGGACGTCGTGGCCGGCGCCGACCACCTGCTCACAGAGCTCGACGTGCTGCCCCGCGGAGACCGCGAGGGCCGGGTCGATCCCGGGATGCCCCTGACCTCCTCGTGGCAGGGACTGCTGCCGCCGGTGGACGGGTTCACCGCGGTCGAGGACATCCCCGCCCAGGTGCTGCTCGACCTCGCCGAGTCCGGCCGCGACGCCGCCCGCGAGAGCGCCGGCCCCGCCGGCCTGCCGCCTTCGCTGCTCGATCAGGAGGCGCTTATCGTGGGCGCCGACACCGACGCTCCGGTCGGCGTGGACATGCGCACCGTGTTCTCGGCGGTGATGTGCGGATTCGTGCCCGAGCGCGCGGGCCGCGCCCCCGACCGCGAGCCAGTCCGCGTGAGTACCCGTGTCCCGTGGGTGCGGCTGGACGCCCGCTTCGGCACCGTCTTCCGCCGGCCCGACGCACTCACCCTCGACCCGGTGCGGTGACCGCCGACTTCGCCGTCACGTGGCCGGGCCGCGGGGAGCCCGAGCCGCCCGGTGCGTACGGCCCGGCGCCCGAGGTCGTCGAGACCGTCCGGGGTGACGACGGCGAGGTGTCCGGTGCCGTCCTGGTGGGCGACGGCGGGCGGTTTCCCGAGGCTGCGGCGGCTCTCGACGAGATGGGCCTGGCCCCCGCCGGTGCGGCCCAGCTGGTCTACCTCGACCCGCCCTATAACCGCGGAGGCCGCTTCGAGGGCTACCGCGACGACATGCCGCGCGCGGAGTGGCTCGGCTACATCGAGACACGCCTGCGCGTGGCCCGCGACCTGCTCGCCGAGGCCGGGACGCTGTGGGTGCACCTCGACGACGCCGAGGCCCACCGCGTTCGCTGCCTGCTCGACGACGTGCTGGGCGCGGACGCCTTCCTCGCCGACCTCACCGTGGAGAGCAACCCCAAGGGCCGTCAGCTCGACCGGTTCTTCGCCGGCTCCCACGACCGGCTGATGGTGTATGCCCGCGACCCGGCTCGGGTGCGGCTGACGGCGGGCGTCGCCGCCGCCGTCAACCCCGCCGACTTCCCTCACACAGGCCCCGACGGCGTCAACTACCGCCTGCTGCCGCTGCGCAACACCAACAAGCGCTTCAATCCGCGGACGGCGCCCACGATGACCTACCCGCTGTACGGCGACCCGGAGACCGGCGTGGTCGCCGTCGATCCCGACCCCGCCGCCGACCCCGGCTCCGGCTCCGGGATGGTCGAGATCCACCCGGTGTTCGGCGACCTCACCCCGGCGGTGTGGCGCTGGTCCCGCGAGCGGGCGCGCGAGCGCGTCGACGAGCTGGTGTGCCGGACCGTGCGCGGCCGCTCCGGGCCGCGCGTGGACGTCTACCAGCGCGACCGCCACGAGGAGGGCCGGGTCAAGAAGCTCAAGACCGTGTGGCTCTCGCAGGAGGTCGGCTCCACCGACACCGCCCGGGCCGAGCTGCGGCGGGCCGGCGTCGAGGGGTTCCGCACACCCAAGCCGGAGGCGCTGATGCGCCGGATCGTGGAGCTCGCCACCGAGACCGGGGACCTCGTCGTCGACCTCTTTGCCGGCTCGGGTACCACCGCCGTCGCCGCCCGCGACCTGGGTCGACGCTGGGTGGTGGTGGAGCGCAACCCGGACACGGTGCGCGACGTGCTCCTGCCGCGGCTCCGCGCCACGGCTCGCCCCGACCACTGATCCGGCCGACCTGGCCGTTCGGCACCCGTGTTCACGAGGCTCCGGCGTTTCGCTCACTCGCGCACCACCGCTGCCGACGGCGGGTGGGATCCGCCCACCGCCCCGGCTGGACGGAAATTCCGCAGCAAATCCGAGGTGAAATCGCACCTCGGATCGGCGGGGCGGCCGGGGAGTGAGCGACTTGAGTGTGGAAAGCGTGCGACTCGATCTGGCGGAACCGACTCGCGCAGGGTTGAGCGCACGATGCGCTCACGTCATACGGGCGGAGCCCGACGCCGGTCGCGGTTCGCGAATCGCATGTGAACGATGCGGCTCGTGGGAGTGGAGTGAGTGCGCGAGTGAGCGAATTCCCAGAGGGCCGCGACGAGGCGCATGCCAGGTCCGTTCACCGCGCCAGGTCCGTTCACCGCGCCAGGCCCGTTCACCGCACCGGACCGCGCACGTGGCGCACGCCGGGCCGGACGGGCGTTGTGGCGACGGCTGCTAGACGTCTACGAGACGTCTACGCGCAGCCACACCGCGGTGTCCGGTGGGAGGACCGCGTCGCCGTCGGGACCCGCGGAGGGCAGGGGACCCGACGCCAGCAGCACCTCGCCGACCGGCAGCGGAACCCCCCGGTCGGAGGCGTTGAGCGCGCACACCACGCCGTCGGCGCGCCGGAACGCCAGGCAGTCCGAGGGGGCGCCGTACCACGCGACGGACGTCTGGTCGCCGTCGCCGTCGCCGTCGCCGTCGCCGTCGCGGTCGCCGTCGCCGGCCCCGGCGTCCCCGGCCCCGGCCCCGGCGGTCCAGGAGTGCCGGATCTCGATCGCGGCCCGGTACAGCGAGAGCGTGGAGTCCGGGTCCTCGATCTGGCTCTCCACGGTGAACCGGCCCCAGCCCTCCGGCATCGGCAGCCAGGTGTCCGCCGTGGTCGAGAATCCGTACGGTGGCTCGTCGCCCTCCCACGGAAGGGGGACGCGGCAGTGATCGCGGCCCATCTCGGCGTGCCCGGTGCGGTCCCACGTGGGATCGGTGAGCCGGTCGTGGGGGATCGAGTAGTCGCTCGGCAGTCCCAGTTCGGCGCCGTTGTAGACAAACGCGATGCCGGGCAGCGCCAGCGTCACGAGTGCCATCGCGCGCGCCCGGGCGCGGCCGGGGACGCCGTTGCCATAGCGGGTCACCTCGCGGACCACATCGTGGTTGGACAGCGCCCACGTGGGCACCGACCCGGCGGCGCGGGCGGCCTCGAGCGAGGACTCGATCGCCTCTCGAACCGCCCCCGCCTCGAACGGGGCGCTCGTGAGTGCGAAGTGGAACGCGAAGTGCAGTTCGTCGGGCCGCAGATAGGCGGAGAACCGGTCCACGTCGCCCACCCACACCTCGCCGAAAGCGGCGGTGCCGGGGTGGTCGTCGAGGACCCGCCGGATACGGCGGTGCACCTCGTGAACGTCCGGCCGGTCCCACCGTATGTCCCGCTCGTCCACGATGAGCTGCGTCGGCACGACGTCGTCGTCCAGGTCCGGTAGACCCTCCGGCTTGGCGAGCCCGTGGGCCACGTCGATCCGGAACCCGTCCACCCCCAGGTCCAGCCAGAAACGCAGGGTCCGCTCGAGGTCCGCGCCCACGTCGGGGTGGTTCCAGTTGAGGTCGGGCTGCTCGGGAGCGAACAGGTGCAGGTACCACTGGCCGGGGCGGCCGTCAGGCTCGGTGACGCGCGTCCACGCCGGCCCGCCGAACACCGACGGCCAGTTGTTCGGCGGTTCCGCCCCGTCCGGGCCGCGGCCGTCGCGGAAGAAGTAGCGCTCGCGCTCGGGGCTGTTCGGACCCGCGGCCACCGCAGCGGCGAACCACGGGTGCTCGACGCTCGTGTGGTTGGGCACCAGATCCATGAGCAGGACCATGCGTGCGTGGTGCAGCTCGGCGACCAGCCGGCGCAACGCGTCGACGTCGCCGAACAGCGGGTTGACGTCGCGCGGGTCGGAGACGTCGTAGCCGTGGTCGGCACCGGGGGAGCGCATGACGGGTCCGAGCCACACGCCGTCCACGCCGAGCAGTTCGAGGTGCCCGATCCGGTCGATCACGCCCTGCAGGTCGCCGGTGCCGTCGCCGTCGGAGTCCGAGAACGACCGTGGATACACCTGGTAGAGGACCATGTCCTCCCACGGCCGCTGCGCGTGGGGCGACCTCTGGGCCGTCACCTCTCCTCCGGGGTGTTGACGAGCATGGCTGCGGCCCGGGTCACGTAGTCGACGAGCGCGGCGCGGTGCTCGTCGTCGAGCGTCCCGGAGTCGATGGTCGCGATGGCACCGAGCATGTTGGACAGCCACGCGTCGTGCGCGGCACGGTCGATACGGAACGGGTGGTGCCGCATCCGCAGCCGCGGGTGCCCGCGCTGCTCCGAGTACGTGGTGGGGCCGCCCCAGTACTGCTCGAGGAACATCCGCAGCCGGTCCTCTGCCGGGCCCAGGTCCTGCTCCGGGTACATGGGGCGCAGCACCGGGTCGTCGGCTACGCGGCGATAGAACTCGTGGACGATCGCGCGGAAGGTCTCGTGCCCGCCCACCTCGGCGTAGAACGTGCTCGTACTCATGCGTCCCATCATGCCCGTGCCGCGCGAGTCGGCGCGGGAGGCGATGGCGGGTGGTAACTTCCGGCGCAATCGGCCGGCCCGCGGCCGGGTGGTCGGGGAGTGATGGCATGAGTAGTCGGCAGGCGTCCGTGATCATCGGACTGCTGGTGGTGATCGCGATGGTCTTGGTGGTGGGGATCGGATACCTCGTCCTCGGGCCTGATGACGACGAGGCCGCACCCGCCGCCGGCGAGCCCACCGCGACGTCCGCCCCTCCTACCTCCACGGAGGAGATGGTCGCGGACCCCGTGGCGGCTCTCGAGGCGGCCGGGGTCGACGTGGTGCAGCCGCCACCGGTCCCCGAGGCGCCCGAGGCGTGGGGCGAGTACACGCTCGCCGGGTCGTGGAACGGTCGCGTCCGCGCCTTCGACAACCGCGAGCCGGCGAAGGCCACGGCGGAGGACGGCTCGACCTTCCCCGCGTCGATGAACGGCTGTGGCGAGATGATGTACTTCGTCACCTTCCGCGCGACCGACGACGGCGACGCCGTGGACGCCCGACTGCTCGACGCTGTGGGCGGGGTCAACGATTCCGAGGTGCTCGGCTCCGGCTGGATGCTCGGCACGAACTGCGCGACCCCGGCCTTCGTGTTCGACACCGCGGCGGACGGCGCCACGATGATCGACGTGGCCTTCACCGTCCACGAGTACCGGCAGTCCTCGGTCGCGCCGACGAGCGCCGCGTCGCAGCCGCAGGCGCAGGACCCCGCCCCGGCCCCGGCGGCGCCCGCCGAGCCGACGTTCGTCGAATGCATATTCGGCACGCCCGGCCCGGCACGGTTCAGCGACGGCAGCATCCGCAACCACCCGCCGTGCGCCCAGACGCCCGAAGCGCAGCGGTACCTCGAGGCGGAGAGCGTGTGTGGCGGCCTCAATGGCTGGGAGGTCTATGGTCGCGAAAAGTACGAATCGCTGTGCGGTCCGGTCCCGGAAGGCCGATAGGGACGCGCCACGGGCGTTAGGGCACGAAGAGTTCACCAAGGGTGCATCATCGTTGCAGGCGAGGTTCACGACGGGCCCGGTCGACCATGCTGCACTGGGCTCCGGTCAACGAGCGGAGAACGTCCATGGGTAGAGCAGTGCGCGAGAACTCGGAGTATCGACAACCGGGTCAGGCGACCACCACGGCCCTGCTCGACCGCGCCTCCGCCCCGCCGAAGCCGAACGGCCACGTCCCGCTCACGAGCGCGCCCCGGGTACTGCTGCTCAACGCCGGCTACGAGGCGCTCACCGCGCTGCCCGCCCGCCGCGCCGTGGTGATGCTGCTCGGCGGCAAGGCCGACACCGTGCACGAGCACCCCACCGAGATCGTCTTCCGCGCCGTCGACACCGAGGTCCGCCTGCCGTCGGTGATCATGCTCCGCGAGTACGTCCGCATCCCGTACCGCGCGCAGGTTCCCATGACCCGCGCCGCGCTCATGCACCGCGACGGTCACCGCTGCGGCTATTGCGGCCGGCGCGCCACGACGATCGACCACGTGGTGCCGCGTAGCCGCGGCGGTGCGCACGCGTGGGAGAACTGCGTGGCCTCGTGCGCGCCGTGCAACCACCGCAAGGCCGACAAACTCCTCGGCGAGCTGGGCTGGGACCTGCGAACGCCGCTGGTCGCCCCGCGCGGGCGCACGTGGCGGCTCGTCTCCCAGATCCGCGAGATGGGGCCGTTCTGGGAGGACTACCTCTACCTCGAGGCGGCGTAGGCGCGGGCGGCCAGCCCGCTCCGTCAGTCGCCCGCGGCGGTGTCCACGGCTCGGGCGGCCAGCGCCCGCGCGAGGTCGGCGGTCTGCTCGGCGATGATCCGTCGCAGCCCGGCGGGACGCGCGTGGTCGGCGGCCGCGGCTTCGTAGCGGGCCACGGTGTCGGCGTCCACGGACCACGAGGGGAACAGCCCCTCGGCGACGGTCTGCGCCAGGTCGCCGGCGCGCGCGGTCCACAGCGCGGCCACCGAATCGAGGTAGCGCTCCTCGATCCCGGCGAGCAGGTGCGCCTGACCGGGCAGGTCCACGCCGAGTAGTGTGGCGCGGACGATCGCGTTGGTGGGCGCGTCGTCGCCTGTGGCCAACAGCAGCGCCTCGGCTTCCTCCTTGGCGCCGACGGTCGGTCGGGCGGCGCGGGCGGTGGCGGCGCGCCGGGCACCGCCGGCGGTGTCGTCGGCGGCCAGCTCGTCGTCGATCCTCCCCGCGTCCCCGGCGCCGGCGGCGATGAGGGCGGTGAGCACGGTCCAGCGCAGGTCGGTGTCGACGACGAGGCCGGGCAGTCCCGCCTCGTCGGCGCCCGCGGCGAGCAGCGTCTCGAGCACCCGCCCCTGGTCGGCGGTGACGGGGCAGGAGCACAGGGCGGTGAGGAAGGCCAGCTGGTGGTCCGAGCCGGGCTCGGCGGTCCGGGCGGCGTCGAGCATCGCGCCGGCGAACGCGGGCCAGCCCGTCGAGTCGGCCCAGCCCTGGTCGGCGTAGCGGGCCAGCGCGGTCTGCGCCTGCGTGAGCACACGCTGCACCACGCCGATGTGCGGCTCGCGCGGCGCGGCCCGGGACACCACCTCGACGAAGCGGCGGGCGGGCAGCCGGGCCTCGCGGGTCATCTCCCACAGCGCAGACCAACAGAGGGTGCGGGCCAGGGGGTCGGACACGTCTTCGAGGGAGTCCAGGACGGTTGCCAGGGACCGCTCGTCGAGGCGCACCGAGCAGTAGGTGAGGTCGTCGTCGTTGGGCAGCACCAGGTCGGGCACCCGCTCCCCGGCGAGCTCGGCCACCTGGGTCCGGGCGTCGGCCACGTCGAGCTCGGCGCGCGCGGTCCGCACGATCTCCCCGGAATCGTCACGGCTGTAGAGCCCCACGCCGAGGCGGTGGGTGCGCAGCTCTCCGGCGCCGGGCGCGGCGGGGCCCTGGACCACCGTGAGCGCGCCGATCGTGTCCCCACCTTCTGCCGACCGCTCGACCTCCACCGAGATCGGGTTGATGCCGGTGGTGCGCAGCCACTGGCCGGCCCAGCCGGACAGGTCGCGCCCGGAGGAGGTTTCGAGGGCGCGCAGCAGGTCGTCGAACTCGGCGTTGCCCCACGCGTGCTCGCGGAAGTAAGCGCGCAGCCCGGCGAGGAACGGCTCGCGTCCCACGTACGCGACGAGCTGCTTGAGCACGGAGGCGCCCTTGGCGTAGGTGATGCCGTCGAAGTTGGCCTCCACGGTCTCCAGGTCCACCATGTCCGCGGCCACCGGGTGGGTGGAGGGCAGCTGGTCCTGGCGGTACGCCCACGACTTCTCCACGTTGGCGAAGGTGGTCCACGCGTCGGTGTATTGCGTCGCGTCCACCTGCGCGAGCACGGAGGCGAAGGTGGCAAAGGACTCGTTGAGCCACAGGTCGTCCCACCACCGCATGGTCACGAGGTCGCCGAACCACATGTGCGCCATCTCGTGCAGGATCGTCTCGTTGCGTCGCTCGTAGCGGTAGCCGGTGACGCGGGAACGGAACACGTAGTCCTCGAGGAACGTCACGGCACCCGCGTTCTCCATGGCGCCGGCGTTGAACTCGGGGACGAAGATCTGGTCGTACTTGCCGAAGGCGTACGGGATGCCGAACTCGCGGTGGTAGAAGCCGAAGCCCTCCTTGGTCTCCGCGAAGAGCCGGTCGGCGTCCAGGTGCTCGGCCAGCGAGGCCCGGCACAGCAGACGTAGAGGGATGACGCCGTGGTCGTCGGTGTAGGTGTCCTCCTCCACGTGGTACGGGCCGGCGATGAGCGCCACGAGGTAGGTGGACATGATCTCGCTGGTGGCGAACCGGTGCACGATGGTGCCGTGCTCGCCGGGCCGCTCCTCGGCGGGGGTGTTGGCCACCACCACCCAGTGCCCGGGTGCGGTGACGGTGAGGGTGTAGGTCGCCTTGAGGTCGGGCTGGTCGAAGCACGCGAAGACGCGCTTGGCGTCGGCGGTCTCGAACTGCGTGTAGAGGTACACCTCGTCGTCGACGGGGTCCACCATGCGGTGCAGCCCCTCGCCGGTGGTGGTGTAGGCCAGATCGGCGACGACGACGAGCTCGTTCTCCTCCGCGAGGTCCGGCAGCGTGAGGCCCACCTCGTCGTCATATCCGGTCGTGTCCAGGTCGCGACCGTTGAGCGTGGCCGAGTGGATCACGGCGGAGCGCAGGTCGATAAAGGTTTCCGCGCCGGGCGTGCGGCACGCGAACCGGACGGTCGTGCGCGAGCGGAACGTGCCCGCCCCGGGTGCGCCCGAGCCGTCGGTGAGGTCGAGTTCCACCTCGTACGCGTCCACGTCGAGCAGGGCGGCGCGGGTGGCGGCGTCGTCGCGGGTGAGGTTGAGCGAACGCATCGGGAGTGCCCTTCCTGAGGTGGGTCGGCAGTCGACCCCGGTTCTACCACCGCGGGCACGGGTGGCGGGCCCGCGGCGAGGTCGGGAGAATGACGACATGACCACAACCCCGTCGTCCACCCGCCGCACCGTCGATTTCTGGTTCGACCCCCTGTGCCCCTTCGCCTGGGTCACCTCGCGCTGGATCCTCGAGGTGGAGAAAGTTCGCGACATCGACCTGAACTGGCACGTTATGAGCCTGTCCGTCCTCAACGAGGGCCGCGACCTCGACCCGGACTACATGGAGACCATGCACAAGGGCTGGCGCCCGGTCCGCGTGGCGATCGCGGCCGCGCAGCGCCACGGCGACGAGGTGCTCGGCCGGCTCTACACCGAGCTGGGCCGGCGGATCCACGACGAGCGACGCGGAATCGAGGACCCGGCTGTGATCGGCGAGGCGCTCGCCGCCGCGGGCCTCGATGCCGACCTCGCCGACGCCGCCGACTCGGACGCCCACGACGCCGCCCTGCGCGAGTCCCACCACCGCGGCATGGACCCGGTCGGCGACGAGGTCGGCACGCCGGTCGTGCACGTGGACGGCACCGCGTTCTTCGGCCCCGTCCTCACCCGCATCCCGCGCGGCGAGGAGGCCGGCAAGGTCTTCGACGGCGCCGCCCTGCTGGCCGAGTACCCCTACTTCTTCGAGCTCAAGCGCAGCCGCACGGAATCGCCGCGGTTCGACTAGGGCGTGGCAGAATCGCACCCATGCGCATCTACCTGGGAGCGGACCACGCCGGCTTCGAGACCAAGAACGCCATCGCCGAGCATCTCGAGGCCTCCGGGCACGAGGTGGTCGACTGCGGCGCCCACACCTACGACGCGGAGGACGACTACCCGGCCTTCTGCATCGCCGCTGCGGAGAAGGTCGTCGCCGACCCGGGCAGCCTCGGCATCGTGCTGGGCGGTTCGGGCAACGGCGAGCAGATCGCCGCGAATAAGGTCGCGGGGGCCCGCTGCGCGCTGGCCTGGAGCGTGGAGACCGCCAAGCTCGCCCGCGAGCACAACAACGCACAGCTCATCGGCCTCGGCGGCCGGATGCACTCCCGCGAGGAGGCGCTCGCGATCGTCGATGCCTTTATCGCCCAGCCCTGGTCCGAGGCGGAGCGGCACCAGCGCCGCATCGACATCCTCGCCGAGTACGAGCGCACCGGCGAGGCCCCGGCCGTCCCGGGGGCCTGACACCGTTGCCCGAGGGGCACACCCTCCACCGACTGGCCCGCCTGCACACCGAGTACTTCGCAGGCGGGCCGGTTCGCGTCTCGAGCCCCCAGGGGCGCTTCGCCGACCACGTCGTCGTCGACGGTCGCCGCTTCGAGCACGCGTCGGCCGTCGGCAAGCACCTCTTCCACCATTACTCCGGCGGGCTCGCCGTCCACGTTCACCTCGGGCTCTACGGGTTCTTCGACACCCACCCGATCCCCGACGGCCAGGACGCGCCGCCGCCGGTCGGCCAGGTCCGGATGCGGGTTGAGGGCTCGGGGGAGGGGACCACGGTGCGCGCGGTGGACCTGCGTGGCCCCACGCGGTGCGAGGTCATCGCAGAGGCGGGGATCGAGGAGGTCCGGGCCCGGCTCGGCCCGGACCCGCTGGACCCCGACGCCGACCCGGACCGCGCGTGGGCACGGATCGCCCGCAGTACCCGGCCGCTCGGCGCGCTGCTCATGGATCAGGCGGTGCTCGCCGGGGTGGGCAACGTCTATCGCGCCGAGGTGCTCTTCCGGGCCGCGCTCGACCCGTTCCGCCCGGGCCGGGTGCTGGACCGCGCGGAGTTCGACGCGCTGTGGGCGGACCTCGTCACGCTCATGCCGATCGGTGTGGACACCGGCATGATCCACACCATCCGGCCAGAGCACGACCACGGCGACGTGCCGCGGCGCGGCGCCGACCGCCCGCGCAACTACGTCTATCAGCGCGACGGGTGGGAGTGCCGCGTGTGCGGCACGGAGATCCGGGTGCGAGAGGTGGAGAACCGGTCACTGTTCTGGTGTCCGTGGTGCCAGAGTGGCTGAAGGGGTGACGGCGTGGTGGCCTGCGCCCCGTACCGACGACGACGCCCGTCCACGGGGAGCGGGGACCGCAACGTCTACGGCGGCGACGCCGGGCCGCTGGCGGCGACTGCCACAGGTAGCGGCGGCTGAGGGCCCGCAAGGCGGGCTGGTGGAGCGGGCGACGGGAATCGAACCCGCGTATCCTGCTTGGAAGGCAGGGGCTTTACCATTAAGCTACGCCCGCGCATCGAGCGCTGATCTGCGGTTTCCGCGCTGATCGCGCTCGCGCCCGGCCCACATTACCGGACGCGACCGGTGCCCCCAACTCCCTGGGGCGCGGCCGCCGGAATCGGCGCGGTGCGGGGCCTGTCGTACACTTGCCGGGTTGGTCTTCGTCCCGGCGAGTGCCCGCGCGGCGCAGCGAGGCCGGGCAGCGGACACGCGAGTCACCGGGATGTGGCGCAGCTTGGTAGCGCATCCGCTTTGGGAGCGGAGGGTCGCAGGTTCGAATCCTGTCATCCCGACCAGCGGACCGAAATGCACGAACCCAGACGACTTCCCTAGGAGCGAACCACCGTGAAGAGCACTGTCGAGCAGCTGAACCCGACCAGGGTCAAGGTCACCGTCGAGGTGCCGTTCGCGGAGCTCGAGCCGGACTTCGACAAGGCCTACAAGCAGCTCGCCGGCCAGGTCAACATCCCCGGCTTCCGCCCCGGCAAGGCGCCGGCCAAGCTCCTCGAGGCCCGCATCGGTCGCGGGGCCGTGCTCGAGCAGGTCATCAACGACATGATCCCCAGCCGCTACGGCAACGCCGTCGAGGAGCACGACCTCAAGGTGTTGGCCCAGCCGGAGATCGAGGTCACCAAGCTCGAGGACGGCGACGTCGTGGAGTTCGTGGCCGAGGTGGACGTGCGGCCGGAGATCACCCTCCCGACGTTCGCGGACCTCGCCGTCACGGTCGACGTCCCGGAGACCGACGACGCCGCCGTCGACGCCGAGCTCGACAACCTCCGCGCGCGCTTCGGCACCCTCAAGGGCGTCGAGCGGGGCGCGGAGAAGGGCGACTTCCTCTCCGTGGACCTGGCCGCCACCGTCGACGGCGAGCCGGTCGAGGACGCCTCCACCGAGGGCCTGTCCTACGAGCTCGGTTCGGGCACCCTCGTCGAGGGCCTCGACGACGCCGCCGAGGGCCTCAAGGCCGGCGAGTCCAAGGAGTTCGGCTCCTCGCTCGTCGCGGGCGAGCACGCCGGCAAGGACGCCGTCATCACCGTCACCGTCCAGT
The DNA here is from genome assembly GCF_045369825.1 of Dietzia sp. 179-F 9C3 NHS. Lineage (NCBI taxonomy): Bacteria > Bacillati > Actinomycetota > Actinomycetes > Mycobacteriales > Dietziaceae > Dietzia > Dietzia sp. 179-F 9C3 NHS. Next base: position 24,535 of record NZ_JBIQES010000005.1, read on the forward strand.
CCGTCAAGGAACGCGAGCTGCCCGAGGCCGACGACGAGTTCGCGCAGATGGCCTCCGAGTTCGACACCCTCGACGAGCTCCGCGCCGACCTCGCCGAGAAGGTCGCGCAGCAGGCCAAGGCCGGGCTTGCCAGCGACATCCGCGACAAGGTCCTCGAGGCTCTGCTCGAGGCCACCGAGGTGCCCACCCCGGAGTCGGTCGTCGAGTCCGAGGCCCACGCCCAGATGCACCAGCTCATCGACCAGTTCGGTGGCGACGCCTCGATCCTCGACCAGGCGCTGGCCGCCGAGGGCACCGACCGCGAGACCTTCGAGGCCGAGACCCGCGAGGGCGCCGCCCGCGCGATCCGCACCCAGCTCCTGCTCGACGCCGTGGCCGAGGAGGCCGGCACCGAGGTCTCGCAGGAGGAGCTCATGCAGCACATCATGTTCCAGGCCCAGCGCTACGGCATGGACCCGAACCAGTTCGTGCAGCAGATCCAGCAGGCCGGCCAGCTCGGCGCACTGTTCTCCGACGTCCGCCGCTCCAAGGCGCTGGCCGACATCATCGTCCAGGTCGACGTCAAGGACTCCGACGGCAACGCGGTCGACACCTCCGAGTTCTTCGGCTCGGGTGACGATGCCGACGCCGACGACTCCCTGGCCGACGAGAAGGCGGAGAAGGACGACGACGCCTGATCAGGCCTCCCGCACGGTCACGACGGCCGGCCATCTCCCTCGAGGTGGCCGGCCGTCGGCGTCCGGTCGGGGCCGGGGAGGGCCCGACGGTCGACGCTCACAGCGAACAACCGGCCCGCCGGGACGGTTCCGTCGTAGCCGTTCGTTACTGTCGGACGTAACGGATGACGACTAGCGAAGGTAGGTACCCCGTGGCCCAGTCCCCGTCGACGCAGCCCGCGCTCAGCTCTCCCGGTTCGCACGGGCTCAGCCTGGGCGACTCGGTGTACGAGCGTCTCCTCCAGGAGCGGATCATCTTCCTGGGTTCCCAGGTGGACGACGACATCGCAAACCGGCTCTGCGCGCAGATCCTCCTGCTCGCCGCGGAGGACCCGTCGCGTGACATCGCGATGTACATCAATTCGCCCGGCGGTTCGGTGACGGCCGGCATGGCGATCTACGACACGATGCAGTTCGTGGAGTGCGACGTCGCCACGTACGGCATGGGCCTGGCCGCCTCGATGGGCCAGTTCCTGCTGGCCGCCGGCGCCAAGGGCAAGCGCTACGCCCTGCCGCACGCTAAGATCATGATGCACCAGCCCTCCGCCGGCGTCGGCGGCTCCGCGGCGGACATCGCGATCCAGGCCGAGCAGTTCGCGGCCACCAAGCGCGAGATGGCCGAGCTCATCGCCCAGCACACCGGCCAGACCTTCGAGCAGGTCACCGAGGACTCGGACCGCGACCGCTGGTTCACCGCGCAGGAGGCCAAGGAGTACGGCTTCGTCGACCACGTCATCGCGCGCGCCGCGCAGTCCGGCGGGACCTCTCCGTCATGACCGGCCCCGCCCCGCGTCCCGCCCGCATCCACACCACGGAGACCCCGATGAACTCATCGCAGCCCTCGCTGCCCAGCTCCCGCTACATCCTCCCGTCCTTCGTCGAGCACTCGAGCTACGGCGTCAAGGAGTCCAACCCGTACAACAAGCTCTTCGAGGAGCGGATCATCTTCCTGGGCACCCAGGTGGACGACGCCTCGGCGAACGACATCATGGCGCAGCTCCTCGTGCTCGAGGGACTGGACCCCGACCGCGACATCACGATGTACATCAACTCGCCCGGCGGCTCGTTCACCTCGCTCATGGCGATTTACGACACGATGCAGTACGTGCGGCCGGACGTCGTGACGGTGTGCCTCGGCCAGGCCGCCTCGGCGGCGGCGGTTCTGCTCGCTGCCGGCACCAAGGGCAAGCGCGCGGCGCTGCCCAACGCCCGCATCCTCATCCACCAGCCGGCCACCGGAGGCATCCAGGGCCAGGTCTCGGACCTCGAGATCCAGGCCGCGGAGATCGAGCGCATGCGTCGCCTCATGGAGACCACCCTCGCCCGCCACACCGGCCGTGACGCGGACCAGATCCGCAAGGACACCGACCGCGACAAGATCCTCACGGCCGAGGAGGCCAAGGAGTACGGCATCGTCGACACGGTGTTCGACTACCGCAAGCTGTCCGCGTCCAACTGACCCTCGGGCGGCGCGCCGCGGGCGGTCGCGGCGCGTCGTCGGGTCCAATGAACTGATCGCGCAGGGGTCGGCTTCGCCGCACCTTCCGCGTACCGTCGATGAGGGGCCCGACCCGGAGGGCCCCGGGAGTGCGAGGACGTAGAACTCATGGCACGTGTGGGTGAGAGCGGCGACCTGTTGAAGTGTTCCTTCTGCGGGAAGAGCCAGAAGCAGGTCAAGAAGCTGATCGCCGGACCGGGCGTCTACATCTGTGACGAGTGCATCGAGCTCTGCAACGAGATCATCGAGTCGGAGGTCGAGGACTCGCAGGAGTCGGCGCTCGACGAGCTGCCCAAGCCGGCGGAGATCCACTCGTTCCTCGACGGCTACGTGGTGGGCCAGGACGATGCCAAGCGCACGCTCGCGGTGGCCGTCTACAACCACTACAAGCGCATCCGCGTGGGCGCCTCCCTCGGCCGCGGCGAGGGCGTGGAGCTGGCCAAGTCCAACATCCTCATGCTGGGCCCCACCGGCTGCGGCAAGACCTACCTCGCGCAGACCCTGGCCAAGATGCTCAACGTGCCGTTCGCCATCGCGGACGCCACCGCGCTCACCGAGGCCGGCTACGTGGGCGAGGACGTGGAGAACATCCTCCTCAAGCTCATCCAGGCCGCGGACTACGACACCAAGCGGGCCGAGACCGGGATCATCTACATCGACGAGGTCGACAAGATCGCCCGCAAGGCCGAGAACCCCTCCATCACGCGGGACGTCTCCGGCGAGGGCGTGCAGCAGGCGCTGCTCAAGATCCTCGAGGGCACCCAGGCGTCGGTGCCGCCCCAGGGCGGGCGCAAGCACCCGCACCAGGAGTTCATCCAGATCGACACCTCCAACGTGCTGTTCATCGTGGCCGGCGCGTTCCAGGGACTCGAGAAGATCGTCGGGGACCGGGTCGGCCGCAAGGGCCTGGGCTTCGGTGCCGAGGTGGCGAGCAAGAACGACCTGGACACGACCGACAACTTCTCCGAGGTCATGCCCGAGGACCTGGTCAAGTTCGGCCTCATCCCCGAGTTCATCGGCCGCCTGCCCGTCGTGGCCTCGGTGACGAGCCTCGACCGGGAGGCCCTGGTCAACATCCTCTCCGAGCCCAAGAACGCCCTGGTCAAGCAGTACTCGCGGCTGTTCGAGATGGACGACGTCGAGCTGGAGTTCACCCAGGACGCGCTCGAGGCCGTCGCCGACCAGGCGATCCTGCGCGGCACCGGCGCCCGCGGGCTGCGCGCGATCATGGAGGAAGTCCTCCTGCCGGTGATGTACGACATCCCGGGTCGCGACGACGTGGCCCGCGTGGTGGTCACCGGCGAGACGGTGCGCGACAACGTGCTGCCGACGATCGTGCCGGTTTCCGAGGAGGTGCCCCGCGAGCGCTCGGCTTGAGCTGACCCCGGAAACGCTGCCACCTGTCAGACGAGACGGCCCCCGCCACTTGACGGGGGCCGTCTCGCATTTCCACCGGCGTCGCGATACGGGCGGCGTTAGGACAGGGTCCGGCGCTCGAGGATCGCAGTGACCGCCATCCCCACCACGATGCCCCAGAACGGCGCCGAGATCCCCAGGAGCGAGACGTCGGCCACGGTCACGAGCAGGCACACGAGCGGGCCGAGCGCGCGGTCGGTGCGGAACGCGGTGATGAACGCGGACTGGAGCGGCGCGAGCATCGCGAGCCCGCCGAGCGCGGCGATGAAGGCCGCCGGTGTGCCCAGGATAAGGCCGACGAAGGCGGGGGAGAGCACCCCCACGACCAGAGCCAGCGTGCCGTTGGTGATGGCGGCGGCATAGTGACGGTCGCGGTCGCCGGAGGAGACGATGAGGGCGTTGGTCGGCCCGGTGAGGCACGTCGAGACCGCGCCGATGGCGGAGACGAGCAGGGACCAGACGCCGCACGCGACCGCGCACGCGGAGACGGGCGGGTGGTGGCCTTTGGCGCGCAGTACGGCAATGCCCTGCCCGTTCTGTACGACCACCACGGTGATGGCCAGTGGGACCACGAGTTCGGTCATCGCGCGCAGGGTGAACTCGGGCGTCTGCAGCATGGGCGCGGCGATGAGGCCGTCGTCGAGGATCCCCCGTGACAGGCCGCCGGTGAGGACGACCGCGACGTCCCGACGACCATGGCGGCGAGGATGGGCGGGACCCCGCGGGCGAGGCGGGGGACGGAGCGGACGACGACGAAGGCGAGCGCCATCGGGAGGGCCACGGCGGCGGACGACCAGACGGAGGACACCAGGCCGAGCCCGAACTGGAGGAACACCCCGGCGACCATGGCCATGATGATCGGCATGGGGATCCAGTCCATGAGCCGGCGGGCCAGGCCGGACAGCCCGACCAGAAGGATCACCACCCCGGTGACGACATAGGCCCCGAGTACCTCCGACCATCGCAGGTGGGAGAGCGAGTTGCCGACGATGACGGTGCCGGGGATGGTCCAGAAGAAGGCCAACGGCATGCGGTGGATCCAGCTCATGAGGATGGTGAGCAGGCCGTTGGCGAAGAAGACGCCGAAGATCCACGACGACAGTTGGCCGGGGGAGAGGTCTCCCTGACCGCCGGCGGTGAGGATGACGGCGACGGGTCCGGTCGCGGAGAAGACCAGCGCGATGAGGGCGTTGGCGAATTCGCGGGGGCCGATGTCGGAGAGCACCCGGCGCGGCGAGGGCCGGGTGGTCTCGGCCCAGGCAGGGCTGACGGTCGACAGGGGTCCGGTGGTCACAGTTCTCCCGGGGGGTCGTGGTCGGTTCTGAGCGGCTCGGCGTTGCGGGAGACGAAGGCGGCGAGTTCGGTGCGTCCGCTTACCCCGAGCTTCGAGTAGATGCGGGTCAGGTGGTACTGGACGGTCTTGACTGACAGGAACAGTTCCTCGGCGGCCTGGGCGTTGGTGCGGCCGGCGGCGACGAGGGTCGCGACGGCGCTCTCCTGGGGGGTCAGGGTGCTGTTGCCCCCGGTCCGGGTGACGTCGACGCCGCCAGCGCGGCGCTCCCTGTCGCACCGCTCGACGTACGCGCGCGCCCCGAGCTGTTCGTAGATGTCGCGCGCCGTGCCCAGAGCGAGGTGCGCCTCTCGGCGTCGGCCGGCCCGGCGCAGGGTCTGCCCATATCCGAAGTGCATGCGCGCCGAGTAGTAGGGCATCGCCAGTCCGTCGAGGTGGTCGAGGCTGCGGCGAAAGATGCGGCTGCACTCGTCGACGTCGCCCCGGACGGCGGCGATGCGGGCGCGTACGGCGCCGAGGCGGGCGAGGGTGGATCGGTGGCCCTGCCTCTCCGCGCGTGCCTCGGCGGGCTCGATGAGTTCCTCCGCCTCGTCCAGTCGGCCCGCCAAGACCAGCGCGTGGGTGTAGAGGTCGTGCCAGGGCCAGTATCCGGGCTGGTCGATGTCGCGTTCGGCGGCGAGCGCCACAAGGGGCTGGGCAGCCAGTCGGACGGAGGAGTAGTCGCCGGTCGAGGCCGCCACCTGCATCCGCGCCATCGCCGACGGGATGACCTGGATCGGGTAGGCGTCGGCGCTGGTGGTGAGGTTCCGCAGGTGCGCGGCCGCGCCGAGGTGATCGCCGCGCATCGAGCGGATGACGGCGCCGGGCCAGTGGACCACCGGCGCGAGGAGATCCAGTTCGAGGTCGTCGACCCGGCGGGCCGCGGTGTCCACGACGCGGAGCGCGTCGTCCCACTCGCCCCGCAATAGGAGGGTGCGGGCCAGCCAGGCCTGCGCCCAGATGGAGATCCGGGCCGACCCGGAGACGTCGGCGGTGGGGACGGCCGAGCCGAGATGCCGGCGCGCGCTCTCCAGGTCGTCCCGAGCGAGCGCGATCCACCCGGCCGCCATCTCGAACCGCTGGGCGACGGCCGGCGCCAGGCCCGCGAGGCGGTCCTCGACAGCGGGCGCGGTATCGGGGCCGCCCTCGATCGCGCGACCAAGCATCTCGATGGCCCTGGCCTCCTCGACCTCGGGCTGCTCGGGGCGTCCGCTGCCGGTGACCACTCCGGCCCAGTGGCGGATGCGCGCCGGCCGCCACTCACACAACGAGTGGACCACGAACTTCTGGGCGAGGGGGACCGGATTCGAGTTGGGGGTGCCAGCGGTGCCGTCGGTACGGGCCGCGAGGGCCCGTTCGAGCAGGACCTGGGCCTCACCGGCGTGGCCGAGATGCAGTGCGAGGGAGCCGAGCACGGCGTCCCGTCGCGCGTCCGAGCGCGCCCGCTCAAGGCTCTGGGCGAGCGAGCGTGCCTCGCTGATCCGGCCGGCATTGAGCAGCGCGTCGACGCCGTCGATCTGCAGGTCCCGGGCGCGCTCGGCGTCCGGGTTGAGCGCGGCGGCGGTGAGGTAGGCGTGCCCGGCCGAGCTCCAGCGGCCGGCGCGGGCGTGCATGCGTGCTCGGGCCCCCATGGTCTCGGACAGGTCGGGGTCCGGGCCGATCGACGCCGAGGCGCGGTGATCGAGCGCCGCGTCGAGATCGCCGGCCTCGTCGGCGACGTGGGCGGCGAGGGTGTGCAGCCGGAGCAGCTCGCTGGGCGGGACCCCGCGCAGCACCGCCGTCCGCAACAGCGGGGAGCGGAACCGGACGCTCGCCGCCCCGGGCGTGAAGTCCACTCGGGCGAGGTCGGCGGCGTGGGCGACGTCGAGGGCCGCGCCGATGAGCGCGGGCGAGACGGTGATGCGGGAGCGTGCGGCGAGCAGCGCGGACAGCGCCTCGTAGGTGACCGGGGGCGACAGGACGGCGGCGGCCTCGATCACCGCGCGGTGGTTCGGGTCCATCCCGTCGAGCAGGGCGGCGATCTCCCGCTCGACGGACGCGGGCAGGGGTGGGACGGAGAAGGGGGCGTTCCACCAGGAGTCGGGGGCCTGGTCGGCGACGGTCGCGACGGCCCCGGCCTCGCCGCCGGTGTAGTCGAGCAGGCGCCGGGCCGCTGCGGCCGACGGTTCACGACCGGTGCGGGTGGCGACGAGGGTGCGGATCTCGGACTGGTCGAGCGCCCCGAGTCGCACGGTCTCGCGTGCGAGTTCGGAGCAGAGGTCAGCGGACGGACCCTGCGCGGGGCTGCCGAGGGTCAGCACGAGCAAGACGGACGCGCCGCCGGCGTCCTCGAGCGCCGAGGCGAGGACCCGCAGCGAGGCGGGGTCGGCGTATTCGGCGTCGTCGACGACGACCACCGCACCCGGCCCCGCGGAGACCAGGGCAGCGGCCAGCGCGTCGACCAGCACCGGGGCACCGGCGGGCTCGGTCTCCTCGGGCCCGGGCCGGCGCGCGGGCTCGGTGTCGGGTCGGGGCAAGCGCTCGAGGACCCGCTCTGCCACAACCCATCGCGCGTCCTTCTCCCACGGCAGCGCGCGGACGAGCACGGACGTCACCCCGGACAGCTCGGCGACCACGGAGTCGACGAGGTGGCTCTTGCCGCCGCCGTCGGCAGCGGTGACCAGGACGATCGACGACCGCTCGCCCGCCACCGCGCCGTGGATCGCGTGGAGGCGATCCGCGGCGCGGTGGTGACCGTAGCGGGGGACGGGGTGAGCGAAGGTCATGCGGTCAGCGTAGATCCGGCCCCGCGGAGGCGACGGGCGCCGACACCGGGCTGGGCGCGCGCAGCCCGGGGGAGCGGGGAACGGCCCGGGTGAGGGCCGCACCCACGAGGGCGATGCCGCCGAACACCAGGAAGGACGTGTTGGCCTCCAGACCGGCCGCGACGAGGAACCCGCCGATCACCGGACCGAGGATCCCGCCCAGGCGCCCGAAGCCCGCGCACCAGGCCACGCCCGCGGCGCGGGCGCCGGTCTCGTAATAGTTCGAAACGAAGCCGTAGAGAAGGACCTGTGTGCCGATGGTGCCCATCCCGGCGGCCGCAACCAGGGCCGCCACCAGGACGAGCGGCGGGAAGACCGTGACGGCAACCAGAGCAAACGTGGCCAGCAGGAAGGAGCAGGTGACGATCACGCGTGGCCCGTGCCGGTCGGCCAGCCAGGACGCGGCCAGGCCACCGACGATCGCGCCGCCGTTGAGCACCAGCAGGAATCCCAGCGAGCTTCTGGCGTCGATCCCGTAGGCCTCCATGATGGTGGGGAGCCAGGTGTTCAGCCCGTACGTCAACAGCAGGCCGGCGAAGCTCATGAAGCCCAGCAGCAGGGTGCCGAGGCGGTAATCCCGCGACAGCAGGGCGGCGAAGCCGGTGCGGGTGCCCACCTCGTCGTCGTCCCAGTCCCCCGTCGTCGTGGCGGCGGTGAGGGGTGCGCCCTCCGTTCGTACCATCTCGGTGGGCAGGCCGGTGGTCGCGCAGATCCGGGCGGCGCGTGCGGTGTGGCCGCGGGAGGCCAGCCAGCGCGGTGACTCGGGCAACGTGTACCAGGCGTACGGCAGGAGCAGTACCAGTGGAAGGGCGCCGATGAGGAACAGGCCGCGCCATCCGATGTGGTCGCGCAGGCCCGGGGGACGCGGGAGGGCTCGAGGACACGGGAGGGCTCCGTTCGGTGGTGGCAGGGGTGCCGGTGAGAGGGCGGTACGAAGACGGGTGCGAGGGCGGGGCTGACGGGAGGGCCGCCCGGCCCGGGAAGGGGCGGGGCTGGTCAGCCCTGATCGCCGCCGGCGACGGGCAGGACGGATCCGGTGATGTAGGAGGCCTCGTCGGACGCGAGGAAGCAGATCGGGGCGGCCTGCTCGTGGAGGGTCCCGTAGCGACCCATCACCGTGGAGTCGACCGTCTGCTCGACGATCTGCGAGTACCAGGCCTTCTCCTGATCGGTGCGGGCGTCACCGCCGCGGGAGATCTTCCGTTCGGGGGCCAGCGTGCCGCCGGGGGCGGTGGCCACCACCCGCACCCCGTGGGGCGCAGCCTCGAAGGCTAGCGCCGAGGTCAGGCCATTGACGCCTCCCTTGGACGCGGCGTAGGGGACCCGGTTGACCCCTCGGGTGGCGACGGAGGAGACGTTGACGATCGTGCCCGCGCCGGCGGAGACCATCGACGGCAGAACGGCGCGGCACATCCACAGTGTGGGGAACAGTGACCGCCGGACCTCGGCCTCGATCTGCTCGGCCGAGTACTCGTGGTACGGGCGGGCCCAGATGGTCCCGCCGACGTTATTGATGAGCGTGTCGATCCGCCCGTGCGCGCCGAGCGCGGCCTCCGCCGCGGACTGTGCGCCCTCGAACGTCTCCAGGTCAGCCTCAACGGGGACCACGCGGTGGCCGTCCGGGGACACCGCGGTCAGCTCGTCGGCTACCTCGGTGATGAGGTCGGCGCGGTCGACGACGGTGACTTGTCCGCCCTCGCGGACCACCCGGTCGGCGACGGCGCGGCCGATGCCCTGGACCGCGCCGGTGATGAGCACCGACCGTCCGGCGAAACGACCGGGGGACAGCACGGGGTGCACGGGGTCGTACTCGCCGACGGGCGCGCTCACGACGCCGCCCCCACGTTCTCCTGGTCGGCGGCCTGCTGGTCCAGGGCCGTGCGCATGGTGGTCTTGGCGTGTTCGGTGTGGCGGCGGATGAGGTACCGCGCCGCGTCGCGGTCGTTGTTCTCGAACGCGGTCACGATCTCCAGGTGCTCGGGGACGATGTCCTCGGACACCCAGCGGGCGTCGGGCAGGACGCTGTTCATCACCTGGGTCACCTCCAGCATGCGGTAGGCCTGCAGCAGCGAGTCGTTGCCGGTGCAGCGGAACAGGAACTCGTGGAACTGGGCGTTGGCGGCGGTGAACCGCTCGGGGTCGAGGAAGTGGTCGCCCTCGATGTACTGGTTGGCCGACTCGGCGAGCATCCGGAACTCGGCGAGGCGCGCGGCATCGAGGCGGCCCATCGTCAGCTCGACCACGCCGAGCTCGAGGGCCATGCGGGCGTCGAACTGGGCGTCAGAGTGGCGGATCGCGGGGTGGATCTCGCCGCTGACGACGCCGGGTCCCGAGGTGATGGTCTCGGAGCGGTCGCCGTCCGCCAGCAAGATGGTGGCGGCCGCGTTCGAGGTGGTCGGCGCGGTCGAGGGCGCGAGGGTGACCTGCGGCGGCGTGTAGCCGACCGGGCGGGCGGCGATCGGGGCCTCGGGTTCGGTCGCGGTGACCGGCGCGGGAAACAGTCCGGGCGCGGGCGGGGTGTGGCCGACAGGGCGGGCGGCGATAGGGGCCGGCGGTTCCGCCGAGGTGGCCGCGGGGGTCGGGTGACCGCCGGGGGCCGGTGGTGCGTAGCCGACGGGCCGGGCCTCGATGGCGGGGACCGGCTCGCCGGGCCGTCTCGCGACCAGCGGCATCGCGGGTGCGGGAGCGGCCGAGGCGGGCGTGTCCGGTGCGGACGTCGGGGGCATCGTGGGAGCTGTGGGCGCCGCGGGGGTCACAGCGCGCTCCTCGGTCTGAACGGCGGAGGTGCCGTCGGTCCCGGCCTTTACCGGCTCCGCCGGTTCGGTGCCCGTGGCGGCGGGGGCCGGTGGGGCCGGCGCCGCGGCGGCAGGGGTGAACTTCTCGTAGTAGAAGTGCGTGACCTGCAGACCTTCGTCGTCCAGGAACCCGCGCACGGCCTCGACCATCGGAGGCGGGCCGCACAGGTAGATGTCGGTGGAGCCGCCGTGGAGGTGCTCGGGGCGGATCAGGCTCGTGACGTAACCGGAGTTGGGGTGCTTAGTCTGGGGATCGGCGACGACGAGGTCCCAGGTCATTCCGGGGATGCGGGTGGTGAACTCGTCGAGCAGGTCGGTGTAGACGACGTCGGTGTCGAACGAGGTGCCGTAGATGAGGTGGACCGGTCGGTCGGTCGTGCCGGCCGCGGCGAGCGTCTCGAGGATGGACAGGACCGGCGCCAGGCCGGTGCCGCCCGCGAGCAGCAGGAGCGGACGCGTGGACTCGCGGAGGAAAAAGCTGCCCATCGGGCCGGTCAGTTCCAGCCGGTCGCCCACCGCGCTGCGCTGGGCGAGGTACTCGGACATGGCGCCACCCGCCGCGTACTTGATGAGGAACGAAAGGTGGGTGGAGTCGGCGCCGGTGGAGAACGAGTACGACCGGGTCTGGTCGGTGCCCGGCACCGCGATGTTGACGTACTGGCCGGGCAGGAACGCCAGGGCTTCGCGATCGTCCAGTTCGACCGTGAGCGCGAACGCGCCCTCGGCCAGCCGCTCGACCGCCGTCACCGTCGCGGGGTGAGCGGCGGCGGCGGTCTTGGCGACGTCCGAGGTGGTGGGGATCTGCACGACCAGGTCGGAGCGCGGGACCATCTGGCACGGCAGGCAGTACCCGGCCTCGACCTCGGCATCGGTGAGCGCGTCGTCGATGTAGTCGCCGCCGTCGTAATCGCCGGACTCGCACAGGGATTTGCATGTCCCGCACGCGCCGTCACGGCAGTCGAGGGGGATGTTGATCCGGGCTTTGTACGAAGCGTCGGCGACGGTCTCCGACGGGCCACAGTTGATGAAGCGCGTCACCCCGTCTTCGAAGCTCAGGGCTACCTGGTAGTTCATGGGTCTTACTCCTGGTCGCTGGCTGGTCGGCCGCGCGCGGCGACCGGGTAGGTGCCGGCGCCCTGGGGCGGGCGCCGACGATACGTGGCGTCACACCATGTAGACGTCCACGATGTGGTGGATGTAGTCGTTCTTCAGGACGACCTTCTTGTAGGTGATCAGCGGGGACTCACCGGTGACGTCGAGGGTGTAGAACGACGTGCCGAAGTACTGGTCCGTGTTCTTGTAGCGGAAGTACGACGAGATCCAGTTGAAGCGGACGTCCACCTCGCCGGGCCGGCGGTCGAGGACCTCGATGTTGCTGATGAGGTGGTTCGTGCGCGGCTCGGGCAGCGAGGTGGCCGACGACCGGTCGGTCCGGATGCGGAACACTCGGTCCTCGATCCCGGCCCGGTTGGGGTAGAAGATCAGCGAGATCTCGGAGTAGGGGTCGGTGGTGAGCTCGCCGTCGTCGTCCCAGGCGGGCATCCAGTACATGGCGTCCTCGCGGTAGCACTCGATCCACTGCTCGAACTGGCGGTCGTCGAGCAGGCGTGCCTCGCGGAACAGGAAGGCGGAGATCTCATCGATGGAGATCGACGCCGCGGCGGGTGCGGACATGGTCATGCCTTTCGTGGGGCGTAGGAGTCGTTCGGGCGTGGGTGCGGTCGGCTCAGGCGTCGGCGGAGACCGTCGCGTGCTGCGGCGCACGACCGGGAGCGCCCGCCCCCGGCTCCTCGGCCTCGCACGCGGCCTTCTCGGCCTCGAGTGCCCGCTGCATGGTCTCGACCCAGTAGGCGTGCTGGATCGGGTACAGGCCCTCGTCCTCGGTCTTGGCGCCGGAGGACAGCACGTTCTCCATACCCAGGCCGCGGGCCGTCTCGTCCGGGCCGGTGACCTGGTGGGTGCTGCCGCGGGTCATGTCGTTCCACGGCGCGGCGTCGGCGAGGTAGGTCTTCTGGCAGGAGCGGAACTCCTCCAGATCGTCCGGGGTGGCCATGCCGGTGGCGTTGAAGAAGTCCTCGTACTGGCGGATGCGGGCGGCTCGGGCCTCGGCGCTCTCGCCCTTGGGCGCGATGCAGTAGATCGTCACCTCGGTCTTGTCGACCGAGATGGGCTTGAAGTGCCGAATCTGGCTGGAGAACTGATCCATCAGGTAGACGTTCGGGTACAGGCACAGGTTGCGAGAGGCGCCCACCATGAACTCGGCCTTCTTCTCGCCGATCTGGTCCGCGAGCTCCTGCCGGCGGTCCCATAGCGGACGGTCCTCGGGGTTGCCCCACCACATCCACAGCAGGAGATGGCCGTGCTCGAACGACCAGTAGCCGCCACCCTGTTTGCCCCAGGTGCCAGCGTCCATGGCCTTGGTCTCGTTCTTGGACTCACCCGAACCACGACGGGCGGTGGTCGCTGCGTAGTTCCAGTGGGTGGCCGAGACGTGGTAACCGTCGGCACCATTTTCGGCCTGCAGCTTCCAGTTGCCGTCGTAGGTGTAGGTCGACGACCCGCGCAACACCTCGAGACCCTGGGGGGACTGGTCGACCAGCATGTCGATGATGACCGTGCTGTCCCCGAGGTGCTCCTCGAGCGGCAGTACGTCCGGGTTGAGGCTGCCGAACAGGAAGCCGCGGTAGCTCTCGAAGCGGGCCACGCGACGCAGGTCGTGGGAGCCGCCGGTGTTGAACTGCTCGGGGTAGCCGGCGTCACGGGGATCCTTGACCTTGAGGAGCTCACCCGAGTTGGAGAACGTCCAGCCGTGGAACGGGCAGGTGAGGGTGGTGCGGTTGTCCGTCTTGCGGCGGCAGAGCATCGCGCCCCGGTGCGAGCAGGCGTTGATGAGGCAGTTGAGCTTCCCGTCCTTGCCGCGGGTGATCACGACGGGCTGGCGGCCGATGTCGGTGGTGAAGTAGTCACCCACCTCGGGGATCTGACTCTCGTGGGCGAGGTAGACCCAGTTGCCCTCGAAGATGTGCTTCATCTCGAGTTCGAAGATCTCCTCATCGGTGAAGATGCGACGGTTGGCGCGGATGATGCCGTCCTCGGGCCGGTCCTCGAGAGCGGTCTCGAGAGTGGCCTGGACATGGTCGAGTCGATCTGACATCGAGGGCTCCTAACGTGGGTCGGTTCCGGCTGCCATGCGGCCGCTTTCCGGTGTGACTCCACGGTGGCAGGATGTGCGTTCAATCACACTAGGGCACCTCCTAGTCATACCTAGGTGCCAGGCGTTCGCACTGCGAACGCGAACCGGGGCCCAGGCCGCCGACCTGCGGGTTTGTGAATAATCCGTGCGGAGAGTGCACGAGTTGTCCTCTATAGATGTTGAGGCTGGTGATTGACGACACATCACTTTGGGCGCACAGTGGGGCTATCGACCGGGCCAGCCGGTCCGATCCGTACCTCACCCGACACCACTCAAGGAGCGTCATGACCAGCACCGCAGTTCCGAGCGCCGCCGGCTCCGGAAGCGCCGCCACCGACAAGTTCAAGGGCAACCGCTTCACCTCCGACACCTCCGAGGAGCGTGCGGCCGCGATCTACAAGGACGTCCTGACCAAGCTGTCCGAGGTCATCTACGAGCACGAAGTCACCTACGACGAGTACCGCGTCCTCAAGCAGTGGCTCATCGAGGTCGGCGAAGGCGGCGAGTGGCCGCTGTGGCTGGACGTCTTCCTGGAGCACTTCATCGAGGACTCCAACAGCCGGATTTTCCAGGGAACCAAGGGCTCCATTGAAGGGCCGTACTACGTGCCGCACGCCCCGAACCTGGGCTCCGAGGGCGTCATGCCGATGCGTGAGGACGAGAAGGGGACCAAGTTCATCTTCCGCGGCCAGGTCCGCGACCTCGACGGCTCCGGCATCGAGGGCGCCACCGTCGAGCTGTGGCACGCCGACTCTGATGGCTACTACTCGCAGTTCGACGACGGACTCGGCATCCCGACGTGGAACCTGCGTGCGACCTTCAGCACCGACGCCGAGGGGCACTTCCACATCACCACGGTCCAGCCTGCGCCTTACCAGATCCCGCACGACGGCCCGACCGGTGAGTTCATCGCCAGCTACGGTGGTCACCCGTGGCGTCCCGCGCACCTGCACCTCAAGGTGACCGCGCCGGGCAAGCGCCTCATCACCACCCAGCTGTACTTCCAGGGTGGCCAGTGGGTCGAGGACGACGTGGCCGGTGCGGTCAAGCCCGAGCTGATCCTGAACCCGCAGCCCAATGCCGATGGGATCGACGAGGTCGAGTACGACTTCGTGCTGGACCCCGTCTCGGACAAGCGGTTCGTGGCCTGACCGGCCCCGACCCACGCATTACCACTCCGTCAGCCCCGGTCGCCACGAGCGACCGGGGCCTCGGCGGTTGACCGGCCGACCCAGCAAAGGAACCCCCATGTCTGACCTGACCATCCGTTCCGTGGAGACGCGGATCCTCGACGTGCCGCTCATCCGGCCTCACAAGTTCGCCACGACAACCGCCACCGCCCAGGCGATCCTGCTCGTCTCCGTGACCACCGAGGCCGGGGTCGTCGGCTACGGCGAGGGCGTGACGCCGGGCGGACCCTGGTGGGGCGGCGAGTCGGCCGAGACCATGCAGGTACTTGTGGAGAAGTACCTCGCCCCCGTCGCCGTCGGCCGCCGGGTCGACGAGATCCCAGCCGTCCTCGAGGTGATGGAGGGCGTGGTGGCCCGCGGCCGCTTCGCCAAGGCGGCGCTCGAGATCGCCATGTTCGACGCGTGGGCCCGCTCCCTCGACGTGCCGGTGCGCTCGCTGCTCGGCGGCGCCGTCCGCGACTCCATCGAGTGCACCTGGGCCCTGGGCGCCATGCCACTCGAGGAGATGGTCGCCGAGATCGACGAGCTGCTCGCCGCCGACCGGCACCGCACGTTCAAGCTCAAGATGGGCGCGCTCGACCCGGCCGAGGACGTGGCCCGCATCGCCGCGCTCGCCGAGCGCCTCGACGGCCGCGCCGGCCTGCGCGTGGACATCAACGCCCGCTGGGACCGCCTCACCGCCAACCTGCACCTCCCGGCCCTGGTCGACGCCGGCATCGAACTCATCGAGCAGCCGACGCCCACCGAGCAGATCGAGGTGCTCGCCGAGCTGAACCGCACCTTGCCGGTGCAGTTCATGGCCGACGAGTCCGTCCAGTCCCCGCACGATGCCCTCGAGGTGGTGCGCCGCGACGCCGCCGGCGTCATCGCGGTCAAGACCACCAAGCTCGGCGGCCTCACGCGCGGCAAGGAGACCGTCGCCATCGCGCGCGCGGCCGGCGTCGCCTGCCACGCCGCCACGTCGCTCGAGGGCCCGATCGGCACGGTCGCCTCGCTGCACCTGGCGTGCGCCGAGCCCGGCTTCACCTACGGGTCCGAGCTCTTCGGTCCGCTGCTGCTGGCCGAGACGTACGTGACCACGCCCATCCGCTACGAGGCCGGTCGGGTCCATCTGCCCGAGGGCCCGGGCCTGGGCGTGGAGATCGACCACGACGCCGTCGAGAAGTTCACCCGCCACTGAGTCCGCGGCCCGGGGCCGCGCTGGTCCCGGGCGGGGCTCCGTCGGGGCCCGCCCACCACACCCGTAGAGAAGGAGGCCCGTCATGGCCCTGTTCCACGTCCGCATGGACGTCAAGATCCCCCACGACCTCGACCCCGAGGTGCGCGCCGAGACCGTCGCCCGCGAGAAGGCCTACAGCCAGGAGCTGCAGCGTTCCGGCACGTGGCGCGAGCTCTGGCGCATCGTTGGCCAGTACTCCAACATCTCGATCTTCGACGTGGAGTCCGCCGACGAGCTGCACGAGCTCCTCCAGGGGCTGCCGCTGTTCCCGTACATGGACATCGAGGTCATGGCGCTGACGCGGCACCCCTCGCGCATCGAGGACTGACACGCCGGGCATCCGCCCCCGCAACCGCCACGGCCGCGTACCCGTCGAGGGTGCGCGGCCGTGGCGTCGGCGCCAGTGGCTGTGGCGTCGGTACGTGCCGGCCCGTGCCCGAGCGCACAACCTCAGCCGGGCATCATCCGAGTGGTCTCCGGGCTGGTGTTGTGCAATCGGTGGGGGCGGATGCTGTGCATTCGGTGGATCAGACGCGCTCGAATACCGCCGCCAGGCCCTGGCCACCGCCGATGCACATGGTCTCCAGGCCCCACTGCGCGTCCCGGTGGACCATCTCGCGGGAGAGGGTCGCGAGCATCCGGGCACCGGTCGCGCCGACGGGATGGCCGAGAGAGATGCCGGAACCGTGCGGGTTGAGGTGCTCGGAAGCCGGATCGATGTCCCATTCACGCATAACGGCCAGAGCCTGCGCGGCGAACGCCTCGTTGAGTTCGATGACGTCCATGTCGGCCAGCGTGAGACCCAGCCGGTCGAGTGCCTTGGCGGTCGCTGGGACCGGACCGATGCCCATGGTCTCCGGGGCGACGCCCGCGACGGCCCAGGAGGCCAGACGCACGATCGGGGTCAGGCTGAGAGTTGCCGCCCTGTCGGCGGTGGTCACCACGCACATCGCGGCGCCGTCGTTCTGACCGGAGGCGTTGCCGGCGGTGACGGTGGCCCCGGAGTCCGCACGTCCCATGATCGGGCGCAGCTCAGCAAGCGCCTCCACGCTGGAGTCCGCACGCGGGTGCTCGTCGGTGTCTACGACCAGGTCGTCACCCTTGCGCTGCGGGATGGTGACCGGGACGATCTCCTCGCCGAACGCGCCGGAACGCTGTGCGGCGACCGCCCGTTGGTGTGACTGGACGGCCAGACGGTCCTGCTCCTCGCGGCCGATCCCGTACTCGCGCCGGAGGTTCTCGGCGGTCTCGATCATCCCGCCGTCGATGACGTGGGACAGCCCGCCGACGGTCGTGCGGGCCCGGCCCAGGCGATCGACCAGCGAAATGCCGTCGCCCTTGATCCCCCACCGCGGGGACGGGCTGGCGTAGAACTCCACCTGGCTCATGGACTCCACGCCACCTGCCACCACGAGATCCATGCCGCCGGAGGCCACCTGGAGCGCGCCCGTGATGATCGCCTGGAGGCCGGAACCGCAGCGACGGTCGAGCTGCATGCCCGGCACGTCGATCCCCAGCGGGGAGTCGAGCGCGGCGATGCGCCCGATCGCCGGCCCCTCGCCGCTCGGTGACCCCTGGCCCAGGATGACGTCGTCGACGTCGGCGCCGGTCAGGCCGGTGCGCTCGATGAGAGCGGTGAGCAGACCGGTCGCGAGGGTGTTCGCGTCGAGGTCGCGGAACACCCCTCCGAATCGTCCGACGGGGGTGCGTAGGGGTTGGCAGATGACGACATCACGCATGGGTGCTCCTCGGCACGGGGTCAGCGGTTGACGATGGCGAGATCGGCCGACAGCGCGCGCGCCGTGGCCAGCAGCTCGGGTATGAGCTCCTCGTGGAGTTGCTCGGGTGAGTATCTGGCGGCATGAGTGGAAACGTTGAGCGCGGCCCGGACCGCGCCGCTGCGGTCGTGGACCGGCGCCGCGACCGATCGGAGGCCGGGTTCGAGCTCCTGGTCGACCACGCACCAGCCCTGTTCGGCCACCCGCGACAGTTCGGCGCGCAGCGCACCCTGGTCGGCGAGCCCGTGGGGGGTCAGTGCCCGCAGATCCGTCGCGTCGAGGTAGGCGTCGAGATCGTCGGCGGGAAGGGCGGCGAGCAGAACCCGCCCCATCGACGTCGCGTACGCGGGGAACCGGGTCCCGATGGTGATGCCGATGGTCATGATGCGGCGGACCTGAACGCGACCGACGTAGACGATGTCGGCGCCGTCGAGCACCGCGACCGACGACGACTCGCCCAGACGGGAACTGAGCTTCTCCAGATGCGGCTGGGCGAGGTCGGTCAGGGGGAGGGCGGACAGGTAGCTGTAGCCGAGGTCGAGAACCCGGGGGGTCAACCAGAAGACGGAATCGGCGGTGTCGACGTAACCCAGCTCGACGAGCGTGTGCAGGAATCGGCGGGCGGTCGCCCGGGTCAGCCCGGTGTTGCGCGCGACGTCACTGAGGCTCTGTCGGGGCCGGCGGGCGTCGAACGCGCGGATCACCGACAGCCCGCGGGCGAGGGACTGGACGAAGTCGGGGGAGGCAGAGCGGTCGGATTCGACGGTGGCTTCCGCGGAGGTGCTCACGCCGTCGTCGCCTGTCACTCCGACTCCTTCTGTCCGGCGGCGGTCAGATGGGCTCGCAGCTGCTCGGTGACGCGCTCGGGGATCTCGACGGTGGGGACGTGCGCGGCGGGGGAGAGGGTGACGAACTCCGAGCCCGGCACGCCGTCGGCGATCTCCTCGAGCACCTCGGGCGGGGTCGAGGGGTCCTCGTCACCGGCGAGGACGAGGGTGGGGCACGTGATGCGGCCGAGATCGGCGCGGTTGTCCCAGCCGGACAGGGCGTCGCAGGCTGCCGCGTACCCCTCGGCCGGGGTGGCGAGGACCATCTCGCGCAGACGGGTCACCAGTTCGGGGTCGGCCTGCGCGCGCGCGGATGTGATCCACCGGGCGATGACGGCGTCGGCCACAGCGGCGGTGCCGCCCTCGCGAACCGCGGTGGCCCGCTCGACCCATCCTGCCGGCTCGCCGAACCTGGCCGCCGTGCACAGCAGGGCCGTCGACCGCACCCGCGGGGCCTCGTGGACGGCGAGCCACTGTGCCACCGCGCCGCCCAGGGAGAGGCCGACGACGTGGAATCGGTCAATTGAGAGCGAGTCGAGGAGGGCAGTGACGTCGCCGGCGAGATCGGCAATGGTGCACGGCCCGGGGACGACCTCCGAGCCACCATGGCCGCGGTGGTCGATCGCCACCACGGTGTGGTCACCCGCCAGGTCGCGGACTTGCGCGTCCCACATGGAGCGGTCGGAACCGAGCGATCCGAGCAGGACCACGACGGGGGTGTCCGCGGAGCGGGGTCCGCTTACCGCGTGGGACAGGGTGGCGGGCATTGACTCGTCCTTTCCTCGATCGGCGTTCGTGGGTGGTTCGAAACCGTGCCCGGGAGCCCGGGCGGGCTCGATCCGGGCCCTCATGTGTTCCACGATACGCCGCGCTGGTGCGAAAGGCGAACAGTTGTACAAGATGCGAACACACGCTATCGTATGTGACATGACCAACAAGATCTATTCCTCGGCCGCCGAGGCAGTCGCGGACATCCCGGACGGCGCGTCCCTGGCCGTGGGCGGGTTCGGTCTGGTCGGCATCCCCGCCGTCCTCATCGACGCCCTCCTCGTGCAGGGCGCCACGGACTTGAGCACCGTGAGCAACAACTGCGGCACAGACGGCTTCGGCCTCGGCAAGCTGCTCGAGGCGCACCGCATCACGCGGACCACCGCCTCCTACGTGGGCGCCAACAAGGAGTTCGCCCGCCAGTACCTCTCCGGCGAGCTCGAGGTGGAACTCACCCCACAGGGCACGCTCGCCGAGCGCATGCGCGCCGGCGGCGCCGGCATCCCCGCCTTCTATACGCCGGCCGGCGTCGGCACGATGGTCGCCGAGGGGGGCCTGCCGCTCCGGTATGACGGCGAGGGTGGCGTCGCCAAGGCCTCCGAGCCCAAGGAGGTCCGGGTGTTCGACGGCGAGCAGTACGTCCTCGAACGCTCGATCGTCACCGACTTCGCCCTGGTCCACGCCCACAAGGCGGACACCGCCGGCAACCTTCAGTTCCGCGGCACGGCCCGGAACTTCAACCCCGACGTGGCCATGGCCGGGCGCATCACGATCGTCCAGGCCGAACAGGTCGTCGAGCCGGGTGGGATCGACCCGGCGGACGTGCACGTCCCCGGCATCTTCGTCCAACGCATCGTCGAGGTCTGCCGCCAGGAGACCGGCGTCGAGATCGAGAAGCTGAGCACCACCGGGGAGGAGCGGTCATGAGTTGGACCCACGAGCAGATGGCGGCCCGCATCGCCGCCGACTTCACCGACGGCCAGTACGTCAACCTCGGCATCGGCATGCCGACCCTCATCCCGGACCACGTCCCGGCCGGCGTCGAGGTGACGCTGCACTCGGAGAACGGCATACTCGGCGTGGGCCCGTACCCGACGCGCGAGCAACTCGACCCCGAGATGATCAACGCCGGCAAGGAGACCATCACCGCGGCGGCGGGGGCGGCGTTCTTCTCCTCGTCGGAGTCGTTCGCCATGATCCGCGGCGGCCACGTCGACGTGGCTGTGCTCGGCGCCATGCAGGTCTCGCAGCACGGCGACCTGAGCAACTGGATGATCCCGGGCGCCATGGTCAAGGGCATGGGCGGCGCGATGGACCTCGTCCACGGCGCCGGCCGCGTCATCGTGATGATGGACCACGTCACCCGCAAGGGTGAGCTCAAGCTCCTGCAGGAGAACACGCTGCCGTACACCGGCAAGGCCTGCGTCCAGCGGATCGTCACCGACCTGTGCGTCCTCGACGTCACCGACGAGGGCTTCCGCCTGGTCGAGCTCGCCCCGGACGTGACGCTCGAGGAGGTCCGCGCCAAGACCGGCGCCGAGGTCCACGCCGACTGACCGCCCCGCTCCCCAGGTGAACAGGGGGTGGCCGGTGCTCCGCGGGCCCGCGCGACGGGGTCGTCCCTCACTAGGGTGGGGGCCGACCCCGTCGTCGTATGAGGAAGGCCCCCACACATGACCTCGACCGCCCCGGTCACCGTCACCGTCACCGGCGCCGCCGGCCAGATCGCGTACTCGCTGCTGTTCCGGCTCGCCGCGGGCGAGGTCTACGGCGCGGACACCCCGATCCGCCTGCGCCTGCTCGAGATCCCGTCCGCGGTCGGCGCGGCGGAGGGCGTGGCCATGGAACTCGACGACTGCGCGTTCTCCACGCTCGCGTCGATCGACATCACGGACGAGCCGAACGCCGGCTTCGAGGGCGCCAACGCGGCCTTCCTCGTGGGCGCCAAGCCGCGCGGCAAGGGCATGGAGCGCGCGGACCTGCTCACCGCCAACGGCGCGATCTTCCGCGACCAGGGCAAGGCGATCAACGACCACGCGGCCGAGGACGTGCGCGTCCTCGTCGTGGGCAATCCCGCCAACACCAACGCCTACATCGCGCACCGCCACGCGCCCGACGTCCCGGCGGGCCGGTTCACCGCACTCATGCGCCTGGACCACAACCGGGCGCTGAGCCAGCTGGCCACCCGCCTCGGCGCGCCGGTCGGCGAGCTCGACGGCGCCGTCGTCTGGGGCAACCACTCGGCCACGCAGTTCCCCGACGTCTCCTACCTCACCCGCCGGGGCGAGCCCGTCACCGCCGGGATCGGCGAGACGTGGCTCACCGACACCTTCATCCCCAAGGTCGCCAAGCGCGGCGCGGAGATCATCGCGGTGCGCGGCTCCTCCTCCGCGGCGTCGGCCGCGGGCGCGTCGATCGACCACATGCGCGACTGGGTGCAGGGCACGCCCGGCGACTCGTGGACCACCGTCGCCCTGCCGTCCGGCGGGCAGTACGGGACGGTCGAGGGCGTGGTCACCGGCCTGCCGTGCCGCAGCCGCGGCGCCGAGTGGGAGGTCGTCGAGGGCCTGGAGATCTCGGACTTCCAGCGCGCGCGGATCGACGCCTCGGTCGCCGAGCTCGTCGAGGAGCGCGACGCCGTGCAGGGGCTCGGGCTGGTCTGAGGCCTCCCCGCGGCATTGCCTAGGATGGCCTGGTGACGACTCCAGCGACTCCCGGCCCCGGTACCTCTCGTGCGGACTCCCTGCCCGCCTCGTGGAATCCCGGCGAGGTAGAGGCGGAGCTGTATCAGCGCTGGGTGGACGCGGGCTACTTCGAGGCCGACGCGACCAGCGACAAGCCGCCGTACTCGATCGTCCTGCCGCCCCCCAACGTCACGGGCAGCCTGCACATGGGCCACGCGCTGGACCACACGCTCATGGACGTCCTGAGCCGCCGCAAGCGGATGCAGGGCTTCGAGGTGCTGTGGCTGCCGGGCATGGACCACGCCGGCATCGCCACGCAGACGCTCGTGGACAGGCAACTGCGCGAGCAGGGGATCGACCGCCACGAGATCGGCCGCGAGGCATTCGTGGAGAAGGTCTGGGAGTGGAAGGCCGAGTCGGGCGGCACGATCGGCGAGCAGATGCGCCGACTCGGCGACGGCGTGGACTGGTCGCGCGAGCGGTTCACCTTGGACGAGGGCCTGAGCCGCGCGGTGCAGACCATCTTCAAGGAACTCTACGACGCGGGCCTGATCTACCGCGCGGAGCGGTTGGTCAACTGGTCGCCGGTGCTGCAGACGGCGATCTCGGACATCGAGGTCAAGTACGCGGACGTCGAGGGTGAACTCGTGAGCTTCCGCTACGGCTCGATGGACGACGCTGAGCCGCACCTCGTGGTGGCCACCACCCGGCTGGAGACGATGCTCGGCGACACGGCGATCGCGGTGCACCCGGAGGACGAGCGGTACACCCACCTGGTGGGCACCGAGCTTCCGCACCCGTTCCGCGAGGGCTGGACGATGCGGGTGGTGGCCGACGAGCACGTGGACCCCGAGTTCGGTACGGGCGCGGTCAAGGTCACGCCGGCGCACGATCCCAACGACTTCGAGATCGGCCGTCGCCACGGCCTCGAGATGCCGTCGATCATGGACGCGACCGGCCACATCGAGGGCACGGGGACGCGCTTCGACGGCATGGACCGCTTCGAAGCGCGGAAGGCCGTGCGTGAGGCGCTGGCGCAGCAGGGCCGTATCGTCGCCGAGAAGCGCCCCTACGTGCACTCGGTCGGCCACTCTGAGCGCTCGGGCGAGCCGATCGAGCCGCGCCTGTCGCTGCAGTGGTGGGTCAAGGTCGAGGACCTGGCGCGCATGGCCGGCGACGCGGTCCGTGGCGGCGACACCGTGATCCACCCGAAGAGCCAGGAGCCGCGTTGGTTCGACTGGGTGGACGACATGCACGACTGGTGCATCTCCCGCCAGCTCTGGTGGGGGCACCGGATTCCGATCTGGTACGGGCCGGACGGCGAGGTCGTGTGCGTAGGACCCGATGACGAGCCGCCCGCCGGGTACACCCAGGAGACAGACGTGCTCGACACGTGGTTCTCCTCGGGTCTGTGGCCGTTCTCCACGATGGGTTGGCCGGACCGCACGGCCGATATCGAGCGCTTCTACCCGACGTCCGTGCTGGTCACGGGCTACGACATCCTGTTCTTCTGGGTGGCGCGCATGATGATGTTCGGGACCTTCGTGGGCCGGACCCTCACCGGAGACACAGCCGCGCCAGGGCCGGTGCCCTTCACCGACGTCTTCCTCCACGGCCTGGTGCGCGACGAACACGGGCAGAAGATGTCCAAGTCCAAGGGCAACGGCATCGACCCGCTGGACTGGGTGGAGCGCTTCGGTGCCGACGCCCTGCGGTTCACGCTGGCCCGCGGCGCCAACCCGGGTGGCGACCTGTCGGTGGGCGACGACGCCGCGCAGGCCTCCCGCAACTTCGCCACCAAGCTGTTCAACGCCACCCGCTTCGCGCTGATGAACGGCGCGCGGGTGGGGGAGCTGCCGCCGGCCGAGCAGCTCACCGACGCCGACCGCTGGATCCTGCACCGCCTGGGGCGGGTCCGCGAGGAGGTGGACGCGCAGCTCGACCGCTACGAGTTCTCCAAGGCGTGCGAGGCGCTGTACCACTTCGCGTGGGACGAGGTCTGCGACTGGTACCTGGAACTGGCCAAGGTTCAGTTTGGTGGTGACGACGAGGCGCGCGGCTCCGAGCGGGCCGAGCACACGCGGCTCGTGCTGGGCCACGTCCTCGACGTCCTGCTGCGGCTGCTGCACCCGGTGATCCCGTTCGTCACCGAGACCCTGTGGACGGCCCTGACCGGGCGCGAGTCGGTGGTGATCGCGGACTGGCCCTCCGACGTGGCCCCGTCCGCGGGCGCCGACGAATCGGTGCGCCGGGTGGGCGACACCCAGCACCTCGTCACGGAGATCCGCCGCTTCCGCTCCGACCAGGGACTCAAGCCCGGCCAGCGGGTCCCGGCGCGGATCATGGGCGCCGACGCTGCGGACCTGCCGGCCGACCTGCTGGACCAGGTGGCCTCGCTCGCGCGGCTCACCCCCGCCGCCGATGACTTCGTCGCGACCGCCTCGCTCGAGGTCCGGCTGAGCCGCGCCACGGTCACGGTGGAGATCGACACCTCCGGGACGATCGACCTCGCGGCCGAGCGCCGGCGTCTGGAGAAGGACCTCGCCGCCGCGCGCAAAGAGCTCGAGCAGACGAGCGCCAAGCTGGGCAACGAGGCGTTCCTCGGCAAGGCGCCCGAGCACGTGGTGGACAAGATCCGCGGCCGCCGGGACGTGGCCGAGGCCGAGGTCGCACGGATCACCGCGCGGCTCGAGGGGATGCCGCCGGCATGAGCCGTCGACCGCGCCCGGGGCCGCATGACCCGGAGGAGGGCTGGGACACCCCCACCGAGGAGGACGTGGCCGAGCTCCTCGGCGAGGATGGGCTGGTCGCGTTGCCGCTCGGCGGGCCGATCCCCGGCGACGAGGAGGCCGCCGACCCGGACGCCGACGACCACCTCCCGCCGCGCCCCGTCCCCGAGGTGGGCAGCCCCGAGTGGCAGGCCGACACCGCGGACCTCGCCGCGGTGGAGGCCGAGCTGGCCACCCGCTGGCCCGAGACCAAGCTCGAGCCGAGCCTGGATCGGATCACCGAACTCATGGGCGTGCTCGGTGACCCGCAGCACGCCTACCCGGTGGTGCACGTGGCCGGCACCAACGGCAAGACGTCGGTGACGCGGATGATCGACGCCCTGCTGCGGGCCCTGCACCAGCGCACCGGCCGTACGACGAGCCCGCACCTGCAGTCCGTCACCGAGCGCATCGCCCTGGACGGCGAGCCGATCACCCCGCGGCTGTTCGCTGACACCTACCACGAGATCCGGCCCTACCTCGAGCTCGTGGACGAGCGCTCCGAGGCCGCGGGCGGGCCGCGCATGAGCTACTTCGAGGTGCTCACCGGCATGGCCTTCGCCGCGTTTGCCGACGCCCCCGTCGACGTGGCCGTCGTGGAGACGGGTATGGGCGGCACGTGGGACGCGACCAACGTGGTGCGCCCGGCCGTCGCCGTCGTCACCCCCGTGGGCCTGGACCACACCGACTACCTGGGCGCCGACCTGGCGGAGATCGCGGGCGAGAAGGCCGGGATCATCCAACCCGGGCCGGAGGACGACCTGCTGCCGCGGGACCCGGTCGCCGTGATCGGACGCCAGGAGCCCGAGGCCATGGAGGTGCTGCTGCGCCGCGCCGTCGAGGTGGGCGCGGTGGTCGCGCGCCTGGGGTCGGAGTTCGACGTGGTGGACCGCCGACTCGCCGTGGGCGGACAGCAAATCACGTTGCGCGGGCTCGGCGGCGAGTACCCGGATGTCTTCCTGCCGCTGTTCGGCGCGCACCAGGCGGAGAACGCCGCCACCGCGCTCGCTGCCGTGGAGGCCTACTTCGGCGCCGGCCCGGACCGCGCGCTAGACCCGGAACGTGTCCGCGCGGGCTTTGCCGCCGTGGACAGCCCCGGCCGCCTCGAGCGCCTGAGCTCGAGCCCGACCGTGCTCGTCGACGCCGCCCACAACGGGCACGGCGGACGGGCCCTCGCCGAGGCCGTGACCTCCGAGTTCGACTTCAAACGTCTCGTCGCCGTGGTGGCGATGCTCGACGGCAAAGACGCCGACGCCTTCCTCGCCGCCCTCGAGCCGGTGGTCGAGGACGTCGTGGTGACCCGAGCCGCCAGCCCGCGCGCCATGGACCTCGACGACCTGGCCCGGATCGCCGAGGAGCGGTTCACCGCCCAGCGGGTCCACGTGGTGGACGCGCTGCCCGACGCGGTGAGCGCCGCGCTCGACCTGGTGGGGGTGCCGGACCCGACCGCCGACGACGACGTCTCGGGCGTGGGGGTGCTGGTGACCGGCTCCGTGGTGACCGCCGGCGCCGCCCGTGACCTGTTCGGAAAGGACGCCCAGTGAGCAACGCCCAGTCCGGTCGGACCAGCCCGCGCGGGGAGGGACACGCCCCGTCGGTGGACCCGTGGAAGGGCCTACGCGGGATCATGGCGGGCACGCTCGTCCTCGAGGCGATCGTCATCGGCCTGGTGCTCACCGTGATCGCGCGGGTCGACGACGGCGTCCACTTCCAGCCGTGGAAGGTGTGGTTCGTCTCCCTGCTCGCCGTGGCGATGCTCGTGGGCAGCGGCCTGCAGCGGCGCCGGTGGGCGATCCCCATGAACCTCGTCCTGGCCGGACTCGCCGTGCTGCCGGGCTGGATCGTGCACTGGTCGATGGGCGCCTGCGGCCTCATGTTTGTCGCCGTGTGGGTGTACATCCTCTATCTGCGCCGCGACCTCGCGCGCCGGATCGCCGGCGGCTTCCTGGCCAGCCAGCATGACTGAGCGAACCTCCCGCCCCCGGAGCCACTCGGAAGATGTCCCGCGCGGATGCTTGCCACGTGTGTGGCTATAGGTGGCAGGGGGCTCTGTAGCATGGCCGGCGTGACCGAGAGAACCTTCTTCCTCATCAAGCCAGACGGCGTCCAGCGAGGCCTGACCGGGCAGATCCTGTCCCGCATCGAGGCCAAGGGCCTGACGATCGTGGCGATGGACCTGCGGCAGACGCCGCAGGAGACCGCGGCCGAGCACTACGCGGAGCACAAGGAACGCCCGTTCTACGGCGACCTGATCGAGTTCATCACCTCCGGCCCCGTCGTGGCGGGCGTCCTCGAGGGCCCGCGCGCGATCGCCGCGTGGCGCCAACTCGCCGGCGGCACCGACCCGGTCGAGAAGGCCGCGCCCGGCTCGATCCGTGGCGACTACGGCCTGGAGACCCAGTTCAACCTCGTGCACGGCTCGGACTCCGAGGAGTCGGCCGCTCGCGAGATCGCCCTCTGGTTCCCGAACCTGTAGACCCGCACGGATTCCCCGCGTACCGACCCGGCGCCCGCCAGTCCACCCGGACCGGCGGGCGCCGTCGCATTCCGGGGCGGGCCCGGGCGTCCGGGAACGGGACTCGCGAGCCCGCGACACGACGCCGCGGCCCCGTGTGTGGGAGAATGGCGGACAGCTCGCTTCCTGGCGTGTGGACCACCAGTCCGCCCCGGATCGGGCGCCCGCCACCCGCGGCCCGGATCCAACCGGGTACGTGGACCACAAGACGTCGCTCCGCCAGCGCGGAGCCCAGACCAGAGAAACGCCAGGCCCCGTGCGGCGGCGTGGGTCACCGGAGATCCGGTGACGTGATCGCGCCCGGAGTCCGGCCAGAGGAGACCCGTGTCGGATCCGACCCTGACCATCGACGACCTCACCGCGCTTCCCGAGAAGATGCGCGCCCACGCCGCCGCCAAGGCCGTGGGGATGACGAGCAAGGAGTTCCTCGCCGCCATGTCGGCGGTGGGCGTGGAGATCAAGAGCGCCCAGTCGTCGGTGACCCGCGACGCGCTGATCTCGTGGTTCTCCTCGCGTGGCGAAGCCGGGGGCGAGACCACCGGCGACGGCGCCGCGCCGGCCGCGGCCCCGGAGCCCGCCGCGAAGCCCGACCGCAGGGCCCCGGCGAAGAAGGCCGCCGGGAAGACGGCCGAGAAGACCGCGGACACGCCCGCAGCGAAGGCGCCCGCCAAGAAGACCGCCCGGAAGTCCGCCGCCGAGAAAACCGCGGAGAAGACCCCCGCCCGCGAGCCGCTGCCGGAGGCGATCGTCACCGGCGAGGTCGGCACGGACGAGGGCGGCGGCCGCCGCCGGCGCTCCAG
This sequence comes from Dietzia sp. 179-F 9C3 NHS, assembly GCF_045369825.1. Classification (NCBI taxonomy): domain Bacteria; kingdom Bacillati; phylum Actinomycetota; class Actinomycetes; order Mycobacteriales; family Dietziaceae; genus Dietzia; species Dietzia sp. 179-F 9C3 NHS. The sequence goes on from NZ_JBIQES010000005.1 coordinate 52,836, forward strand.
CAAGACCCCCAGCTTCTCGCCGCTGTTCCTCTCGCCGGACGAGTCGCAGCCCGTGCCCGCCGAGACCGACACGCCCCGCCGGGACGCGCCCGCACGCGACGAGGCCGCCGCGGCGGACGACTCCGCGGAGTCCGCGCAGTCCGGCGGCCCCGCCGACGACGGCGGCCCCGATTCCGGGGGCCAGCCCGAGGGCGGCGGCCGTCGCCGGCGCCGCGGTCGCCGCGGACGCGGCCGGGGCCGGGGCGAGTCCTCCGCCGACGAGCAGGGCGCCGGGACGGGCGCCGACTCCGGCGACGCCGGCGACTCGGGCGAATCCCCCTCCGCGAAGCGCGGGGACGCCGAGGCGAAGAGCGACGCCGCCGACGACACCTCCGCGGACGACCGGACGGGCGACGAGGCGACGGACGGTTCCGGCGACGACTCCCCCCCGGACGGTTCCGACGGCACCTCCGGCGGCGGGTCCTCGTCGCGGCGTCGCCGGCGGCGTCGTCGTCGCTCCGGCTCCGGCTCGGGCTCCGACGACACCCAGGGGGCGAACGACGACCCGCCCCACACCGAGATCCACGAGCGCGAGCCGCGCCGGCGCTCCGGGCGCGGGGGACAGGCCACGTCCTCCGACGACGAGGTGCAGGGCATCACCGGTTCCACCCGTCTCGAGGCCAAGCGCCAGCGTCGGCGTGACGGCCGCGAGGCCGGGCGCCGCCGCCAGCCGATCCTCTCCGAGGCCGAGTTCCTCGCCCGCCGCGAGTCCGTGGACCGCGTCATGGTGGTGCGCGAGAAGGACCGTGCCGACGGCAAGGGGATCATGACCCAGGTCGGCGTGCTCGAGGACAAGGTGCTCGTGGAGCACTTCGTCACCACCGAGTCCGCGCGCTCGATGGTGGGCAACGTCTACCTGGGCCGCGTGCAGAACGTGCTGCCCAGCATGGAGGCCGCGTTCGTCGACATCGGCCGCGGCCGCAACGGCGTCCTCTACGCCGGTGAGGTCAACTGGGAGGCCGCCGGACTCGGCGGCAAGGCCCGCCGCATCGAGCAGGCGCTCAAGCCGGGCGACATGGTGCTCGTGCAGGTGACCAAGGACCCGGTGGGCCAGAAGGGCGCCCGCCTGTCCACGCAGATCTCGCTGGCCGGCCGCTTCCTCGTCTACGTGCCGGACGGCAACTCCACCGGCATCTCCCGCAAGCTCCCCGACACCGAGCGGCGCCGCCTCAAGGCGATTCTCAAGGACGTCGTCCCCGAGGGCTCGGGCGTCATCATCCGCACCGCCGCCGAGGGCGTGAGCGAGGAGGAGATCGGCCGCGACGTCGAGCGTCTGGCCGCCCAGTGGGCCGAGATCTCCGAGGCCGCGCAGAAGCGCACGTCCTCGGGCTCCGGCTCGCCGATCGCGCTCTACGAGGAGCCGGACCTGCTGGTCAAGGTCGTGCGCGACCTGTTCAACGAGGACTTCTCGAAGCTCGTCATCCAGGGGGAGACGTCGTGGACCACGGTGCACGACTACGTCTCGCGGGTGGCGCCGGACATGGTCGAGCGGCTCGAGCGCCACGAGACCCCCGACGTCGATGTCTTTGGCACCTACCGTGTGGACGAGCAGCTCGCCAAGGCACTGGACCGTAAGGTCTGGCTGCCGTCGGGCGGCTCGCTGGTGATCGACCGCACCGAGGCCATGACCGTCATCGACGTCAACACCGGAAAATACACCGGCTCGGGCGGCAACCTCGAGGAGACCGTCACCAAGAACAACCTCGAGGCCGCAGAGGAGATCGTGCGCCAGCTCCGCCTGCGGGACGTGGGCGGCATGGTGATCGTCGACTTCATCGACATGGTCCTGGAGTCCAACCGGGACCTCGTGCTGCGCCGCCTCACCGAGGCCCTTGGCCGCGACCGCACCCGCCACCAGGTCTCCGAGGTCACCTCGCTCGGCCTGGTCCAGCTCACCCGAAAGAAGCTCGGCACCGGGCTCGTCGAGGCGTTCTCCACGCCGTGCGAGCACTGCCAGGGCCGCGGACTCATCGTGCACGCCGACCCGATCCACACCGAGTCGCACAACGCCGACGAGCCGGGCTCGCGTCGCGGCCGGCGCCGCGGGGGCCGGAGCTCCGGGGGCGGTCAGTCCGAGTCGCAGCCCGCGCTCCGCAAGGGTGGCCCCGCACCGTCCGCGCACCCGGCGGCGCTGGCCATGCAGCGCAACGGTGACGACGACGAGGTCAGCACCGCCACCGCCACCACGACCGAGGAGACCGCCGCCCCGGCGTCGGGGGAGCAGTCGGACGCCGGGGCCGGTGCGGTCGACGAGGCCGCCCGTCCGGAGCAGAAGGACGAGCAGCGGGACGAGGGCACGGGTCGTCCGCGTCGCCGTCGTCGCTCCTCCCGACGCACGGCGGGGGAGGGGGCCGACACCCCGGCCGCAGACGCCGCGGTGACCCCCTCGACCGAGGACGTCACGGCTGCCCCGGCCGACGCCGAGCCCGCGCAGGACGAGGCCGCCGTCGTGGCCGAGGCGGCGGAGGCCGTCGAGACCGTGACCGAGCAGGCCGTGCAGGCCGAGGAGCCGGCCACCGCGGCGCCGGTCGCCGAGCAGACGCCGCCGGTCGCGGAGCAGACGCCGCCGGTCGCGGAGCGGTCTGCTCCGGCCCGCCGCCCACGCCGTCGCTCGACCCGCCGCGAGGCCGGGGCCGCAGCCCCGCACGCGGTGGCGCAGCAGGACCCGGCGCCCGTCGCGGCGGTCGCGGTCGAGGCCGCGACACTGGCCGAGGCCCCCACGGCCGTGGTCGCGGAGCCCCGCAGGCGTCCCGCCCGCCGCCGGGCCACCCGGCCCACGGTCGCCCCGGAGGACGCGGGCTAGACGAGGGGTGAGGCCCGGCGGGGCGGCCGGTTTGACCCACCGTGCCGCCGGGCCGTAACCTTGACAAGTCGCTCGTCGCGGCCCTATGCCGTCGTATGGGCAGCCGCGCAGGACGTCGCGCCCCGAGTACCGGACCGGCGCGAGTCCGCGAGCAAAAGAGAACACCGCACACCAGGTGTGGGTGCCGCAGGGCGCCCGCACACCCGAGAAGCAAGGGGAAGCCCTCCATGTACGCGATCGTCAAGACCGGCGGCAAGCAGTACAAGGTCGCCGAAGGGGACCTCGTCAAGGTCGAGAAGATCGAGGGCGAGGCCGGCACCTCCGTGTCCCTGTCCCCGATCCTCGTGGTCGACGGCTCGTCCGTCACGTCCGCCGCCGACGCCCTGGCCAAGGTCACCGTCTCCGGCGAGATCGTCGAGCAGACCAAGGGTCCCAAGATCCGGATCCACAAGTTCAAGAACAAGACCGGCTACCACAAGCGGCAGGGCCACCGTCAGCCGCTGACGGTCGTCAAGATCACCGGCATCAAGTAACCACTCCGGCCGGCTCGGCCACCACCCCGGCGCCAGCGGCGTCATCCCTGAAGGAGGGACACGGACATGGCAAGCAAGAAGGGCGCGTCCAGCACCCGTAACGGTCGCGACTCCAACGCCCAGCGCCTCGGTGTGAAGCGCTTCGGCGGCCAGGAGGTCAACGCCGGCGAGATCCTCGTGCGCCAGCGCGGCACCAAGTTCCACCCCGGCGTGGGCGTCGGCCGCGGCGGCGACGACACGCTGTTCGCCCTCTCGGCCGGTGCGGTCGAGTTCGGCACCAAGCGCGGCCGCAAGACCGTCAACATCGTGCCGGTCGGCGCCGAGGCCTGAGCCCGGTAACCAACCACCGACACGAGTCGCCCTCGGGGGCCGGGCGGGGTCTACGGATCCCACACCCGGCCCCCGAGAGCATTTTCGCCACCACATCCCGTTCCACGTCCCGGAGGAGGAGCTCCCACCATGTCGAGATTCGTCGACCGCGTTGTCCTCCACCTCGCGGCGGGAGACGGCGGCCGCGGCTGCACCTCGGTGCACCGGGAGAAGTTCAAGCCGCTCGGCGGGCCCGACGGCGGTAACGGCGGGCGGGGCGGCGACGTCGTCCTCGTCGTCGAGCCCCAGGTCCACACCCTGCTGGACTTCCACTTCCGGCCCCACGCCAAGGCCGGCAAGGGCCAGCCCGGCATGGGCGGCAATCGCAACGGCGCCCAGGGAGATGACCTCGTGCTGGCCGTGCCGCCCGGCACCGTGGTGCTCGACGAGCGCGGTGAGCTGCTCGCCGACCTCACCGGCCCCGGCACCCGCTTCGTCGCCGCCGAGGGCGGCAAGGGCGGTCTCGGCAACGCGGCCCTGGCCTCCCGCGCCCGCAAGGCACCCGGCTTCGCGCTGCTCGGCGAGCCCGGCGAGGTCAAGGACGTCACGCTGGAGCTCAAGTCCATGGCCGACGTCGGCCTCGTGGGCTACCCGTCGGCGGGAAAGTCCTCGCTCATCTCGGTGCTCTCGGCGGCCAAGCCCAAGATCGCCGACTACCCCTTCACCACCCTCCAGCCCAACCTGGGTGTGGTGTCGGTGGGCGACGACACGTTCACCATCGCCGACGTCCCCGGCCTCATCCCCGGCGCCAGCCAGGGCCGCGGCCTCGGCCTGGACTTCCTGCGACACATCGAGCGCTGCGCCGTGCTCGCCCACGTGGTGGACTGCGCCACCCTCGAGGCCGACCGCGACCCGGTCTCCGACGTCGACGCGCTCGAGGCCGAGCTCGCCGCCTACCAGCCCGAGCTCGCCGACGCGGGCCTGGGTGACCTCGCCGACCGGCCCCGCGTAGTGGTGCTCAACAAGATCGACGTGCCCGACGCCGCCGACATGGCCGAGATGGTCACCCAGCACTTCCGCGACAAGGGCTGGCCCGTCTACGCGATCTCCGCGGTGGCCCACAAGGGGCTCGACGAGCTGCGCTACGGCCTCTACGAGCTGGTCACCGCGCACCGCAAGGCGCATCCGGTGGCGGCGCCCGAGCGGATCGTCATCCGCCCCAAGGCGGTCGACGCCGGTGACTTCGAGATCCGCCGCGACCCCGCCACCCCCGGCGGCTACGTGGTGACCGGCACCAAGCCCGAACGCTGGATCCGCCAGACCGACTTCGAGAACGACGAGGCCGTGGGCTTCCTCGCCGACCGGCTGGCCCGGCTCGGCGTCGAGGAGGCGCTCATCTCCGCGGGCGCCGAGGAGGGCTGCACGGTCACCATCGGCGACGTCTCCTTCGACTGGGAGCCGCAGACGCCCGCCGGCGTGGACCTCATGCGCACCGGCCGCGGCACCGACATCCGCCTCGAGTCGGACGAGCGCGTGGGCGCCGCCGAGCGCAAGTACCGCAAGCGCGTGCGCCGCGGCCTCATCGACCCCGACGAGGAGATCCTCGAGTGAGCGGGGGCTCCTCCGGGGCCGACTCGTCGGCCGGGGCGGTCGAGCGGGACCTGCGGCAGCGTATCGGCGGCGCGCGCCGCGTCGTGGTGAAGATCGGCTCGTCGGCCATCACGAGCCTCGACGGCGGGATCCGCCGCGCCGAGCTCGACGCGCTCGCCGACGTGTGCCAGGCCCGCATGGCGGCCGGCTCCGACGTCTTCGTGGTCTCCTCCGGCGCGATCGGCGCCGGCATGGCGCCGCTCGGGATGTCGCGCCGGCCCACGGCGCTGGCCGCCAAACAGGCCGCGGCGAGCGTGGGTCAGCTCGAGCTCGCCCGCGCGTGGGGCGACTCGTTCGCCCGGCACGACCGCGTGGTGGGCCAGGTGCTGCTCACCGCCGCCGACATCGGCCGACGGGAGAGTGCGGCCAACGCCCAGCGGACCCTCGACCGGCTGCGGACGCTGCACGCCGTGCCGATCGTCAACGAGAACGACACGGTGGCGACCAACGAGATCCGGTTCGGCGACAACGACCGGCTGGCCGCGCTCGTCGCCCACCTCATCGGCGCCGACGCGCTGGTCCTGCTCTCCGACGTGGACGCCCTCTATGACTCCGATCCTCGCAAGGGCGACGCCACCCCGGTGACCATGGTGGCCGGCCCCGACGACCTCGACGGCGTGGTGGCCGGCGCCGGCGGCGCGCTCGGCACCGGCGGCATGGCCTCCAAGCTCGCGGCCGCCCGGCTGGCGTCCGACGCCGGGATCCCCGTCCTGCTCACCGCCGCCGAGCTCGCCGCCGGGGCGCTGGCCGCCGACCCGTGCGTCGGCACCGTGTTCGCCGCCCGCCCCGAGCGGATGACCGCCCGCCGCTTCTGGGTGCGCCACGCCGCCGACGCCCGCGCCTCGGTGGCGCTCGATGCGGGCGCCGTCCGGGCGGTCACCGGATCGCGCCGCTCCCTCCTGCTCGCCGGCGTCACGGGCGTCGAGGGCCAGTTCCACTTCGGCGACGTGATCGAGCTACACGATCCCGACGGGGCGGTGGTGGCCCGGGGGATCGCCCAGTACGACTCACTGGACGTGCGGCGCCGTCTGCGCGAGCGCGAGACCGGCGCGGCGGCCGGCGGCCAGGGCCGCCCGCTCGTGCACGCCGACGACCTCGTCACGGTCTGAGCCCGAGCTCCACCGATCCCTCGGCCACGACGGGCGTGACGTGCCCCTCGACGACGTCGTAGACCGCGCCCACTATCGCGGTCCGGCCCATCTCCACAGCGCGAGTGAGGACCGCCGACTTCTCCCGGAGCCCCAGGCACGTGTGGCGCACGTTCTCCGCGGTGACCTCGTCCGGACCGGCGTCCGGGTCTCGTCGGGCCTCGAAGACGGCCGGCGACACGCGCTCCACCACGTCGCGCAGATAGCCCGCCGGAGTGCGGTGCCGGTCGATCGACTCGAGCGTGGCCCTGACCGCGCCGCACCGCGTGTGGCCCAGCACCAGCACGAGCGGGATCTCCAGCACGTCGACGCCGAACTCCACTGATCCGAGCACGGCGGAGTCGAGGATGTGGCCGGCGGTCCGCACCACGAACAGGTCGCCCAGGCCCTGGTCGAAGAGCACCTCGGCGGGCGCCCTCGAGTCCGAGCAGCCCAGGACTAGCGCGAACGGGGTCTGCCGGTCCGCGAGCGCGAGCCGCCGGTCGTGATCCTGGTGTGCGTGTAGGGCGTCGCCGGTGACGTAGCGGGCGTTGCCGTCGAGCAGCCGGCGCCACGCTCCGTCCGGGGTGAGCGGTGAGTGCATGGCCCCAGTATCCACCCTGCTCCCCGCGCGGTCAGAGCAGTCGGTCGCAGGCGGCGAGGACCTCGACGCAGTCGCCGTCCAGGGTGAGCGCCGCCTCGTCGTGCGCGCGGGTGCGGCCCCGGTTGACCACGGCGACCGGGATGCCGGTGGTGGCCGCCCGCCGCGCGAACCGGTAGCCGGAGCGGACGGTGAGGGAGGATCCGACGACGAGGAGGACGTCCGCCGAATCGACGAGCGCGTTGGCGGCCGCGACCCGGGCCGAGGGGACGTTCTCCCCGAAGTACACGATGTCCGGCTTGAGCACCCCGCCGCAGGCCGGACACACGGCCGGGCGGAAGTCGGCCGTGTCGGCGAGCACCGCGTCGGCATCCGGCGCCACCTCGATCGCGCCGCGCGAGGCCACCCGCTCCGCGAACCCGGGGTTGAGCCGCTCGAGCTCCTCGTGCAGTGCCCACCGGCTCTGACGAGCTCCGCAGTCCAGGCACGCCACCACCGCGTATGTGCCGTGCAGGTCCACCACCGTCCGGCTGCCGGCCTTGAGGTGCAGCAGGTCCACGTTCTGCGTGATGACGCCGGTGACCAGCCCGCGTCGCTCCCAGCGGGCGAGCATCACGTGCGCGTAGTTGGGCCGGGCCGCTTCCATGTGCCGCCAGCCCAGGTGGTTGCGCGCCCAGTAGTGGCGGCGGAACCCGGGGTCGCCCACGAACTGCTGGTAGGTCATCGGGGTGCGGGCGGGTGAGTCCGGGCCGCGGTAGTCGGGGATGCCCGACGGCGTGGAGATCCCCGCGCCGGTGAGGACGACCGTGCGTCGGCCGCGGAGCAGGTCGGCGAGGGCGCGCACGCGGTCGGCGAGGTCGACGTCCGGCTCGGTGTGCTCGGCCGGCGTCCAGGCGGTCTCGCGGATCCTCACCCGGCGGGCCCTCCCGCGTCGGCAGTGCCGCCGGGGCCGGACGGGTCGTGTGCGCACACGATGTCCAGCGTCTCGCCGCGGCGCTCGGCGAGCGCCGACAGCCGGGCGTGCGTGAGGGCGACGGCCGACGGCTCGAGGGCGAACAGCCGCTCCTGGACCGGGATCTGCGCCGGGACGGCGACGGCCGGGTCGAGTTGTCCGCGGTGGTAGAAGGCGTCGCCGGCGTGGAGCACGTCGGGCCCGTCGTCACCACCGGGGACCAGGACACCGGCGTGCCCGCGCGTGTGGCCGGGGAGCTCGACGAGCAGCATTCCCGGTGCCACCTGGTCCAGCCGCACCACCCGGAAGCCCTCCCAGCGTTCGGCCCCGAACTCGTGGTCGGTGAACAGGGGTCCGTGCGCCCACTGGGCCCGGCGGTAGCGGCGCCGCTCCAGCCAGCGTGGGGTGCGGATCGCCCACGTCAGCGCCGTCGCGGAGGCGTGGACCGACGCCAGCGGCACGTCCGCGAGTCCGCCGGCGTGGTCCGCGTCCAGGTGCGTGAGCACCACGTGGCGGACGTCCGCGGGGTCCAGACCCAGCGCCGCGATCCGCCGGACGGCGGTCTCGGCGGGGTCCAGCGCGGGCCGGATGAGGTGCCGGAGCGGGCCGAGGCGGCCGGCGGGGTCGGCCACGTCGTGCAGCCCGAGCCCGGTGTCCACCAGGACCAGCCCGCCGGGCGCCTCGACCAGGAGGACACGGCAGGGGATCGGCCCGCCGGGTGCCCGGAGGGTCCCGCAGTTGAGTCGGTGGATTCGCATGGAGGCGACGGTACCGTGGCGGCATGAGGGCTGGCCGGGTGAGGACGGGGGACGTGGTGGACCCCCGGCCCGTCGTCCGCGTGGACGCGCTGCCGGGGCTGCGGGCCGCCGGGGTCGACGGCGAGGAGGGCGACCCCGGCGACTGGCCGTATTCGATCCCCGCGGTGGGGGGCCACGGCACACTGGACCCATGACCGACTCCGTGCGCACCGCCGGCGAGGCCCGGCCCGTCCACCCCGTGTACCCGCCGTACGCCCCGCCGTCGGCCTCGACCGCGGCGAACGCCGGTCCGCTGCCCGCACCCGAGCCCGGCTTCGCGCCCGACATCATCGTGGTGGGCCACGGGCTCGCCGGGCTGGTCGCCACGTACGAGGCGAGCCGCGCCGGCAAGAAGGTGCTGGTGGTGGACCAGGAGAACGAGAAGAACCTCGGCGGCCAGGCCTACTGGTCCCTGGGCGGGCTGTTCATGATCGACACCCCGGAGCAGCGCCGCATCGGCATCCACGACTCGCTGGAGTTGGCTTGGCGGGACTGGCTCGGCTCGGCGGACTTCGACCGCCCCGAGGACGAGCTGCCCCGGCAGTGGGCGCGCGCCTACGTCGAGTTCGCGGCGGGGGAGAAGCGGCGCTACCTGCACGAGCTGGGCCTGCGGATCATCCCCACCGTCGGCTGGGCCGAGCGCGGCGGCGGGGACGTGGATGGTCACGGCAACTCCGTGCCGCGTTTCCACGTGACGTGGGGGACCGGACCCGAGGTGGTGCGCGTGTTCGAGGAACCCGTGCGCGCGGCCGCCGCCGAGGGGCGGGTGCGCTTCGCTGTGCGGCACCGGGTGGACGAGATCGTGGTCGAGGACGGTCGCGCCGTGGGCGTCCGGGGCGCCACCCTCGTGCCGTGCGACCTCGACCGCGGTGTGGCCTCACCGCGCGAGGAGACCGGGACCTTCGAGTTCCGGGCCGGGGCCGTGCTCGTCTCCTCGGGCGGCATCGGCGGCAACCCCGACCTGGTGCGGCGGTACTGGCCCACCGACCGGCTCGGCGAGGCCCCCACGGACCTCATCGTGGGCGTGCCCGAGCACGTGGACGGCCGGATGCTGGAGATCTCCGGCGCGGCCGGCGCCAGCCTCATCAACCGCGACCGGATGTGGCACTACACCGAGGGTGTGGCCAACTTCGCGCCCATCTGGCCCTCGCATGCCATCCGGATCATCCCCGGCCCCTCGACGTACTGGCTCGACGCCCACGGCGACCGGATCCCCGTCCCGCTGTTCCCCGGCTTCCACACCACGGCCTCGATCAAGGCGATCCGCGCCACCGGGTACGACTATTCGTGGTTCGTGCTCGACTCGGCGATCGCCGAGAAGGAGTTCGTCCTGTCCGGGTCCGAGCAGAACCCGGAGATGACGGACAAGGAGCTCAAGAAGTTCGTCTCCCGCGCCAAGAAGGGGCTGCCGCCGTCGATCGGCGCGTTCGCCGAGAAGGGCGTGGACTGGGTGGTGGCCGACACCCTCGAGGAGCTGGTCGCGGGCATGAACGGCCTCGTCCGCGAGGGTGAGCCTGAGCTGGACGTGGAGAAGGTCCGCGAGTTCGTCCTGTCGATGGACGGCCAGATGGACAACGCCTTTGCCAAGGACGCCCAGGTGCAGGCCATCCACAACTCACGTCGGGTGCTCACCGACAAGCTCACTCGCCTGGCCAAGCCGCACAAGTTGCTCGCCGACTCCGGGCCGGGGAAGGGTTCGGCCGCCGGTTCGGGCGGGCCGCTCATCGCCGTCAAGGTGCACCTCATGACCCGCAAGACCCTGGGTGGCATCGAGACCACGCTGGACTCGCAGTGCGTGCGCCCCGGCGGCGAGCCGTTCCCGGGCCTGTACGCGGCGGGCGAGGTCGCCGGCTTCGGTGGCGGCGGCGTCCACGGCTACAACGCGCTCGAGGGGACGTTCCTCGGCGGCTGCATCTTCTCGGGGCTCAAGGCCGGGCGGGCGATGGCGCGCGAGGTCTGAGGTGCGCACCGGGGCGGTAGGTGCCGTCGTGCTTCTGCCGTCGGCCGTCTCGGCGGCCCCCGCGGTGGCCCTCGCCCCGCCGGCCACCGCGTGCAGCTGCCATCTGTTCACGACGAAGGGGGGGTCCGGGACCAACTGCACCGGATGCCCGGGGTGTTCGTCGGCACCCCGGTGGCGGTCCGCGAGACGGACGAGACGGTGTCGTTCGAGTTCACCGTGGAGCGGGTCTATGCCGGTGAGATCGGAGCACGGACGGTGGTCTCCACGCCGAGCGACGGCGCCGCGTGTGGGACGGGATTCGCCGAAGGCGTCGAACAGGTCGTCGTGGTGTCCGACCGAGCCGTCGCCGGAGTCGACGGACCCGGCGACTGGAACGCCGACATGTGTTCGGGCGGGATGTTCGCGCTGCAGGACGGGACACGGCTCGACCCGCGGGCCGCCGTCGAGGAGGCGCTCGGTACCGGGGAGCCGCCCGCCGACATCGAGACGACCCTGGCGGGGGAGCGGACGCGGGAGATGGCGCGCCCGCTGATCGCAGCCGTGGTACTTGCCGCCCTGGTCGGGGTGGGGGTCTTCGCACGCCGTGCGTGGCGCGCCAGGTCGGGCTGACTCGACAGGCGTGGACGGGCGGCGTCCGGTTCTACCGCGTACGCCATGTCGCGAGAGTGCGCGCGATCTCCCCGACGTCGATCGCTCCGGTGGACGCGTCGATCACGAGGTCGTAGGCCGGGTCCTCGGGGGCTTCGAGGCTCACGTCATTGATCGCGTAGAACACGACCACCGCCACCCAGGACAGGCGCTTGTTCCCGTCCGCGAGGCAGTGGTTCCGCACGAGCGAGTGGAGTAGCGCGGCTGCCTTGGTGTCCAGATCGGGGTAGGCGTCAACGCCGAACAGGGTCGAGCGAGGGCGGTGCGCCGCCGCGTCCAGCAGTCCGATGTCGCGTACCGGTCCCACCCCCAATTCGTCGACGATGGCGAGGAGATCCTCGAGTATGAGGTGCCGGGTCACCGTGCGAGGCGATCGAGCAGTGGTCCGTAGCGGGCGATCGCCTCGCGGGCCGCGGTCCGCACCTCGGCATCCTGGGCCAGCCGGGCGGATCGGTCGAGGATCGCGCGGATCGCCGCCTCCTGCTTGCTCACGCCCTCCGCCGCGGCGAGGGCGGTGAGCGCCTCGTCTTCTGCGTTGGTCAGTCGGAGTGTCATGGCCATGCCGCCACGGTACCACTCTGGTATCAGGGGTCGGGCGGGTCAGGTCAGCCCGCGGACGCCACGGCCAGGGGGAGCACGGCGTCGGCCCCGACGGACCGGAGGTGCCGGGCCGCCTCCGTGACCGTCCAGCCGGTGCCCACGGTGTCCGCGACGAGCAGCACCGTGCCCTCGGCGGCGCCGTCCGGCCCGCCGAACGTGCCCCACAACTGCGCCACGCGGTAGGCGGAGTTCTGCGCGGTCACCGGCGGCAGGGCGGGATCGCGGCCGACCTCGCCGAGGTAGTCCATCCGGCCGATCTCGGCGAGTCGGCGCGCGAGGCTCTGCACCAGTAGAGGGCGCTCGCCACTCGTCAGCGCGGCGACGCCCGCCGGACGTTCCTCCCATCCCCACTCGCGCAGGACCGGGACGCAGGCGTGGACCAGCCAGTCGGGGGGCTCCTGGTCCGGTTCGGCGAGCAGCCCGCGGATCCGCTGCCCCAGTCCGAGGTCGGTGAGTCGGGCCAGTGCCCGTCCTTCGGCCGGGCCGTCGGAGATGCGGCCCTTGAGCGGGACGTCCAGGCGGGCGAGCCCGGTGGGCCACTGCCTGCGCGGCGCTATCACCACGCCGGGCCGCTCGAGCGCGTGCCGGGCGCGGGTGAGCGCACTCTCCTCGACCGCCGTCGTGCGGCGCTCGCCCGTGCAGTTGTCGCAGCGGCCGCACCCGCCCGAGGAAGGGTCGAGCGTCGGGTCGTCGAGCTGTCCGCGCAGGTACTCCATCCGGCAGCCGTCGGTGCGCTCGTAGGTGAGCATCGCCTGCTGCTCGGCCAGTCGCGCCTCGGCCAGGCCGGCGTACCGCTCGGCGTCGTACTCCCAGGGCTCGCCGGTGGCCATCCAGCCGCCGCGGACGCGTTGGACGGCGCCGTCCACGTCGAGCACCTTGAGCACCATCTCCAGGCGCGTGCGCCCCAGGTCCACCGCCGGCTCGAGGGCCTGCGTGGACTGCGGCCGGTCGGGCTCGAGCGCGCCGAGGACCCGCCGCACCACGTCCTCGCCCGGGAACGCCAGGGACGCGAAGTGGTTCCAGATGGCGCGGTCCTCGGGCCCCGGTATCAGTACCACATCGGCGCGGTCGGCGGCACGGCCTGCGCGGCCGATCTGCTGGTAGTAGGAGATCGGCGACGGCGGCGCGCCCAGGTGCACCACGAAGCCCAGGTCCGGCTTGTCGAAGCCCATGCCCAGTGCCGACGTGGCCACCAGCGCCTTGACGTCGTTCGCCAGCAGCGCCGCCTCGAGCTCCTCGCGCTCGGCGGCGTCGGTCCGGCCGGTGTACGCGCGGACGCGGTGGCCGGCCGAGGCCAGCAGCTCCGCCATGTCCTCGGCCGCGGCCACGGTGAGGCAGTAGACGATCCCGCTCCCGGGCAGGTCCTCGAGGTTCTCCAGCAGCCACGCGGCGCGGCGCTCCGAGTCCGCGATGTCCACCACCGACAGGCGCAGCGACTCCCTGTCCAGGCCGCCGCGCAGCACCAGCGTGTCGGTCCCGTGGGCGCCCACGCCGAGCTGCGCGGCCACGTCCCGCACCACGCGGTCGTTCGCGGTGGCGGTGGTGGCCAGCACGGGCACGCCCTCGGGCAGGTCCCCGAGCAGGGTACGGATGCGCCGGTAGTCGGGCCGGAAGTCGTGCCCCCAGTCCGACACACAGTGCGCCTCGTCCACCACCACGAGCCCGGCGTCGGCAGCGAGCGCCGGCAGCACGGTGTCGCGGAAGTCCGGGTTGTTGAGCCGCTCCGGGCTCACGAGCAGCACGTCGACCTCGCCCGCGCGGACGGCCTCGCGCACCGCGTCCCACTCGGTCATGTTGGCCGAGTTGATCGTCGCCGCCCGCACGCCCGCTCGCGCGGCCGACTCGACCTGGTTGCGCATGAGCGCCAGCAGCGGCGAGACGATCACCGTGGGGCCCGCGCCGGACTCGCGCAGCAGACGCGCGGCGATGAAGTACACCGCCGACTTTCCCCAACCGGTCCGCTGCACCACGAGAGCGCGGCGGCGGTCCACGACCAGGGCCTCGATGGCCGTCCACTGGTCCTCGCGCAGCCGGGCGCCGGGCCCGGCGAGCGCCGAGAGCAGCTCGTCGGCGCGGGCGCGCAACGCGTCGCGGTCGGGCGGGGCCGGGGCGGGGGAGCTCATGGGACCCATCGTGCCCGAGGGGTCGGACATCGCAGGCCTGCGGCAAGGCCCCGTGGGTCACGGCCCGCCTCGTCGTCGTCACCTCCGGCCCCGACGCCGTGTCGTACCCCGGGGCCATACTGGCCCCATGACCCGAACGTGGAAGCAGATCGTCGAGGCCGACCCCGAGCACTCCCGCAGGTACGCGCAGCGGTGGGACGACATGGTGGCCGAGGGAGTGGACATCGACGGCGAGGCGCGCCTCATCGACGCGATGGCCGCGCGCGGGTCCCGGATCCTCGACGTGGGCTGCGGGCAGGGGCGGACGGGCGCCTATCTCGCCGCCCGCGGGCACCGCGTGACCGGCGTCGACCTCGACCCGCACCTCATCGACCGGGCGCGGCAGTCCTGTCCCGACGCGACGTGGGAGGTCGCGGACCTCGCCTCGGACGGTTGGGCGCCGGGGCCGTTCGACCTCGCCGTCTCGGCGGGCAACGTCCTGGCCTTCGTGGACCCCGCCCAGCGGGGCGCGGTGCTGCGCAACCTCGCCGCGCGACTGGCGCCGGCGGGGGAGGGTGACGACGAGGCCGGCCGTCTCGTCGTGGGGTTCGGCCTCGACCGCGGCTGGACCCGTGAGGACTTCGAGCGGGACGCCACCGCCGCCGGGCTCCGCGTCGAACAGCGCTTCTCCACGTGGGACCTGCGGCCGTTCACCGACGAAGCCGGCTTCCTCGTCGCCGTGCTCCTGGGGGCGTGATCCACTCACCGATCCTCCGCGCACCGCTCAATCGATAGGGGTACCGCCGTGTCACGCGGCCGGGGAGCGGGACCTGCTGCACGTGAGTTGACGGCCCACGGCGCCAGGCGAGCCGTGCACACTGGTCGGCATGAGCGCACACGAGTGGACCGTCGACGACGTGCCGGACCAGACCGGCCGCACCATCATGGTGACCGGCGGGACGAGCGGCATCGGTCTGGAGGCCGCCCGGGTGTTCGCCGCCCGCGGCGCCCACGTCGTGCTGCCGTCGATCACCCGGGCCGAGGGCGAGGCGGCGGCCGCGGAGATCGGCGGCTCGACGGAGGTCCACGAGCTCGACCTGGGCGACCTCGCCGCGGTGCGGGCCTTCGCCGCCGCCCACACCGGCCCGATCGACGTCCTGCTCGACAACGCCGGACTCATGAGCAAGACCCGCCGCGAGACCGCCGACGGCTTCGAACTGCACCTCGGCGTCAACGTCCTCGGCCCGTTCCTGCTCACCGAACTGCTGCTGCCGCGGATCGCCGACCGGGTGGTCATCACCGCGTCGATGTCGCACGCGGCGGCCCGGCTGGACCTCGACGACCCCCACTTCCGGCACCGCCGCTACTCGATGGCCGCCGCCTACGCCGAGTCGAAGCTCGCCTGCATGCTGTGGGGCCTGGACCTCCAGGAACGGCTCCGCGAGGCCGGCTCGGACGTGCGGGTGCAGCTCGCGCACCCCGGTTTCGCCTCCACCTCGATCCTCGACCCCACGCCGTTCCCGCCGGTCAACGCGGTGCTCAACGTGATCAGCCGCCGGATCGTCCCCACCGCGGCCGACGGGGCCCGTCCGCTGCTGTACGCGGCCACGGCCGACCTCCCGGCGTGCTCCTACGTCGGACCGACCGGCTGGCGGCAGATCTCCGGCACCCCCGGCATGTGCGACCGCGCGCCGCAGGCGTGGGACCGGGACCGGGCGCGGCGGTTCCGCGAGTTCGCCGCGCGGGAGACGGGGGCCGAGCCGGCGGTCTGAACGCCGCCCGCGGCCCGCCCGCGACGGGCGTCGGTACGCTGGCGGGCATGACCACCAGCTCCCTCGATGCCCCCGACACCACGGACCAGGGCGCGGCCGACCCGGTGCGCGACGCCGTGTACGAGGCCGCGCGCCGGGCGCGGACAGCCTCGCGCGAGCTGGCCCTGCTCACCGCGGACCGCAAGAACGCCCTCCTGCTCGCCGCCGCCGACGCCCTCGTCACCGCGCGGGCGGACATCCTCGAGGCCAACGGGCGCGATATCGACGAGCAGACCGCCGAGGGCACCGGCGAGGCCATGCTGGACCGGCTCCGGCTCACCGAGGATCGGATCGACGGTATCGCCGGCGGCCTGCGCCAGGTGGCTGCCCTGCCCGACCCGGTCGGCTCGGTGACCCGCGGCACCACGCGCCCCAACGGCCTGCAACTGCGTCAGGTGAGGGTGCCGCTCGGCGTGGTGGGCATGATCTACGAGGGACGGCCCAACGTCACCGTCGACGCCTTCGGCCTGGCGTTCAAGTCCGGCAACGCCGCCCTCCTGCGCGGCTCGCGCTCGGCCCGCCACTCCAACGAGGCGCTCGTCACGGTGCTCCGCTCCGTGCTCACCGCGCACGGCCTGGCCGAGGACGCGGCGCAGCTCCTGCCGTCCGAGGACCGCTCGTCGGTCACCCACCTCATTCAGGCGCGCGGCCTGGTGGACGTGGTGATCCCCCGCGGCGGCGCCGGGCTCATCCAGGCCGTCGTGGAGAACGCCAAGGTGCCGGCCATCGAGACCGGCACCGGCAACTGCCACCTCTACATCCATGGGGATGCGGACCTCGACGAGGCGATCGAGTTGCTCCTCAACGGCAAGACCCGCCGATGCAGCGTGTGCAACGCCACCGAGACGGTCCTGCTGGACGCCGCGCTCGGCGACGCCGCGGTCGACCGCGTGGTGGGTGCGCTGCAGACCGCCGGCGTCACGGTCCACGGCGACCGCGAGGGGCTCGTCCCCGCCGACGACACGGACTGGGGCGAGGAGTACCTGAGCATGGACATCGCGCTCAAGGTCGTGGACGGCGTTGGCGGGGCGATTGACCACATCGCTCGCTGGTCCTCCGGGCACACCGAGGCCGTGGCCACCCGCAGCATCGAGGTGGCCGACGAGTTCTGCGCCCGGGTCGACGCGGCCGCGGTGATGGTCAACGCCTCCACCGCGTGGACCGACGGCGAGATGTTCGGCTTCGGCGCCGAGATCGGCATCTCCACCCAGAAGCTCCACGCCCGCGGCCCGATGGGCCTGGAGGAGCTGACCAGCACAAAGTGGATCGCCCACGGCAAGGGACACGTCCGTCCCTGACCCGGGCCGGCGACAAAGGAGCATTCATGGACCGAGCCCGACCCGAGCAGCGCCCCGTCTTCGAGAGCATCGACCACGTGATCGAGGCCCTCGGCGACCAGGGTTACCTCGCGGACCGCTCTACCGCGACCGTGGTGTACCTGGCGGACCGGCTGGGCAAGCCGCTGCTCATCGAGGGGCCGGCAGGTGTCGGCAAGACCGAGCTGGCCAAGGCCGTGGCCGGCGCGACCGACGCCGAGCTCATCCGCCTGCAGTGCTACGAGGGCGTCGACGAGGCGCGGGCGCTGTACGAGTGGAACCACGCCAAGCAGATCCTGCGCATCCAGGCCGGGCAGGGCGAGGGCTGGGACTCCACCCGCGACGACGTGTTCTCCGAGGAGTTCCTTCTGTCGCGGCCGCTGCTCACCGCGATCCGGCGCAGCGACCCGACTGTCCTGCTCGTGGACGAGGTGGACAAGGCGGATATCGAGATCGAGGGGCTGCTCCTCGAGGTGCTCAGCGACTTTGCCGTCACAATCCCCGAGCTCGGCACCATCGAGGCCACGCGCAAGCCGTTCGCCGTGCTCACCTCCAACGCCGCGCGCGAGCTGTCCGAGGCGCTCAAGCGGCGCTGCCTCTACCTCCACCTGGACTTCCCGACTCCCGAACTCGAGCGTCGGATCCTGGCCTCGCGGGTGCCCGAGCTCGACGACCGGTTGGCCGAGCAGCTCGTGCGCGTGGTGGGCGTGCTGCGGGCGATGGCGCTCAAGAAGGTGCCCAGCGTGTCCGAGACCATCGACTGGGGCCGCACTCTCGTGGCGCTGGGGCTCGACACGATCGACGACGAGACCGTGCTGCAGACTCTCGGCGTGGTGCTCAAGCACCAGTCCGACCAGCTGCGCGCGGCGGCCGAGCTGCGGCTCAACTAGGGGAGCGGGCCATGGCCGTTGAGGGCGGGATCCCGGCGCACCTCGTCGACTTCGTCGAGGCGCTGCGCCGCAAGGGCATTCCCGTGGGGCCGAGCGAGGCGGTGGACGCCGCCGCCGCGATGCTTCACGTGGACCTGCTCGACCGGCAGGCGCTCCGCGAGGCGATGGCCTCGACGATCCTCCACAAGCCCACCCACCGCGGCGTCTTCGACCAGCTCTTCGACCTGTGGTTCCCGGCCGCGGTCGGCGGGCACCACCCCGGCGAGGTGGTGGAGCTCGAGGAGGAGATCCCCACAAACCCGGACGGCTCGGTGGACCCCGAGGCGCTCAACCGGCTCATCGCGGACCTGCTGCTCGAGGACACCGAGGAGTCCCGGGCCAAGGCGCGGGCGCTGGCCGAGCTGCTCGTGGAGCAGTTGGGCAGCTACGACTCGGTCAACGGCCAGCGCTTCTCGGCCTACCAGGCGTTGAGCCCGCTGGACACCAACTCGATCATGCAGCGGATCCTCGACGGCCTGCTCGGCGCGAACCCCTTTGATCCCGACGGCGCGAAGCGGCACGCGGAGAAGACCGCGGCCGCCAACTCGGCCGCCGACATGGTGCGGGGGTTCCTGCGCGAGGTGGCCGACGAGACCCGGCGCCGCACCGCCGAGACCGTGGGACGCGACCGGATTGCCGACTACGCCGTGGCGCCGGCGGCGGAACAGGTGGACTTCCTCCGTGCCAACGACTCGGACCTGCAGACCCTGCGGCGCCGTGTCGGCCCGCTGGCCCGCCAGCTCGGCAGCCGGCTGGCCGCCCGCCGCCGGCGCCACCGCCACGGCGCAATCGACATGCGCAAGACCATGCGCCGCTCGATGTCCACCGGCGGCGTGCCGGTGGAGTTGGTGCTGCGAAAGCCGCGCCCCGCCCGGCCTGAGCTGGTGGTGCTGTGCGACGTCTCCGGCTCGGTCGCCGGCTTCAGCCACTTCACGCTCCAGCTGGTGCACTCGCTGCGCGAGCAGTTCTCCCGCGTCCGCGTGTTCGCCTTCGTCGATACAACCGACGAGGTGACCCGCTTCTTCGAGTCCGGCTCGGACCTCGGCTCGGCGATGAGCCGCATGGTCCGCGAGGCTCGGATCGTCACCTACGACGGCCACTCCGACTACGGCCACGCCCTCGAGGGCTTCGCCGACCGCTATGCCCACACCCTCACCCGCACCGGCTCACTGCTCATCCTGGGCGACGGCCGCAACAACTACCGCGAACCCGCCGTGCAGGCGCTCGAGTTCGTCTCCGAGCGGGTGGGCCACACGCACTGGCTCAACCCCGAGCCGCGCCGGCAGTGGGGGACCGGCGACTCCGCCGCCCGCCTGTACTCGCAGTACGTGCCCATGCACGAGTGCCGCAACGTCGAGCAGCTCACGGCCGTGGTGTCCGGGCTGCTGCCCGTGTGACGGCCCCGATACGCTGACCCGATGCGCCTGGGGATCGATTTAGGCAACGCCATGGCCCCACCGCGGTGGGTCTGGCGATCGCGGCGGACACCGACGCCGGGTACTCGCTCACCGACCGCCTCTCGCGCGGGTTCGGGGTGTTCCGCGAGTCCGACGGCGGCCGGCGCACCACCTTCGACCCGCTCATCGGCCCCGACCTCGTGGTGGCACCCGGCGCGGTGGAGACGATCCGCCGCCGCTACCGGCCGGCCCACGATCTCGGCCGCTACCGCTTCGTCGAGTACACCTGCACGGACGCCGAGGGCGAGCCGCGCGGCGACAACGCCCCGCTCGCCACCGTGTCCTTCCCCTTCGATCCGGCCCTGCAGGGGCTCTGCCCGCGGGAGTTGGACGCGCGCCGGGTGTCGCGGTGGGTCGGGGACGGGCTCGGCGACGTCGAGGAGACCTACACGATCGACGAGACGGGGCTGGCGAGCGTCGAGATCACCGACCTGGCCACCGGCCACAGCGTCCGGCACGGCTGGGGAGCCGCCACCCCCTAGTGGCGGCGGCGGCCCGATAGACTCCGTGACCATGACCACGACTCCGGAACCCGCGGGTGAGCGGCGCCGCATCGGGGTGATGGGCGGGACCTTCGACCCCATCCACCACGGCCACCTCGTGGCGGCCAGCGAGGTGGCGCACCGGTTCGGGCTCGACGACGTCGTGTTCGTCCCCACCGGTGAGCCGTGGCAGAAGCGCGGACGCACCGTGTCCTCGGGCGAGGACCGCTACCTCATGACCGTCATCGCCACCGCCTCCAATCCGCGCTTCTCCGTGAGCCGGGTGGACATCGACCGGCAGGGCCCCACCTACACCGTCGACACGCTGCGCGACCTGCAGCGCCAGAACCCGGGCGCCGACCTGTACTTCATCACCGGCGCCGACGCTCTGGAGAAGATCCTCACCTGGCGCGGGTGGGAGGATCTGTTCGAGCTGGCCACGTTCGTCGGCGTCTCGCGCCCCGGCTTCGAGCTCTCCGACACCCACCTCGAGCAGATCGACGACGAGAGGGTCCACCTGCTGGAGATCCCCGCGCTGGCCATCTCCTCCACCGAGTGTCGGCGCCGCGCCGGTGCCGACGCCCCCGTCTGGTACCTCGTGCCCGACGGCGTGGTGCAGTACATCGCCAAGCGCAACCTCTACCGTCCCGAGGGGTCCACCCGCAGCGACGGCACCCCCGCCGCCACGGCGCCCGTCCACCGCGAGCCCGCGCCCCCGACCACAGACCCCCACCCCGAGGAGACCCCCCAGTGACAGCAAGCCCCGAGGCCCTGGAGATGGCCGGCGTCGCCGCGCGCGCCGCGGACGAGAAGCTGGCGACCGACATCGTGGTGATCGACGTCTCCGACCAGCTCGTCATCACCGACTGCTTCGTCCTGGCCTCCGCCGACACCGAGCGTCAGGTCAACGCGATCGTCGAGGAGATCGAGGACGCCCTGCGGGAGGCCGGGCACAAGCCGCTGCGCCGCGAGGGGACCCGCGAGGGCCGCTGGGCGCTGCTCGACTACAACGAGGTTGTGGTGCACGTCCAGCACGTCGACGAGCGCGACTACTACTCGCTCGACCGGCTGTGGAAGGACTGCCCCGTGGTGGAGATCGACGGCGTCGAGACCGCCGCGCGTCCCGGCGGCGCCGCAGGTGCCGACGACGCCGACGACGCGCTCGCCCCCGAGGAGCCCCAACGGGACCAGGGGCTCTGATGACCCTGTGACCCGACGACTCATCCTGTTGCGTCACGGACAGACCAACTACAACGCGTCGTTCCGGATGCAGGGCCAGCTGGACACCGAACTCAGCGAGCTGGGTGTCCAGCAGGCGCATGCCGTCGGCCGCGCGCTGGCGCCGCGCCGGCCGTGGACGATCATCTCCTCCGACCTGCAGCGTGCGCACGAGACGGCACGCGCCCTCGCCGAGGAGGTGGGCCTCGAGGTGCGGACCGACGCCCGGCTGCGAGAGACGCATCTGGGGGACTGGCAGGGGATGAGCCACTCCGAGGTCGACACCCGCTGGCCCGGCGCCCGCGGCCGCTGGCGGTGCAGCCCGCGGTGGGCGCCGCCGGAGGGCGAGAGCCGCGTGGACGTGGCGCACCGGACCCGCGAGGTCGTCGACGAGTTGGTCGACCGGGAGCCGGAGTGGAGCGAGCATCCTGCGGTCCTCGTCGCGCACGGCGGGGCGATCGCCGCGCTCACCGCTGCACTGCTCGAACTGCCCGTGGACCAGTACCCGATGTTCAACGGCCTGGGCAACACGTGTTGGGTGCAGCTCTCGGCACACCCCCGCCCCGACCCGTCGTGGGGTGAGACGGCCGCGCCCGAGGTGGCCCCCACCACCGACGGAGCAAGGGACCTGCTCTGGCGCCTGGACCAGTGGAACGCCGGCGTCCCCCTGGAGGCGTCATGACCATCCGCCTCGTCACCGACAGCACCGCCGACCTGCCGGAGGAGTGGCTCCGCGACTTCGGGATCACCGTGGTGGACCTGCACCTGGTCGAGGAGGACGGCGTGCCGGTCTCGACTTCGGCGGCCACGCCCGACGAGATCGCCGAGGTCTACGAGGAGCTGCTCGCGGACCCGGACTGCACCGGCGTCGTCTCGGTCCACCTCTCGCGCGAGCTCTCCCGGACCTGGCAGTCGGCGGCGGATGCCTCGACGCGCTTCGGCGGGCGCGTCCTCGTGGTGGACTCGCAGGGCGCCGGCATGGCCTTCGGCGCGGTGGTCGCCCAGTGCGCATGGGCTGCCGCGCGCGGGCTGGGGCTCTCCGCGACCTACGAGCTCGCGGAGCGACTGTGCCGGGGCGCGAGCACCTTCGCGGCGGTCGAGTCCCTGGACAGCCTTCGGCGGGGCGGCCGGATCAGCGCCGTGGCCGCGATCTTCGGCGGCGCGCTGTCCATGCGCCCGATCATCATTCTGCGCGGCGGCACCATCGACCTGGCCGCCAAGGCGCGCACCACCACCAAGGCGCATCAGAAGATCCGGTCGCTGCTGCGGGAGGAGCTCTCGAAGGGCGACGTCCTGGTGGCCGTGCACCATCACCGGTCGCCCGAGCGGGCTGAGGACATGGCCGCGGAGATCCGTAAGGAGACGACCTTCCCGGAGCGGGTGCGGATCGTCGAGTTCGACGAGGTGCTCGGGTGGCACCTGGGCGACGGAGCAGTGGGGGTCTCGGTGACCGGGCTCCACGACACGGAATTCCCCATCCCCGGGGTCTCTCCACAGGCTGAGGCCTGAGCGGGCTCTGGGCGGCCGGTCGGGGGCGGGGGCGGCGCTAGGTTCGGCGCCATGCGCACCGACACCCCCACCCGGCCGTCGAAGGACCCGGACCCCGCGCGCGCCGCGGCGCTCCGCCGGCTGGCGGGCGTGCCGTGGCTCGACGACGAGGTCGGGCGGACGCGAATCACGGCCGATCCGCCCGCGCCGGCCGATCCACCGACGCCGACCGACCCGACGGACCACGAGCCCGACGGCAGGCGGCCCGTCCGGGTGCCGCCCGCCGCACCCGACGCGGGCGCGTGGGCTGACCCGCCGTGGTGGCGCCGCGTTCGGTGGACCCCGGACCGGTTGTCCGGAGTCGCGCTGGTCGTGCTCGTGCTCGCGCTCGGGGGGTTCTCCGTCCACCGGCTGCTCGGGTCGGTGCCAGCGGGCCCGCCGGTGCCCGATCTGCCACTGGCCGAACCGGGGGAGGCGCTCCCCGGCGGCCAGGCCGCGCCCGTCACATCCACCGTGGCCGCCGCGGGCGCGGCGGCCAGGGGATCGGCGCCCGGGGACGCGGCGCCGTCGCCGGAGTCGGTGGTGGTGTCGGTGGTGGGCCTGGTCCACCGCAGCGGGCTGGTCACGCTCGCGCCCGACGCCCGCGTCGCCGACGCGCTCGAGGCGGCCGGGGGAGTGCTCGAGGGCGGCGACCGCGACGGGCTCAACCTCGCGCGCCGGGTGGCCGACGGGGAGCAGATCCTCGTCGGGGTGGCCCCCGGGCCCGACGGGCCACACGGTCCCCGCAGCGGCATCGTCGGGGCCGAGGGTGCGGCCCCCGCGCCCGGCGGCGAGGGTGGGTCCTCGCCCGATGTGGGCGCACCGGCGGGCGGGGCCGGGCTGGTGAACCTCAACACCGCCGATGCCGCCGCCCTCGACGAGCTGCCGGGCGTGGGCCCGGTGACCGCGGCGGCGATCCTGTCCTGGCGCAGCGCCCACGGACCCTTCGCCGCCGTGGACCAGCTCGCCGAGGTGGACGGGATCGGGCCGGCGACGCTGGCCCGCCTCCGACCGCTCGTCACGGTGTGAGCGCCCCGCACCGGGTGCCCGCGGTCCGGGACCTGCGTTTGGTGCTGCCGACTTTGGCCCTGTACGCGACGGTCGCGGCGACCGCCGGGGCCCGCCCGGCCGCGGCCGCGGCGGTGGCCGTCGTGCTCGCGGCGTCCGCGGCGGCCTCGACGTGGTGGGCCGTCGCGCTGCGGGGCGGCGGTCACGAGCGGGCGGCGTTGGGACTCCTCTCGCTCGCGTGCGTGCTCGGTGCGGTCGGTGCCGGGACGCAGGCGGCGCGGGCGCACGTGCTCGTCGCGCACCCGTTGGTCGAGCACGTGGGCGGGCGGACCGGGGTCGAGGCGGAGGTGACGGGGTTCGACCGGCCGGTGCGCGGGGGCGGCGTCATGGTGCCCGTCCGGGTGGAGGTCACCGGGTCGGGGGCGTCGGCCCGGGCGGCGGCGATCGACACGGTGCTGCTGGCCCGCGAGGGCTGGCGGGGCCTGCCGCCGGGGACCGGGTTCAGGGCGACGGTGCAGGTGCTCGAGCCCCGGTCGGCGGGGGAGGTGCCCGCGATCCGGGCGCTCGGCCCACCGCGGCTCACGGGGGCGCCGGGGCTGACCGGGACGGTACCGGCGGCCGTGCGGGAGCGGATGCGTGTGGTCTCGGCGCGGGCCCTCGACGGCGAGGCGGCCGGGCTGCTCCCGTCGTTAGTGCTCGGCGACGAGGGCGAGGTGTCGCCGGAGACCCGGGAGGAGTTCCGTGCCTCGGGGCTGACGCACCTGGCGGCGGTATCCGGCGCCAACACCACCTACGTGGTGGGGGCGGTGCTGCTCGCCGCAGCAGCCCTCGGCGCGGGCCGGCGGGGCCGGATCGCCGCCGCGGTCGTGGCGCTCGGCGGCTTCGTCGCGGTCGTGGGCCCCGAACCGGCTGTCCTGCGGGCGGCCGGCACCGGGGTGATCGGGCTGGCCGCGCTCGGTGCCCACCGGACGGGCCGCCCGCTCGCCGCGCTGGCCGGGGTGGTCCTGCTCGTCAGCCTCCTCGACCCGCCCACCGCGACCGGCGCCGGGTTCGTGCTCTCGGTGACGGCGACGGCGGCACTGATCGTGGCCGCGCGGCCCGTCTCCGTCCTCCTGCGCGGCCGCGGGCTCCCCGTCCCGGCCGCTGACGTCCTGGCGGTGTGCGTCGTCGCGCACCTGGCCACGCTGCCGGTGCTCGTCCTGTCGGGCCTGGGGTCGGGGCCGTGGGCGCTGCCCGCGAACGTGGCGGTGGCCCCGGTGGTGCCGGTGGTCACCGTGCTCGGCACCGCGGCGGCCACCCTCGGTCCGGTGTGGGAAGGCGGCGCCGTCCTGCTGGCCCGGGCATGCGGGCCGGCGCTGTGGTGGCTCGAGACGGTCGCCGGGGTCGCGTCAGGGCTGCCCGGATCGCCCCCGCCTCCCTCGCCGGGAGGCGCGCGGTAGCCCCGCGTCACCGGACCCGGCCGGTCGGCGTCGGGGGTGCGTGGCACGATGGCGGACGGAAAGACCACACGGGAGGAGCGGCGTGATGGCATCAGGGGCGGGACCGTCGGCACTGCACCTCGTCCTGGGCGACGACGAGTTCCTCACCGAACGCGCCACCTCCCGCGTGGTGGCAGAGGTCCGGGCCTCGGCCCCGGCGGGCGAGGAGCCGGCCGTGGTCTCCCGGCTCGGCGGGCCCGAGGTCACCGCCTCCCAGCTGTTCGAACTGCTCTCGCCGTCGCTGTTCGGGGAGGCGCGGATCGTCGTGGTCACCGGCGCGGCGGAGTTGGGCAAGGACGCCCAGGCGGCGGTCCTCGACGCCGCCCGGGACCTGCCGGAGGAGACCGTGCTCGTGGTCCAACACACGGGTGGCGGCCGCGCCAAGGCGCTCGTGCCGGATCTGCGCAAGGCCGGGGCGCAGGAGCACCCCGCCGCCCGGATCACCCGGCACACCGAGGTGGTGGGCTTCGTCCGCGGCGAGTTCCGCGGGCTCGACGTGCGGGTGGCCCCCGAGGCGTGCGAGGCGCTGGTCGAGGCGGTGGGCACGGACCTGCGCCAACTCGCTTCGGCGTGCGGCCAGCTCGTCGCGGACACCGGGGGGAAGGTCGACGTCGAGGCGGTCCGCCGCTACCACTCGGGCGTCGTGGGGATGAGCGGGTTCACCGTGGCCGAGCGGGCGGTGACCGGCGACGTGGCGGGTGCGATCGAGGCCCTCGAATGGGCCATGCACACCGGGGTGCCCCATGTGGTGCTCGCCGACGCACTGGCCGACGCGGTCAACTCGATCGTCCTCGTGGGCACCCAACGAGGCGTGGCGCCCGCTGAGCTGGCGCGGCAGGGGCTGCCGCCGTGGAAGGTCAAGAAGGTCTCGGCGCAGACCCGGTACTGGTCCATCGACACCCTGGGCCGTGCGCTGCAGGTGGTCGCCCGCCTCAACGGCGAGGTCAAGGGGCAGGCCGAGGACACCTCGTACGCCCTCGCGCGTGCGGTGCAAGAGGTGGGCGCGCTCGCCGCGGTGTGAGCCCGGCCCACTGGTCGCGGCCCCGCCCAGAGGTCATGGCACCCGCCTCGGACACGACGAGGGCCCGCCCGGCACACGGGGTGCGGGGCGGGCCCTCGGAGCCTCGGCGCGGCGTGGGCCGCCGCGGGGCTGCGTGCGGGGAGCCCTGACGGAGGGCGCCGGGTGCGTCAGAGCGCGTTGACGGCCTTGGCGAGCGCCGACTTCTTGTTGGCGGCCTGGTTGCGGTGGATGACGCCCTTGCTCACGGCCTTGTCGAGCTGGCGCGAGGTGGCCACGAGAAGGGCACCGGCCTTCTCCTTGTCTCCCGACTCGGCGGCCTCGCGGAGGCTACGGATGGCGGTGCGCAGGGAAGACTTGGTCGCCTGGTTGCGCTGGCGGTTGCGCTCGTTCTGCTTGTTCCGCTTGATCTGGGACTTGATGTTGGCCACTCGTCAACCTCTGGTCTGTGGTGACGGTCCCCGTCCGGGATCCCGCCTGATGGATGTCGTGTCTCTCGTCCGCCCGGACTCCGCGGGTGGACACCGACGCACAAGCCTACCAGCGGCCCGGATGCCGGCCAAAACGCCGGATCGACGAGGTCAGCGCCAGCCGAAGTCGGACCGCAGCCGGTCGGCGACCCGGTCGAAGCTCTCGCGCGGGCAGATCGCCCCCTCGCGGCGGATCCCGTCCTCCGGGACCTCGAGGACGCGGTCCAGTCGCACCCAGCTCGGGCGGCCCTCGGGGTCCCACGGCCCGCTGCCGAGTCCCAGCCAGTCGTCGTCCTGTGCTCGGCGGTTGTTGGACGAGAGCATGAGACCCAGCAGGTTGTGGGGGTCGCGGCCCACGACGAGTACGGGCCGGTCCTTGCCTCGGCCGTCGGCCTCCTCGAACTCGACCCAGGTCCACACGATCTCGCCCGGGTCCGCCTGGCCGTCGAGGTCGGGCGCGTAGACGATCTGGCGCGCCCGGCTGGAGGTGGGGGTGGTGCCGGTCGTCGCGGGCCGCCCGGCCGGGGTCGGCGCGCGACCGGCCAGCGCGGCGGCGTCGTCGCGCCCGTCCATCCGGCGGCGGACCTCGCGGGCCACCGTCGGGCCGTACTGGCGGCCGAGTCGGACTGCGGTGCGGCCCACGCGGGCCCAGTTGATCGCCATGTCCACCAGCGTAACGGCGTCTAGGGTCAACGCCCATGGACGTACTGCTGGCGGTGCTGTGGGCGGACGACGACGCGGGGGCCCCGCCCGACGCGGACGCGTTGCGTGCGAACGTGTCCCGGGCACTGGCGGGACCGCTCGCGGAGCTCGGGGTGACCGAGGTCGTCGTCAACGTCCGCGACCGGCTCGTCGAGGGGGCCCTCATCGACGTCCGGGTCACCCCCCGCCCGTTCGCCGCCGCCGTCCGGGTCCGTGTCCCCGTGGCCTCGGCGACCGCGTGTGCGGGGATCCTGGACGCGCTGGCCGGCCTGGGGCCGGTCTCGGCGTGGTCGGTGACCGCCTCCGAGCCGCTCCCGCCGCCCGCGCCAGGCCCCGACGGACGGTGCGACGGCATGGCCAATCTCGCCCTCCTCCGGCGGCCCGAGTGGATCGGGCGCGCGGAGTGGCTACGGCGGTGGCTCGAGGACCACACCCCGGTGGCGGTCGCCACGCAGTCGACCAGCGCCTACACGCAGCACGTGGTGGTCCGCGCGCTCACCGACGACGCCCCGGCGATCGAGGGCGTGGTCGAGGAGGTCTTCCCGCTCGGGGCGGTGCGGGATCTGGGCGTGTTCTTCGACGCGGCCGGGGACGACACACGGCTGGCGGCCAATGTCGCGGCGATGACGGCCTCGACCGGACGATTCCTCGACGACGGCGCCGTGGACGCGATCCCCACCGGCCGGTACGTGATGCGGGTTCCCGGCCCGGACGTGTGACAATGGGGCCATCGTCCGGGCGCACCTCTCGCCCCGCCACGCCCGGTACCGCCATGTAGGAGTGATCGAGATTCCCAACTTCGCCGAGACGACGTTCACCGATCCCGCCCGGATCAGGAACTTCTGCATCATCGCGCACATCGACCACGGCAAGTCCACCCTGGCCGACCGCATGCTGCAGCTCACCGGCGTGGTCGAGGAACGGCTCATGCGCGCGCAGTACCTCGACAGCATGGACATCGAGCGCGAGCGCGGCATCACGATCAAGGCGCAGAACGTCCGGCTGCCCTGGGTGCCCCGGTCGGGCGCGCAACAGGGCGAGGAGATCGTCCTTCACATGATCGACACCCCCGGGCACGTCGATTTCACCTACGAGGTCTCGCGCGCACTCGAGGCGTGTGAGGGCGCGATCCTGCTCGTGGACGCCGCACAGGGGATCGAGGCGCAGACGCTGGCCAACCTCTACCTGGCGATGGACAAGGACCTGGAGATCATCCCGGTCCTCAACAAGATCGACCTGCCGGCCGCCGACCCGGACCGCTTCGCCGCCGAGATCGGCCAGATCATCGGCTGCGAGCCCGAGGAGGTCCTCCGGGTCTCCGGGAAGACCGGCGAGGGCGTCGCGGAACTGCTGGACCGCGTGTGCGAGGCCGTGCCCGCTCCGGTCGGCGACGTCGACGCCCCGGCGCGCGCCCTGATCTTCGACTCGGTCTACGACACCTACCGCGGCGTCGTGACCTACGTCCGCGTGGTCGACGGCGAGCTCAAGCCCCGCGAGAAAATTCAGATGATGTCCACCGGCGCGACCCACGAGCTGCTGGAGATCGGCGTCATCTCACCCGAGCCCAAGGCCGCCAAGGGGCTCGGCGTGGGCGAGGTGGGCTACCTCATCACCGGAGTCAAGGACGTCCGCCAGTCCAAAGTCGGCGACACCGTGACCTCGGCGCGTCACGGCGCCCCCGAGCCGCTCGCAGGCTACGAGGAGCCCAACCCCATGGTCTTCTCGGGGCTCTACCCGATCGACGGGTCTGACTACCCGGTCCTGCGCGACGCGCTCGACAAACTGCAGCTCAACGACGCCGCGCTCAACTACGAGCCCGAGACCTCGGTCGCGCTGGGCTTCGGCTTCCGCTGCGGCTTCCTGGGGCTGCTCCATATGGAGATCACCCGCGAGCGCCTACAGCGAGAGTTCAACCTCGACCTCATCTCCACCGCGCCCAACGTCGTCTATCGGGTGGTCTCGGAGGACGGCACCGAGCACCAGGTGACCAACCCCTCCTACTGGCCCGAAGGCAAGCAGCGCGAGGTGTACGAGCCGATCGTCAAGACCACGATCATCGTGCCCAGCGAGTTCGTCGGCACCACGATGGAGCTGTGCCAGTCCAAGCGCGGCGAGATGAAGGGCATGGACTACCTGTCCGAGACCCGCGTCGAGCTCCGCTACGTCATGCCCCTCGGCGAGATCATCTTCGACTTCTTCGACTCCCTCAAGTCCCGGACCAAGGGGTATGCGTCACTGGACTACGAGGACGCCGGCGAGCAGCTCGCGGACCTGGTCAAGGTGGACATCCTGCTGCAGGGTGAGGCGGTCGACGCGTTCAGCGCGATCGTGCACCGCGACCACGCCCAGGGGTACGGCAACAAGATGACAGTCAAGCTCAAGGAACTCATCCCGCGCCAGCAGTTCGAGGTACCCGTTCAGGCGGCGATCGGCTCCAAGATCATCGCCCGTGAGAACATTCGCGCGATCCGCAAGGACGTGCTCTCCAAGTGCTACGGCGGCGACATCAGCCGTAAGCGCAAGCTGCTCGAGAAGCAGAAGGAGGGCAAGAAGCGCATGAAGTCCATCGGGCGGGTGGACGTGCCACAGGAGGCGTTCGTGGCCGCGCTCTCGGCGGACACGAGCGCCGACAAGAAGAAGTAGCGAACGGACCCCACGGCCCGTGATCCCAGTGGCGTTCCAGGCGCTGACCTCGACCGCGTCCGGGGTCACCGTGGGGGTGCTACTCGCCCTGTCGCTCGCGGCGTTCGTCGCCGGCTGGGTGGACTCGGTCGTCGGTGGGGGCGGACTCATCCAGTTGCCCGCACTGGTGATCGGGCTGCCCGCCGAGACCTCGACACCTGTAGTGTTGGGAACCAACAAACTCTCATCGATCGCCGGTACGCTCGTCGCAGCGGCCACCTATCTGCGCCGCATCCGCGTGCCGGTGGAGGTGGTCCTTCCCCTCGTCGCGGCCGCGTTCGCGGGATCGGCGGCCGGGTCTTCCGCGGCCCGTTTCGTCCCCAAGGAGGTGCTCACGCCGATCGTGCTCGCGGCCGTGGTGCTCGTCGGTGCCTACACATGGTTCCGTCCGACCATGGGGCGCACGCATGAGTCACGGCATTCCGGTTGGGCGCTCACCTGGCGCTCGGGGTCCATCGGCGGCGCGGTGGGCTTCTATGACGGAATCCTCGGCCCGGGTACCGGGTCGTTCTTCGTGATCGCGATCGTGGTGGTGTTGGGTTTCGGCTTTCTCGAGGGAACCCTGGTCGCCAAACTCGCCAACCTCACCACCAATCTCGCGTCGTTGCTGGTCTTCGGTTTCCACGGCGAGGTCCTGTGGATCCTCGGCGGCGTTATGGCCGCGGCCAACCTGGCCGGGGGCCTTCTGGGGGCGAGGATGGCGCTCCGGCACGGGAACGACTTCATCCGCGCGGTGTTCCTGGTGGTCATCACCGTCCTGGCAGCCAAACTCGCGTGGGACACGGTTGCCCAGTGGGCGTGAGCGGCTCGATTCGGCCGACGTAGACTCGGCGCCATGACCGACCCGAGCGAAGACCCCCGACACCCCCTGCTCGACGAGTCCCCGCTCCCGTACGGTCTGCCGGACTTCGCGGCGATCAGGGACGAGGACCTCGAGCCCGCCATCCGGACGGCGATCGACGATCACGCGGCCGAGGTCGCCGCGATCGTCGCCGATCCGGCGCCACCCACCGCGGAGAACACCGACGTCGCACTGGAGCGGGCAGGGGTCGCGCTCGGCAGGGTGCTCTCGATCTTCTACGGACTGCTCGGCCCGGACGCCACCCCGGCCCGACTCGAGGTCGACCGCGTGGTCTCGCCGCTGCTCGCCGCGCACCACTCCGCGGTCATGTCCGACCCGGCCCTCTACGCCCGTGTGGACGCGGTCTTCCGCGCGCTCGAGGACGGGCTGCTCGACCTCGACGACGAGACGGCACGACTGGTGCGCCGCCACCACCGCGACCTGCTCCGGGCGGGGGCGGGGCTCGACGACGAGGAGCGCGGTCGACTCACCGCGATCGACACCCGGCTCGCCGAACTCACCACGGCTTTCGGGGAGAACCTGCTGGCCTCGACCACGGAGCTGGCCGTGCCGGTCACCGACGAGGCGGAGCTCGAAGGGCTGCCCGAGTCCCTGCGCGCCCCGCTCACCGTGGCCGCCACCGAGGCGGGCCGTGAAGGCTGGCTCATCCCGCTCGGTCTGCCCACGGTCCAGCCGATCTCCGCCTGGATAGCGCACGCGGGCCTGCGCCGCCGGGTCATGGAGGCTTCACTGCGGCGTGGCGCGACCCCCGGGCACGACAACACCCCGATCGTGCTCGAGATCGTCCGGCTCCGCGCCGAGCGGGCCGAGCTGCTCGGCCTGCGCTGCCACGCCGATCACGTGCTCGCCGTGGAGACCGCCGGGACACCCGAGGCTGCCCGCGGGCTGCTGCTCAACGTGGTCGACGCCGCCGTCACCAACGCCCGCAACGAGGCCAAGGACCTCCTCGGCGGCGAGGACCGCGAGCTCGACCCCGCCGACTGGGCCTACCTGTCCGAGCGGCTGCGCGCCGAGCGTTTCGACGTGGACGACGCGCGGGTGCGCCCGTTCTTCGAGCTCGAGCGCACCCTCCGGGACGGCGTCATGCACGCGGCGTCCGAGCTCTACGGCCTGCGCTTTGTCGACCGTCCGGACCTGCGCGGATACCTGCCGGACGTCCGCGTGATCGAGGTCTTCGACGAGCAGCGCACCGAGCGGGACGCGGGGTTGGGTCTGCTCCTTCTGGACTACTATGCCCGGCCCACCAAGCGGGGCGGGGCGTGGATGTCCTCGTTCCGCGACCAGTCCCGGCTCCTCGACGAGCGGCCCGTCGTCGTCAACGTCATGAACCTCGCCCGCCCCGCCGACGGCGAACCCACCCTGCTCACGATGGACGAGGTCACCACCCTGTTCCATGAGTTCGGCCACGCCCTCCACGGCCTACTGTCGGACGTGGAGTACCCGGTGTTCTCCGGGACATCGGTACCGCGGGACTTTGTGGAGTTCCCCTCCCAGATCAACGAGATGTGGGCGCGGCGCCCGGACATGCTCGCCCGGTACGCGCGGCACGTGGCCACCGGGGAGGTGATCGACGACGACCTCGTCGCGCGGATGCGCCAGGCCGAGCGCTTCGGCGAGGGCCAGGCCACCGTCGAATACCTCGGGGCGGCGCTGCTCGACCTGGCGTGGCACTCGCTCACCCGGGAAGAGGCCGAGGAGGTCACCGACGTCGACGCCTTCGAGGCCCGGGTCCTGGCGGACGCGGGGCTGGACGTGCCGGGCATCCATCCGCGGTACCGGTCGCGCTACTTTCAGCACGTCTTTGCCGGCGGCTACTCGGCGGCCTACTACTCGTACTTCTGGGCGGAGGTGCTCGACGCCGACGCCGCCGAGTGGTTCGACGAGCGCGGCGGCCTGCAGCGTTCCTCGGGGGAGGTGATGCGGCGCGAGGTGCTCTCGCGCGGTGGAGCCATCGACTTCCTCGACGCCTACCGCGCCCTGCGCGGCTCCGATCCGAGCCCCCGCGCGCTCCTGCGCCGTCGCGGGCTCGACAGCGCGGTGGTGGGCGGCGGCGCGGCCGTCACCGGCGGACGGTCGTAGGATCGGCTCGTGACCGCCTTCCTCGGGTTCTGGGACAGGGTCGAGCTCTGGCTCGTGACCCTGCCCTTCGCCCTGCAGGTCCTCATCATGGTGGTGATGGGACTTCCGGTCTTCCTGCTCGTCGCGACAGGTGTCGAGCGCGTGTCGGACCTGCTCGTTCGCGGCATGCGGGGCCTCGTGGCCCCGCGGACCGCCGGTGACGGGAAGGAGGTCCGGTGATGCCTCGATCGCGTGTGACGGTGGCGCTGCTGTCGTTGATCGCCCTCGTCGTGATCGCGTGGGTCGTCCTTGAACTCGTGTGACTCGTGTCCACGTTGACATCGCCGCCGTGATGGACCACCCTGATCGGTGCCGTCCGGTGCTGGATGAGTCACCTGATGGAGCGGGGTCTCCGGGCCGGAGATCCGTCGGACAGCCATGCGATCCGCGTGGTGGTCGTGGAAGCCGGCAGCGTGGGGGCGTGTGTCGGGGGACGCGGCTGGTTCGTCGCCGGCTCGGACCCCGGTTTACTTTTTTTCGGAGCCCGCGGGTTCCGGACGTGCGCGCGAGCGTGGGTCCGGCGGATCGTGCACCTCGTGCGCGGGAGCGTCGTAAACTCCCCGTATGCAGCGCTTGAGCGGACTTGACGCCAGCTTTCTCTACTTCGAGACCAGGGCCCAGCTTCTCCACGTGTGCGGTCTGATGGTCCTGGACCCGTCCACCATCGAGGGCGGGTACTCGTTCGACACCATCCGGGCGGAGCTGAACCGCCGCGTGAAGGGCATGCCGGGGTTCCGGCGCAAGCTCCACGATTCGATGCTCAACGTGGACCACCCGGTCTGGGTCGAGGCCGAGGACTTCGACATCGACCACCACCTGCACCGGGTCGGCATCCCCGAGCCGGGGACGGACAGGGAGCTGGCGGAACTCGCCGCCCACCTCGCGGGCACGCCCATGGACCGGTCCATGCCGTTGTGGGAGATGTACGTGATCGAGGGCCTGCCGAACGACCGGATAGCGATCTTCGCCAAGATGCACCACTCGACCGTCGACGGCGTGACCGGCGCCAACATGATGTCGCAGCTGTGTACCCTCACCCCCGACGACCCGACCCTCGACGAGGAGCTGGTCAACGAGACCGCCGGCGGCTCGGGCGCGCTGGAACTCGCCGTGGGTGGTGCGCTCTCGCGTTTGGCCACGCCCTGGCGCCTGGTTTCCCTGCTGCCCGGCACGCTCGGGGTGCTGCCGGCGTGGATCAGCCGCGCCCGCAAGGGGCTGGCGATGCCGGCGCCGTTCACCGCGCCGCGCACGCCGTTCAACCGCACCATCACCGGCCACCGGACGATCTCGTTCGCGAGCCTCGAGCTGGACCAGATCAAGCGGGTCAAGAACGCCTTCGGCACGACCGTCAACGACGTGGTGCTGGCGGTGTGCTCGACAGCCCTGCGCAGCTACCTGGACCAGCTGGGCGAGCTGCCCGCCAAGCCGCTCATCGCGATGGTGCCGATGTCCGTCCACGCCGCCGAGTCCCGGCCGGGGACCAACCGCGTCTCCGGCATGTTCATGTCCCTGTCGACGGATATCGAGGACCCGGTAGAGCGGCTCGAGGCGATCCGCGACGCGAACATCGTGGCCAAGGACCACACCAACGCGCTCGACGCCAACCTCCTCACGGACTGGGCGCAGTTCGCGGCGCCGTCGGTGTTCGGGTCGGCGGTGCGGATGTACTCGCGGCTGCGCCTGTCCGAGCGGCACCCGGTGGTCCACAACCTCGTCATCTCCAACGTGCCCGGGCCCAACATCCCGCTGTACTTCCTCGGCGCCAAGATCGACAAGATGCTCCCGCTGGGGCCGGTGTTCCACGGCGCCGGACTCAACTGCACCGTGATGTCGCTCGACGGACTGCTCCACGTGGGCTTCATCGCCTGCAAGCACCTCGTGCCGGACCCGTGGCCACTTGCCGACGCGGTGGAGGGCGCCCTCGCCGAGTTCGTCGCGGCGGCCGAGGCCCGAGAGGCCGAGGGCACCGTCGTGGACCGACCCACGTCGGCGGCCGAGCTCGCCTCCCGCAAGCGGGCCGCGCGCAAGAGTGAGCGCGCGAAGTCCGGCCGTAAGGCTCCCGCCAAGAAGGCTCCCGCCAAGAAGGCTCCCGCCAAGAAGGCTCCCGCCAAGAAGGCTCCCGCCAGGAAGGCGGCGACCACCGCCGAGACGACCGGCGCCGGAACCGACGCGGCGCCCGCGAAGAAGGCTCCCGCCAAGAAGACGCCGGCCAAGAAGGCGACCGACACCAAGACCGCGAAGAAGACGCCGGCGAAGAAGACGGCGAAGAGGACCCCTACGAAGAAGGCCGCCGCGAAGAAGGCCACGGGATCGAAGCCGACCGCGTCCCCGCCGACGGCGACGAAGGCGGCCCCGCCGGCATCGGAGAAGTCGTCCACCTCGGCCTCGAGCTCGGCGGCCACCGCCGCGGCCGGGCCCTCCGGGGCCAAGCCCACCGGCGCCAAGCCGACGGGTACCAAGCCCGTGGGTTCGCAGCCCGCCCCGCCCACGCAGCCGGCGGGCCCGGCTGACAGGTCGCGGGACGCGGGGTCCACCTCGCCGTCGGGTCCCGCCTCGGACGCGCCCTCCGGCTCGGCGTGACGCGGGAGGCCACCGACCCGGTCGAGCTGGCGACGACCCCACCCCGGCGCGATCCGCGCACACCGTTCGGGGTCTACCTGCACGTGCCGTTCTGCGCAACGCGCTGCGGGTACTGCGACTTCAACACCTACACCGCCGGCGAGCTCGGCTCGGCCACCTCGCCCGCGGACTGGGAGCGCGCGGCGGCGCTGGAGATCGACCGCGCGGCCGCCGCGCTCGCGGACGGGGGGTCGCCGCCGCAGGTGGACACGGTCTTCGTGGGCGGCGGCACGCCGTCGCTCGTCGGCGCGGACGTCCTGGTGGGGCTGCTCGACCGCATTCACTCGTCCTTCGGGCTGGCGCCCGAAGCGGAGGTCACCACCGAGAGCAACCCCGAGTCCACCTCGCCGGCGTTCTTCGAGCGCCTCCGCGAGGGCGGGTACACCCGCATCTCGCTCGGCATGCAGTCCACGGCCCCGCACGTCCTGCGTGTCCTGGAGCGGGTGCACACCCCCGGGCGGCCGCAGGAGGCGGTCGGTGAGGCGCTGCGGGCGGGGTTCGAGCACGTCAACCTCGACGTCATCTACGGCACGCCGGGGGAGGGTGACGACGACCTCGCGCGCACCCTCGACGCGGTGGTCGACGCCGGCGTGGACCACGTCTCCGCGTACTCGCTCATCGTGGAGGACGGCACGGCCCTGGCCCGCAGGATCCGCCGCGGCGAGCTGCCGGGGACCGTCGACGACGTGCTGGCCGACCGCTACGAGCAGGTGGTCGAGCGGCTCTCGCGTGCCGGCTTCCACTGGTACGAGGTGTCCAATTTCGCCACCGACGCCTCCGGGTACTGTCGCCACAACCTCGGCTACTGGCGCGGCGGCAACTGGTGGGGGATCGGCCCCGGCGCGCACTCGCACGTGGCAGGGGCGCGCTGGTGGAATGTCAAGCACCCGGCCCGCTACGCCGCCGCGTGCGACGCCGG
The DNA here is from genome assembly GCF_045369825.1 of Dietzia sp. 179-F 9C3 NHS. Taxonomy (NCBI): domain Bacteria; kingdom Bacillati; phylum Actinomycetota; class Actinomycetes; order Mycobacteriales; family Dietziaceae; genus Dietzia; species Dietzia sp. 179-F 9C3 NHS. The sequence goes on from NZ_JBIQES010000005.1 coordinate 89,573, forward strand.
AGAGCTGCCCGTCGCGGGTGGGGAGATCCTCGACGCCGACGACCGGCACCTCGAGCGGATCATGGTGGGCCTGCGGCTCGCCGAGGGGCTGCCGGACGAGGCGTTCACCGTCGACGAACGGCGGCGGGCCGACGCGCAGGTCGCGTCCGGGCTGCTCGCCCGCCGCCCGGCCGGGCACCCCGGCGGCCCCGGGTACGCGCTCACGGAGCGGGGACGGCTGCTGGCGGACGGGGTCGTCCGCGACGTGCTCGTCTGAGCCGCTGGCCTAGAATCGGGCAGGACCGGCGCCAAGAGGGGAGGACCGCAGATGTCGAGCACGGCTGACCGCAGGACCGACGTCCTGCGCGCGATCGTCTCGGACTACATCGCCTCCCACGAGCCCGTGGGCTCCAAGTCCCTCGTCGAGCGGCACGCCCTGGGCGTGTCCAGCGCCACCATCCGCAACGACATGGCCGTCCTCGAGGCCGAGGGCTACATCGTCCAGCCGCACACCAGCTCCGGCCGCATCCCCACGGAGAAGGGCTACCGGCACTTCGTCGACTCGATCGAGCAGATCACCCCGCTGTCGACAGCGCAGCGTCGCGCGATCCGGGCGTTCCTCGAGGGCGCCGTGGACCTGGACGACGTGTTGCGCCGCGCGGTCCGCCTACTCGCCCAGCTCACCCAGCAGGTGGCCGTGGTCCAGTACCCGGTCCTCGGGCGCTCCACCGTGCGCCACCTCGAGGTGGTGAGCCTGGCGCCGGCTCGCCTACTACTCGTGCTCATCACGGACACCGGCCGCGTGGACCAGCGGATCGTGGAGCTGGATGAGCCGCTGGCCGAGGACCACCTGCACGAGCTGCGGGCCCTGCTCTCGGAGACGGTGGCCGACAAGCGGCTGCCCGACGCCTCCGTGGCGCTCACCTCCGCGCTCGAGCGGGCCCGTCCGGAGTACCGGACCGCCGCCGAGCAGTGCGTGACCGTGCTCCTGGAGACCCTCGTCGAGCACCCGGACGACCGGATCGTGCTGGGCGGCACCGCCAACCTCACCCGCAGCGCCGCCGACTTCGACGGCTCCCTACGCACCGTCCTCGAGGCGCTCGAAGAGCAGGTCGTGATCCTGCGCCTGCTGTCTGCCGCCCAGGCCGTCGGCACCGGTGGACCGGGCGGGGTCACCGTCCAGATCGGCGAGGAGACCCAGGCCGCGGAGATGCGGGGCGCGTCGGTCGTGTCCTCGGTGTACGGTCCCGCGGGCCACATGCTCGGCGGGATGGGGGTGCTCGGGCCCACACGCATGGACTACCCGGGAACAATCGCCTCGGTCGCCGCTGTTGCCCACTACGTGGGCGAGATCCTCGCCGGGCGCTGACCGCGCCCGCACCCAGCCCAGCACGACCTATCAGCAGACGAAAGGCCATCAGTGTCACGCGACTACTACGGGACCCTCGGGGTCGATCGGGGAGCCTCGGAGTCGGAGATCAAGCGGGCCTACCGCAAGCTCGCCCGGGAACTGCACCCCGACGTCAACCCGTCGGACGAGGCGCGTGAGCGGTTCTCGGAGATCACCGCGATCTACGAGGTGCTCACCGACCCGGAGAAGCGCCGGATCGTGGACATGGGCGGCGACCCGCTCGACTCCTCGCCGGGAGGTGGCGGCTTCGGGGGCGGCGGCTTCGGCGGCGGCCTCGGCGACGTCTTCGAGGCATTTTTCGGCGGCGGGGCCGGTGGGGGCTCGCGCGGGCCGCGCAGCCGCGTCCAGCCCGGCTCGGACGCCCTCATCCGCGTGACGCTGGACCTGTCCGAGTGCGCGACCGGTGTGACCAAGGAGATCCAGGTCGACACGGCCGTGCTGTGCGAGACCTGCCACGGCAAGGGGTCGGCGAGCGACAAGCCCCCGGCCCGCTGTTCGATGTGCCAGGGGCAGGGCGAGATCCAGTCCGTCCAGCGGTCGCTGCTCGGCAACATCATGACCAGCCGACCGTGCCCCACCTGTGCGGGCACCGGCGAGATCATCACCGATCCGTGCGGCAGCTGCAGCGGCCAGGGGCGCGTGCGCAAGCGCCGGACCGTCTCGGCCAAGATTCCCGCGGGCGTCGGCGGCGGCATGCGCATCCGGCTCGCCGGGCAGGGCGAGGTCGGCCCGGGCGGCGGTCCCGCCGGTGACCTGTACATCGAGGTCACCGAGCGCCGGCACCCGGTGTTCGTGCGCGACGGCGACGCCCTGCACTGCACTGTCCGCGTCCCCGTGGTGGACGCCATGCTCGGCGGCAGCGTCGAGCTGGAGTCGGTGGTCGGCGAGCCCCTGGAGATCGAGATCCCGGCCGGCACCCAGCCCGGCCACACGGTGACGATGCCCGGCCACGGCATGCCGCGGGTCCGCGGCGGCGGCACCGGCGACCTCACGGTCCACATGGAGGTCGTGGTCCCCGAGAAGCTCGACCGCAAGCGGCGCGAGCTCGTCGAGCAGCTCCGCCGGCTCGACGGCGACACCGCCGAGGTCGTCGACGAGACCACCGCCCGCCGCGGCGGCCTGTTCTCCCGCCTCCGCGACGCCGTCGCCGGGCACTGAGCAGCCTGGGCGAGGTGCGATGAAGACGACCGGCGGCTGCGACGGGTCGGGGGCGGCCTCGTGACCCCGCCGCTGTTCCGCGCGGACGCGCTGCCCGGGCAGGACGGGACCGTGGTGCTCGACGGCGCCGAGGGCCGGCACGCCGGGTCGGCGCTGCGGGTGCGGCCGGGCGAGACGATCCGGGTGGGCGACGGCCGCGGCGCGGTGGCCGACTGCGAGGTGACCGACGTGGCCTCCGGCCGGGTCGAGGCCCGGGTCGTCACGCTCGACCGCGTACCCCGGCCCGCACCCACGGTCACCGTGGTGCAGGCGCTGCCCAAGTCGGAGCGGTCAGAGCTCGCGGTGGAGCTGGCCACCGAGGCCGGCGCGGACCGGATCGTGCCGTGGCAGGCCGCCCGCTGCGTGAGCCGCTGGTCCGGGCCCAAGCTCGACAAGGGCCGGGCCAAGTGGGTCAACGCGGCCCGCGCGGCGGCCAAGCAGTCGCGGCGCGCGTGGGAGCCGGAGATCGCCGAGCCCGTCGACGCCGCCGGGCTGATCGCGCTCGTGACGGGAGAGGTCGCGGATGGCTCCGCAGTCCTGGTCCTGCACGAGGAGGGCGCGGTCCCGCTGGCCCGCGCGGTGACCGGCCGGGCGCCGCTGGACAGGGTCGTCCTCGTCGTCGGGCCCGAGGGCGGGGTCTCCGGGGAGGAGCTCCGGGACCTCACCACCGCCGGGGCCGTCGCCGTGGTCCTCGGCCCCGAGGTCCTGCGGACCTCCACCGCCGCCGCGGTCGCGTTGGGCGCGCTCGGCGTTCTCACCTCGAGGTGGTCGGACCCGGGGACTACACTCGACCCATCGGACCCGTCCACCAGGAAGTGATCGTCGTAGCCTCTCCGCAGAACCCCGACCAGCAGGCCCGTACCGCGGTCCAACTCGACCCCGACCTCGCCATGGCCGTGCTCGGCGCGGCGGACGCCAACCTCCGCGCGCTCGAGGAGCTGCTCGACGCGGACCTCCACGTGCGCGGCGGCACCATGACCATCTCCGGCGAGCCGGACGCCGTGGACACCGCATCCCGGGTGGTCGCGGACCTGCTGCGCCAGGCGCGGCGCGGCGTGAGGATCACCCCGGCCTCGGTGCGCCGCTCGGTGGAGATCCTCGCCGAAGAGGGCCCGCTCACGCCCGAAGAGGTGCTGGGCACCGACGTGTTGAGCCGCCGCGGCGGCATGATCCGGCCCAAGACTGTGGGGCAGAAGCGCTACGTCGACGCGATCGATGACCACACGGTGGTGTTCGGCCTCGGCCCCGCCGGCACCGGCAAGACCTACCTCGCCATGGCCAAGGCGGTGGCCGCGCTGCGAGCCAAGGAGGTCAGCCGGCTCATCCTCACGCGGCCCGCGGTCGAGGCGGGGGAGCGGCTCGGATACCTGCCGGGCACCCTGCACGAGAAGATCGACCCGTACCTGCGGCCGCTGTACGACTCGCTGCACGACATGATGGACCCCGAGACCATCCCCAAGCTCATGGCGGCCGGAGTGATCGAGGTGGCGCCGCTGGCCTACATGCGCGGGCGCACCCTCAACGACGCGTTCATCATCCTCGACGAGGCGCAGAACACCACGCCCGAGCAGATGAAGATGTTCCTCACCCGCCTGGGCTTCGGCTCCAAGATCGTGGTGACCGGCGACATCACGCAGATCGACCTGCCGGGCGGCCAGCGCTCGGGCCTCAAGGTGGTGCGCGACATCCTCACCGGGGTCGACGGCATCCACTTCTCCGAGCTCACCTCGCGCGACGTCGTGAGGCATGAGCTCGTGGCCCGGATCGTGGACGCCTACGCGACCTACGAGCAGCGCCGCGAGCGGGGCGAGGACCCCGCCGGGGCCAACCGCGCCGAGCGCCGCGCCACGATCCGCCGCCGCCCGCAGTCCGCGGAGGGCCGGGCGCAGCGCGAACGCCGCGCCGCCGAGCTGCGGTCCGGGGGACACGACGAGAACAGGGAGCACCGCCACCGATGAGCATCGAGGTCGCCAACGAGTCGGGTGTGGAGGTCGACGAGGCCGAGCTCGTCGACGTCGCCGCCTTCGTGCTGTCCCGCATGGACGTGCACCCCGCCGCCGAGCTGTCGATCACCCTGGTGGACAAGGACACCATGGCCGACCTGCACGTGACGTGGATGAACCTGCCCGGCCCCACCGACGTCATGAGCTTCCCCATGGACGAGCTCGCGCCCGGCGGCCGGCCCGACCTGCCGGACCCGGGGCCGGCCATGCTCGGCGACATCGTGCTGTGCCCGGCGTTCGCCGCCGACCAGGCCGCGAGCTCGGGGCACCCGCTCGCCCACGAGCTGGCCCTGCTCACCGTGCACGGCTGCCTGCACCTGCTCGGCTACGACCACGCCGAGCCGGCGGAGGAGCGCGAGATGTTCGGCCTGCAGAACGAGCTGCTGGGCGAGTGGTACGACCGTCGCGACGACGCGCCGGACGGGGACGCCTGAGCCGTGGACGGCACCCTCGGCATGGCCATCTCGGCGATCCTGCTCGTCCCCACCGCCGGGCTCTTCGCCGCCCTCGACGCGGCCCTGAGCACGGTGTCGGTGGCGCGGGTGGAGGAGATGGCCAAGGAGTCGCGCTACGGCGCCACCCGGCTGTCCCGGATGCTGAACAACCGGCCCCGCTACATCAACGTGGCGGTGCTGCTGCACTCGCTGTGCCTGGTGGCGGCGGCGGTGCTGTTCACCGAGGTGTTCATCGAACTCCTCGACTCCACGGCGTGGGGCATCGCCGCGGCCGTGGGCGTGACGACCGTCGCCGCGTACGTCGTGGCCGGCGTCGGGCCGCGGACGCTGGGTCGCCAGCACGCGTACACCCTCGCGCTCGGCTCGTCGATGCCGGTCTCCGTGCTCGGCGTGCTGCTCGGGCCGGTGGCCGGCTTGCTGGTCGGGGTGGGCAACGCCGTCACCCCGGGCGGCGGCTTCCGCAACGGGCCCTTCGCCTCGGAGATCGAGCTGCTCGAGATCGTGGGCATGGCCCGCGACCGCGGCGTGGTGGCCGACGACGAGTCCCGCATGATCCAGTCCGTCTTCGAGCTCGGCGACACCACCGCGCGGGAGGTCATGACCCCGCGGCCCGAGATGGTGTGGATCGAGTCGGACAAGACCGTCGGGCAGGCCGCGCGCCTCGCCGTCAAGTCCGGCTATTCGCGCATCCCGGTGGTGGGCGAGGACGCCGACGACGTGGTGGGCGTGGTCTACCTTCGCGACCTCGTGGCCCGCCTGGAGGACCCGGACGGCCGGGCGGCGCCGATCGCCGACGTCATGCGCGAGGCGGTCTTCGTCCCGGACTCCAAGGCCGTGGATGGGCTGCTCGCCGAGATGCAGCGCGACCGCAACCACCTCGCGATCCTCGTCGACGAATACGGCGGGATCGCCGGGCTCGTGTCGATCGAGGACATCCTCGAGGAGATCGTCGGCGAGATCGTCGACGAGTACGACACCACCGAGGTTCCGCCCCACGAGGAGCTCGGCGACGGCCGCTACCGGCTGTCCGCCCGGCTCGGGATCGACGAGGTGGCCGAGCTGTTCGGGATCGAGTTCCCGGACGAGGTGGCCGAGGAGGTCGAGACCGTCGGCGGACTGCTCGCGCTCGAGCTGGGCCGCGTCCCGCTACCGGGCGCGCACGTGGTGTCGTCCGGCCTGGACCTGCGGGCCGAGGGCGGGCACGACCGCCGCGGCCGGGTGAAGGTGGTCACGGTGGTGGCCCAGCGCACCGGTGACGACGACGAGGGCGACCGCCGCGACGAGGAGAGCGACCGATGACCACGCCCGAGGGCTTCCGCAGCGGGTTCGTCAGCTTCGTGGGCCGGCCCAACACGGGCAAGTCCACCCTGACCAACGCGCTGGTCGGCGAGAAGATCGCCATCACCTCCGCCAAGCCGCAGACCACCCGCCACGCGATCCGGGGACTCGTCCACCGGCCGGACGCGCAGATCATCCTCTTGGACACTCCCGGGCTGCATCGTCCCCGCACCCTGCTCGGCGAGCGTCTCAACGCGCTCGTCGAGGACACGTACTCCGACGTCGACCTCATCGGCCTGTGCATCCCCGCCGGGGAGCGGATCGGGCCCGGCGACCGCTGGATCCTCGAGCAGGTCCGCAAGCTCTGCCCCGACACCCCGATCCTGGGCGTGGTGACCAAGATCGACACGGTCTCGCGGGCCAGGGTCGCCGAGCAGCTCCTCGCGGTATCGCGGCTCCTCGGGCCGGACTCGGAGGTCGTGCCGGTGTCGGCCACGGCGGGCGAGCAGGTGGACGTGGTGGCCGACGTGATCGCCTCCCTTCTACCGGAGGGCCCGCGGTTCTACCCCGAGGATGTGGTCACGGAGGAGTCCGACGAGACCCGCATGGCCGAGCTCATCCGGGAGGCCGCGCTCGAGGGCGTGCGGGACGAGCTGCCGCACTCGATCGCGGTGACGATCGAGGAGGTGCTCCCGCACGAGGGGCGCGACGACATGGTGGACGTCCACGCCACCGTCTACGTGGAGCGGCAGAGCCAGAAGGCGATCGTCCTGGGCAAGGGCGGCTCCCGCATGCGCGAGGTGGGCACCCGCGCCCGCGCCGGCATCCAGGAACTGCTCGGCACCAAGGTGTACCTGGACCTGCACGTCAAGGTGCTCAAGGAGTGGCAGCGCGACCCCAAGATGCTGGGGCGGCTCGGCTTCTAGCCGTCCGGTCCTAGCCGGTCAGGGCTGCCCGGAGGACCCTCACGATGTGCTCTTGCGCCCGCCGCCCCTCCCGCGAGGGATGCAGCGGGTGCACGTGCAGCTGCCCGGGCTCCTCCCGGTAGTCCACCTCCACGCCGGCGGCCCGGGCCGCCGCCACCAGCAGCCGGGTGTCCGGCATGCAGATGTCGCGGGTGCCGCCGGTGATCGTCAGCGGGCCCAGGCCCGTGAAGTCGCCGTGCAGCGGGCTCACGCGCGGGTCGTCGAGCGGCAGGTCGGCGCGCCAGGCGGCGATGAAGACGTGGGTTCCGGGCCGCTCGAGCCACGGGTCGCTCGGCTGCACCAGGTCGATCTGGGGGTTGTCCAGCGCGAGGTCGACCGCGGGGGAGAGCAGGACCGTGGCGTCCAGGGGCGCGGCCCCGCGGTCGCGTAGCGTCAGGGCCGCCGACAGCGCGATCTGGCCGCCGGCGCTGTCTCCGCCCACCGCCACCCGGCCGTGCTCCGCCCGGGCCTCCTCCACGAGGGCGGCCACGGTCTCGACCACCTCCGCCGCGGTGCCGCGGGGGACCAGCGGGTAGATCGGGACCTCGACCCGGGTGCCGGCCTCGGCGGCGATCCGCGCGCAGAGCTGCCAGTGCTGGCGTGCGATCTCCCGGGCCCACGCGCCGCCGTGTACGTAGACCAGCGTGCCGCGGGCCGGAATGTCCCGCGGGGTGAGTGTGTACACCGGCCAGGTGCCGCGGTCGGTTCGCTCGAGGCGCACGTCGCGGCGCAGGCGTGTCGGCGGGCCGTAGGACTCGGGGCGCAGCGGGGCCTCGTCGAGGTGGCGGCGGGCCCGCGCCGCGTCGGCGAGGAGGCGCTGCCGGCCGGTGGCGCGGATGTAGAGCGGTACCAGGCGGGACACGAGACTCGGCATGCGCCGGGACTCTACCTGCCGGGCCGGGCCGCGTGGCCGCTTCTCGCGGGGGCTGCCGGGGTGGGAGACTGGACGCCGACATCCGCACGGACGACGGGGAGGAGGCCGCGATGCACCCGTTCACGGACACCGGGCTCGTCGTGCGCACCCACGACCTCGGTGAGGCCGACCGGATCGTCACCCTGCTCACCGAGCGCCACGGCCTCGTCCGCGCGGTGGCCAGGGCCGTCCGCCGCACCCGCTCCCGGATGGGGGCCAGCCTCGAGCCGTTCGCGGTGGTCGAGGCCCAGATCGCGCCCGGCCGCGGGAACAGCGGCCTGGCCACGATCCGCCAGGCCGCCAGCCGCGAGTCGCTCGCCCGGCCGCTCGTGGCCGACTACCCCGCGTACACCTCCGGGTGCGTGGTGCTCGAGACCGCCGAACGGCTCGCCGGCGAGGAGGGCGCCCCCACGCCGCGGCTGCTCGGCCTCGCCGTCGGGGCCCTGCGTTCCCTCGCCGAGCGGCGCCGCCCACCGGGGCTCGTCGCCGACGCCTTCCTCCTGCGGGCCATGGCCGCCTCCGGCTGGGAGCCGGTGCTGGACTGCTGCGTGCGCTGCGGCGTGGTGGGCCCGCACCGGGCGTTCCACGTTCCCTCCGGCGGCACCGTGTGCGTGCACTGCCGCCCGCAGGGCTGCGCCACGCTCTCGCCGGGCGTCGCCGAACACCTGTCCGCGTTGCTCGCCGGGGAATGGGACGCCGTCGCCGTCTCCTCGCCCGCCGTGGCCCGCCAGGCCTCCGGCATCGCCGCCGCTCACCTGCAGTGGCACCTCGAGCGCGACCTGCGCAGCCTGCCCCACGTGGACCGGGGCGACCACGCCGCCCACAGAACGGAGACCCCGGGTGCCCGGACTGCCCAGATTTCGTAAGCGTGCCTCCGCCCGGCAGGGCGTGACCCCGGAGACCGCGCGGACCCCCACCCCCCACCCGTCCGGTGCGCGGCCCCCGGCGATCCCCGCCGAGTTCGTGCCGCGCCACGTCGCGCTGGTGATGGACGGCAACGGCCGCTGGGCCCAGGAGCGCGGACTGCCGCGGACCGAGGGGCACAAGCGCGGCGAGGCCGTGCTCATGGACGTGGTCCAGGGCTGCATCGAGCTTGGCGTGCCGTACCTCTCGGCGTACGCGTTCTCCACGGAGAACTGGAAGCGCAGCCCCGAGGAGGTGCGTTTCCTCATGGGGTTCAACCGTGACGTACTGCGGCGTCGCCGCGACGAGATGCACGAGCTCGGCGTGCGGGTCCGGTGGGCGGGCCGCCGGCCGCGGCTGTGGAAGTCGGTGATAGACGAGCTCGAGGAGGCTGAGGAGCTCACCCGCGACAACACGGTGATGACCCTGGCCATGTGCGTCAACTACGGCGGCCGCGCCGAGATCGTTGACGCCGCCCGCGAATTCGCCCGCCGCGTGGCTGCCGGCGAGGTGTCGCCGGACCACCTGACCGAGGACACCTTCGCCCGCTACCTCGACGAACCGGACATGCCGGACGTGGACCTGTTCCTGCGCCCCTCCGGCGAGCTGCGCACCTCCAACTTCCTGCTGTGGCAGAGCGCGTACGCCGAGTTCGTCTTCCAGGACACCCTGTTCCCGGACTTCGACCGCCGCGACCTGTGGGCGGCGTGCCTGGAATACGCGGAGCGCGACCGGCGCTTCGGCGGCGTCAAGCCTGCCTGAGCGCGTCGGTCAGGCGGCCGCGCAATCGGCGCACAGGCCGAACAGCTCGACGGTGTGCTCCACGTCGGCGAAGCCGTGGGCGGAGCCGGTCGCGTGGGCCCACGACTCGACCTCCGGGCCCTCGACCTCGATGGTGAACCCGCAGCGCCGGCACACCAGGTGGTGGTGGTGCGAGTCGGAGCACTTGCGGAAGATCGCCTCGCCCGAGTCGGTGCGCAGCACGTCCACCGCGCCGGCGTCCGCCATCGACTGCAGCGTCCGGTAGACGGTGGTGAGGCCGATCGTGTCGCCGCGGTCGCGAAGCTCGGCGTGGAGGTCCTGGGCCGAGCGGAAGCCCTTCGACTCGTCGAGCAGGGCCGAGATGGCGCTGCGCTGCCGGGTCGACCGGACCCCGATGGGCTTGCCGGGTGTGGTCACGGGCGGTCCTCTGCGGCGTGGACCACCGCGGCCTCCACGATGCTCAGCAGATGGTCGTCGATGAGCTCGTAGCGGATCTCCCGGCCCTGCCGGTGTGCGGCCACCACCTTGGACGTCTTGAGCACCCGCAGGTGCTGGCTCACGAGCGGCTGGGCCACGCCCAGCGCGTCGACGAGCTCGTGGACGCAGCGCGGACCCTCCCGCAACTGCAGGACGATCCCGATGCGCAGCGGCGCGGACAGCGCGCGGAGCAGCTCGCCGGCGGCCTCGACAACGGGCACGGGCGGAAGCGGGACGGGCGCGGCCTCGTGTGCGCAGTGGTGGACGTCGTCCGCCGACTCGGGGTCGATTGTCGGGTCGGGTCCGGGTCGCATCTCAGGGCACCTTCCGGGCGCGGCTGCCGCGGGCGCGGCGGTGGGGTGGGGACCCCAGTATCCCAGACCACCGGAGGCGACCGGATACCCTGGGGGAAGTGGCGCGCCGCACGGTCGGCGCGCCGACGCCGTGTACCGGCGGCCGAACCACACCGACTCATCAAGGGAGAACCCCCGACGTGGCTTCCTCAACGTCCGTCATCGACACCGTCGTCAACCTCTGCAAGCGCCGGGGCCTGGTGTACCAGTGTGGCGAGATCTACGGCGGTACCCGGTCGGCGTGGGACTACGGGCCGCTGGGCGTGGAGCTCAAGGACAACATCAAACGCCAGTGGTGGCGGACCTTCGTCACCGCCCGCGAGGACGTCGTGGGCCTGGACTCCTCGATCATCCTGCCGCGCCAGGTGTGGCAGGCCTCCGGCCACGTCGACACCTTCACCGACCCGCTCGTCGAGTGCCTCAACTGCCACAACCGCCTGCGCCAGGACCACCTGCAGGAGGCGTACGCGGCCAAGAAGAAGCTCGACAACCCGGCCGACGTCCCGATGACGGAGATCGCCTGCCCCAACTGCGGCACCAAGGGCAAGTGGACCGAGCCGCAGTTGTTCTCCGGTCTCATGAAGACCTACCTCGGCCCGGTCGACAACGAGGTGGGTCTGCACTACCTGCGCCCGGAGACCGCCCAGGGCATCTTCATCAACTACAAGAACGTCATGACCACCGCCCGGCGTAAGCCGCCGTTCGGCATCGCGCAGATCGGCAAGGCGTTCCGCAACGAGATCACCCCGGGCAACTTCATCTTCCGCACCCGCGAGTTCGAGCAGATGGAGATCGAGTTCTTCACCGCCCCGCAGGACGCGAACTCCTGGTTCGAACGGTGGGTCGAGGACTGCTGGGACTGGTTCGTGGACCTGGGCATCGACCCGGCCAACATGCGCCGCTTCGACGTGCCGGACGACGAGCGCGCCCACTACTCGGCGGGCACCATCGACTTCGAGTACAAGTTCGGCTTCGCCGGCGGTGAGTGGGGCGAGCTCATGGGCGTGGCCAACCGCACGGACTACGACCTCTCGCAGCACCAGGAGCACTCCGGCGAGGACCTGCAGTACTTCGACCAGGCCTCCGGCGAGCGCTACATCCCGCACGTCATCGAGCCGAGCTTCGGTCTCACCCGTTCGCTCATGGCATTCCTCATCGACGCCTACACCGAGGACGAGGCGCCCAACGCCAAGGGCGGCGTCGACACGCGCACGGTGCTCAAGCTGGACCGCCGGCTGGCCCCGTTCAAGGCCGCCGTGCTGCCGCTGAGCCGCAACGCCGACCTCTCGCCCAAGGCGCGCGACCTCGCCGCGCAGCTGCGGAAGAACTGGAACGTGGACTTCGACGACGCGCAGGCGATCGGCCGCCGCTACCGCCGCCACGACGAGATCGGCACCCCGTTCTGCATCACCGTGGACTTCGACACCCTCGAGGACCAGGCCGTCACCATCCGCGAGCGGGACACCATGTCGCAGGAGCGGGTGGCGATCGACCAGGTCGAGGGCTACCTGGCGCAGCGTCTCCTGGGCTGCTGACCGGACGCTGGCACACTGGTCGGGTGAGCAGATCCCGGTCCCCGTTCCGCGCGGCGACCAGGGGCCTGGGCTGGCTCCTGGTGATCGCGCTCCTGGCGTGCCTCATTGTGCCCGGGTTCATCGCGTTCCGCGTCTGGCACGTGGCGCGGGTGGACGACCGGACGACGGCCGACGCGATCGTGGTGCTCGGCGCGGCGCAGTACCACGGTGTCCCGACGCCGGTGTTCAAGGCGCGGCTCGAGCACGCCGCGACCCTCTACGAGCAGGGCGTCGCGCCGCAGGTCATCACCGTGGGCGGCAACCAGCCGGGGGACACCTACACGGAGGCGGGCTCCGGCCGGGCCTACCTCACCGAGCTGGGCGTGTCCCCGCTGGCGATCCTCGCGGTGGAGACCGGTACCAACACCGTCGGCAGCCTCGAGGCCGTGGCCCAGACGGTCAAGGACCAGGGCGGGTCGTCGGTGGTGCTGGTGAGCGACCCCACACACTCGTACCGCGCGCGGATGATGGCGCGCGACGCCGGCCTGGATGCGTGGACCTCGCCGACCCGGCACGGGCCCGCGGTGTGGACGCGCGAGAACCAGATCATGAGCATCATCCGGGAGACCGGCGCGGTGCTCTGGTACCAGTACCACCGGCTGGCCGGCACGGACGTCGACTTCCCGGGATGAGCGGGTCGAGGAGGCACGCATGACGGGCTACGCCTACGCCGCGGCGGACGGCGAGCGCCGGGTGGCGGAGCGCACCGAGCGCGCGGACGGGGCCGGTACGGCGAGCGAGCGCAGCCCCTTCGAGCGGGACCGCGCCCGCGTGCTGCACTCGGCGGCTCTGCGCCGGCTCGCGGACAAGACGCAGGTGGTGGGCCCTGGTGACGGGGACACCCCGCGGACCCGGCTCACCCACTCACTCGAGGTGGCGCAGATCTCCCGCAGCATCGCCGCCGGGCTGGGGTGCGACCAGGACCTCGCCGACCTGGCGGGGCTGAGTCACGACATCGGCCACCCGCCGTACGGCCACAACGGCGAGCGTGCCCTCGACGAGGTGGCCCGCGGCTGCGGCGGCTACGAGGGCAACGCCCAGACCGTGCGGATACTCGCGCGCCTCGAGCCCAAGGTGGTGGACGCCAGGGGCCGCGGGGTGGGACTCAACCTCACGCGGGCCGCGCTGGACGCGGCCACCAAGTACCCGTGGCTGCCGCGGGAGGGCACGACCAAGTTCGGGGCGTACGCCGAGGACGCGGACACCCTGGCGTGGATCCGCGAGGGCGCGCCGGGCGACCGCCGCTGCCTCGAGGCGCAGATCATGGACTTCTCCGACGACGTGGCCTACTCGGTGCACGACGTCGAGGACGCGATCGTCGCCGGCCGCCTGGACCTGCGTTCCCTCGCGGACCCGGACGAGGCTGCGGCGCTGGCCGACCTGGGCGCGCAGGAGTTCCGCGGCCCGGACGCGGCCGACCTGCGGGCCGCCGCCGAGCGTCTCGCCGCGCTCGAGGTGGTGCGCGCCGTGCAGCCGTTCGAGGAGACTTTCGCCGGCCTGGTGGCGCTCAAGACGCTCACCAGCGAGCTCGTCGGCCGCTTCGTCATGCCCGCCATCCACGCCACGCGCGAGCGCCACGGTGCCGTTCCGCACGGGCGCTACAGCGCGGACCTCGAGGTGCCGGCCGAGGTCGAGGCGGAGGTGGTCATGCTCAAGACGATGGCCGTCCGGTACGTCATGAGCGACCCCGGCCACCGGGTGCGGCAGGAGCGCCAGCGCGACCGGATCCACCGGGTGGCCGAGTACCTCGCGCACTCCGCGCCCGCAGGTCTCGACCCGGGTCTGCGGCCGCTGTGGGACGCCGCGCCCGACGACGCCGCGCGGATGCGGGTGATCGTGGACCAGGTGGCGCTGTACACGGAGAGCCGGCTGGAGCGGATCGACCGCGCGAGTGCCGGCATCCAGGCGGCCTGGGGCTGAGTCCGGCCGCCCTCCGTCAGCCCACCGCAGCGGCGACGTCCCGGACCAGCGCGTCGACCCCGAGCGAGTCGAGCGTGCCGCCGGGGGAGAAGCCCGTCCGGACCACCACGAGGTCGGCGGAGGGCACCACCACGACGTACTGGCCGTCGTGCCCCGACGCCCAGTAGGCGTCCGCGGGCATCTTCGGGAACCGCGGCGAGGTGCCGTCGCGTGCGTCGTTGATCCACCACTGTGCGCCGTACGGCTCGGGCTCGCCACCGGCCGGGATGACGTCGGTGGAGTAGTCCATCCAGCCCTCCGGGAGCAGACGCCGGCCGTCGATCACGCCGTCGTCCAGGACGAACTGGCCGAAGCGCGCGAAGTCGCGCGGGGTGGCCCATAGGTAGGAGCTGCAGACGGGGCCACCGCTCGCGTCGGCCTCGAGCACGGCGCTGCGCATGCCGAGCGGTGCGAAGAGCAGCTGGTCGGCGAAGTCGGTGCCGAGCCCGGTGCGTTCGCGGACGAGGTCGCACACGATGTTGGTGGTGCCGGAGGAGTACTGCCGGTGCGTGCCGGGCTCGTGGGCGAGGGGCTGGGAGGCGGCGAAGGAGGCCATGTCGGGCTCGGAGAACAGCATTCGGGTGATGGGCGTGCCGAGGTCGTACTCCTCGTCCCATTCCAGCCCGGAGGTCATGCGGAGCAGGTCGTCGAGCGAGATGTCGGCGCGCTCGTCGGTCCACTCGGGCCGCAGCCCGGTGGCCTCCGGGTCCAGTCCGGCGTCGGGATGCTCGAGCCGGGCTCGCCCCACGAGGGCGGCGGTGACGCTCTTGGCTATGGACCACCCGAGCTGCCGGGTGTCGGGGCCGAAGCCGGCGGCGTAGCGCTCGCCGACGACCTCACCGCGGTGGACGACGACGAGACCGCGGGTCCCCTCGACGGCGGCCGCCACGTCGAGCGCCCGGTCGATCCCGACGGGCGCGTCGCCGGCGTGGGGGAGCGGGACGCCGCCGGGCCCGTCCGCGCCGGCGGCGGGGAGGCCGGCGGTGGTCCACGCGGGCCGCTCCCCGGCCACGGCGCAGCCGTGCTCGGTGAGCCAGGCCGTCTGGTGGAACGCCACGCCCAGCACGGAGGAGGTGGCCGACCCCTCGGCATCGTCGAGCTCGGTGCGAAGGACGGGGACGAGAGGGTTGGGCGGCAGGTCGTCGGCCGGGTCCCCGGTGCGGTCGGTGAGGTGGTGGATCGCACACGCGTTGTGCGCGGCGTAGCCGGTGCCCGTCATGAGCATGGGGCGATACCAGACCCCCGCGGCGACCACGGTACTGACGAGCAGGACCAGGACCGTGACCAGTGCGATGAGGAGCTTCCGGCGGCGCGTCATGGATCACAAGGCTAGCCGCCGCGGGGTGCGGCCCGGTCGCGATCCGGCGGGGTCCGGTCGGCTCAGAAACGCCCGCCGGCGCTCCCGCCTCCGAAGCCACCGCCGCCTCCGAAGCCACCGCCGAAGCCGCCGCCGCCCCAGCTGCGGCCCGAGCCGAAGCTCGAGCCGGCGCCGCGCATCATCCCCTGGATGAGCGCGCCGGCGACCATGCCGCCGACCATCGCGCCGGTGCTGGGGCCGCCGCGGGGACCGCCGTGGTAGCGGCCCGTGTACTGCGGACGGGAGGCGTCGTTCTGTGCCTGCCGGAGGGCTTCGCGGGCGAGCGCGATCGCGCGGTCCGCGTACGGGAAAGCGGCGGGTCCCTCGGTGGCCTCGGCGGTGGCGAGGGCCTCCTTGGCGGAGGCCAGGCGGGTCCGGGCGGTCTGGCCGATGACGTAGGAGCGGGCCGAGATGTAGTCGTCGGCCTCGCGGACGGCACCCCGGGCGCGGGTGAGGGCGGCCTGGCGGGCGGCGCGGGCGCGGTTGGCGGTCTCCGCCTCGTTCCCGGCAGCCGCGAGCGCCTCGTCGAGGTCGCGGTCCACGTCGACCAGGCGCGAGAACGTGCCGAGCGGGTCGGACTCGCCGTGGCGGCGCGCATCGTCGGCGGCGGTCCGCGCGGCGGTGGCCGAGTCGCGGAGCCGGCGGGTCGTGGCGTCGCTGACGTCGGTCGAGCCGAGCAGCCGGGCCGCGATCTCGAGTTCCTCGTCGACCTCAGCGACGAGCGCGCCCAGGTCGCGGCGGGCGGTGGCGATGTCGTCGGCGGCGTGGTCCACGCCGTCGAGGAGCTTCTCGGCGCGGGCGAGCTCGCCCTCGGCGGTCGTGATCGCGTCCACGGCCTCGCCCTGCTCACCGACAGGGCGGGCCAGGGCGCCGCGGGCGCGTTCGACCTCGGACTCGGCGGCGGTGACGAGTTCGGTGGCCAGTTCCACATTGTCGCCGATCGAGGCCAGCGCGCCGGCGGGGAAGCGCTCGCGCAGCTCCTCCAGGGTGCGGGCG
The DNA here is from genome assembly GCF_045369825.1 of Dietzia sp. 179-F 9C3 NHS. Lineage (NCBI taxonomy): Bacteria > Bacillati > Actinomycetota > Actinomycetes > Mycobacteriales > Dietziaceae > Dietzia > Dietzia sp. 179-F 9C3 NHS. The sequence goes on from NZ_JBIQES010000005.1 coordinate 106,155, forward strand.
GACTCGGGGAGGCGGGCGCGCAGGGTCACGGTGCGGCGGGTGAGGGCGTCCACGGTGGCGCCGCCGTTGATGAGCAGGTCGCGCATCCGGGCGAACGCCTCGGCCTGCCCGGCGAGGCCGCTCTCGGCGCGTTCGCTGCGGGCGGCCACCTCGAGGAGCATGGCGTGGCGCTGGGCCGGGGTCTCGGGGATGTCGTCGTCGAGGCGCTGGACCACGGCGTGGGCGGCCGCGAGCTCAGCGGTCGCGGCGCCGAGCGCCTCGCGGAAGGGGCGGGTGCGTAGGTCGCCGAACTCGCTGCTCGCGGTCTCCAGGGCCGTGCGGCTGGCCTCGACAGCCTGGTCGGCGTCCACGAGGCCGGCGCGGGCGCGCTGATCCAGGACCTCGAGGGGCAGGCGAGCGAGGCGGGGATCGTCGCCGGGGATGTCGCGTGCGGACTCGGCCTGTTCGGCGGTGCGGCGGGCGGTGCGCCGCCGGCTCAGCGCGATGACGGCGGCCACCACGGCGACGACGCCAGCGAGCAGCGCGAGCACCACCCAGCCGGAGCCCCCGGCGCCCGAGCCGGAGCCCCGACCCTCGAGGCCGTCGGCCGCGCCTGTCACCGCGCCGGCCCAGTCGTCCACGGCGAGGCGGGGCTCGATGTCGGACGAGCCGATCCGGTCTGCGCGCTGTTGGTCTGACGACGCCGAGGCTCCCGGGTCGCTGAGCAGGAACTGGTACGTGCGGTCCTCGACGGCCACGGCGAGCAGCGCGTCGGTGGTGCCCAGGTCGGAACGGCGCCACGTCTGCAGCGCCCACTGCTCGCGCCCGAGCCCGTCGAAGGAGTCCACGAACACCACCCAGAGCTGGACGTTCTCGCGTGAGCGCAGCTCGGCGAGCCGGGACTCGACCGCGCCCCGCTCACCGCCGAGCGCGCCCACGGAGTCGGTCACCTGGGTCTGGAGGCGCGACGGCGGCTCGGCGTCGGCGCGGGGCGCCGCGCCGGCCACCACGAGGAAGGCCGCGAGCGCGGCGGCGACGAGCAGGGCGACAAGGCGCGCGGGGGTCCCGGACCACGAACGGGGCATCATGGGCCCAGCGTATCGGCCGCCCCCGGAGCGGGCACCGGTCCGCGTCGCCGGCCGCTACTCTGGACGGCATGGCAGGGCGGATTCCGGAGCAGGACATCGCCGCGATCCGCGAACGGACCCGTATCGAGGAGATCGTCGGCGAGTACGTCGCGCTCAAGCCCGGCGGCGTGGATTCCATGAAGGGCCTGTCGCCGTTCAAGGACGAGAAGACGCCGTCGTTCCACGTGCGCCCGCAGCACGGCTACTTCCACTGCTTCTCCACGGGCGAGGGCGGCGACGTCTTCACGTTCCTCATGAAGATGGAGCACATCAGCTTCGTCGAGGCCGTCGAGCAGTTGGCCGACCGGATCGGCTACCGCATCAACTACGAGGGCGGCGGGCAGGTGGTGCGGCGCGACCGCGGCACCCGGTCCCGGCTCGCCCAGGCCAACGCGGCCGCACAGCAGTTCTACGCCGAGCAGTTCCGCACGAGCGAGGAGGCCGAGACCGCTCGGCGTTTCCTCCGGGACCGTGGATTCGACATGGCGCAGGCCGAGCACTTCGGCTGCGGCTACGCGCCGTCGGGCTGGGACACCATGAGCAAGCACCTCATGCGCCAGGGGTTCGAGGCCAAGGAGCTCGAGGCGGCGGGCCTGTCCAAGACGAGTTCGCGCGGCACGCTCATCGACCGGTTCCACCGCCGCCTGCTCTGGCCCATCCGCAGCCTGGCGGGGGAGGTGATCGGCTTCGGCGCGCGCAAGCTCTTCGACGACGACACGCTGGGCAAGTACATGAACACGCCGGAGACGCTGCTCTACAAGAAGTCGCAGGTGCTGTTCGGGCTGGACGTGGCCAAGCGGGACATCGCCGCCCAGCGGCGCGCCGTGGTGGTCGAGGGCTATACGGATGTCATGGCCATGCACGCCGCGGGCGTCACCACGGCCGTGGCCGCGTGCGGCACGGCGTTCGGCGAGGACCACCTGTCGACCCTGCGCCGGCTCATGCTGGACGACTCCTCGTTCCGCGGCGAGATCGTCTACACCTTCGACGGCGACGAGGCCGGCAAGAAGGCCGCGCTCAAGGCGTTCGCGGGGGACCAGCAGTTCACCGGCCGCACCTTCGTCGCCGTCGCCCCTGCCGGCCAGGACCCCTGCGACCTGCGCCAGGACAAGGGCGACGCCGCGGTGCGGGACCTGGTCTCGGCGCGGGTGCCGATGTTCGAGTTCGCGATCCGCTCCATGTTGGAGGAGTACGACCTCGACCACGCCGAGGGCCGCGTCGAGGCGCTGCGCCGCACCGTGCCCGTGGTCGCCGACATCCGCGACGCCACGCTGCGCGACGAGTACGCGCGGCAGCTCGCCGGCTGGGTGGGTTGGGACGACCCGGCCACCGTCCTGCGGCGGGTACGGGAGGAGGCCCGCAAGAAGGGCCGCGCGAGGTCCCGTGACGCCGGCCCGCGGCGCCGGGGGCAGGGTGGCCCGGGCGGGGGAGGGCCGCGCCCGATGCGCGACCGCGTGGAGCGGGGCGGCCGGGGCCACGACGACGAGGCGCGCGGATACCGGGACGAGCCGCCGGCCCCGCCCGAGCCGACGGGCGTCCCCCTGCCGAATCCGGCCGACCCGGCGCTCTGGCCGCAGCGCGAGGCGATCAAGGCCGCTCTGCAGTACCCGGGTCTGGCCGGGCCGCTCTTCGACTCTCTGCCGGGCGAGTGCTACACCCATCCCGCGTACGCCGGGATCGCCGATGCGCTGACCGGTGCCGGCGGGTGCGCCGCCGGCAAGAGCGGGGCGAACTGGGTGTCGGAGGTGTCGGAGGGACTCGCCGACGTCGGCCTCCGGAAATTGGTCGGCATCCTCGCCGTCGAGACCCTCCGCGCCTCCGAGGAGGCGCTGCCGCGGTACGTGTCCGGGGTCCTGGCGCGGCTGCAGGAGGTGTGGGTGTCCGGGCAGATCGCGGACCTCAAGTCCAAGGTGCAGCGCATGAGCCCGGCGCAGGACCCCGAAGGCTACTCGGCGCTCTTCGGCGACCTCGTGGCGCTGGAGGAGTACCGGCGAGGCCTGCTCGAGCAGGCGGTGGGCGCCACGCCAGACATGGCGTAACCAGCCGATTTGGTCTCCGCGCAGGCGCGCACTAAGGTAAGACCTCGGTGTCTGGCGGTGACGCTGGCACCGGACACAGTCCCCCATAGCTCAATTGGCAGAGCATTCGACTGTTAATCGAAGGGTTATTGGTTCGAGTCCAATTGGGGGAGCAGAACCAGGGCGGGCCCGGGGAGAGATCCCCGGGCCCGCCCTTTGTGCGGGGCATGCGCCCCTCGTCGATGTCACGCTTCCACACATGTGAATTCATTGATTATGGTGGCGGGGTACATACCCAATGGAGCCGGCACCGCTCCTTTATGTCCTCACGAAGTGCGTGTGTGCGACGGCTCGGTTCAGGAGTTTCTCATGTCCGCACTTCTCCGGCGCTTCCGCGGCCCCACCACGGCCCTCGCCTACGTCGGCCTCGCGCTCGGTCTCGCCGCGCCTACTGCCCAGGCCCAGGGTTGGGACCAGGATCCCGTCCGCTTCTTTGCCCAGGGCAATGACCAGTGCGAGGTCACATTCACCATCGTCAACAGGACAAATGCGTTCTACTACATTGACTTCATCATCGACGACGAGGATCCAGCGAGCCTGGTCGGTGTACCCGGTGGCTACAGCGGGGGACTGACCGGGAGCACCGTGAAAAACACGGTGAAGGGTGTCACGAAGATCAGATACGTCGGACGCCCCGGCGTCCAGGCGCAGCCATCGTCGCCGACGATGCCGCCGAGCACGAAGTACGAGAGCGACCGCGATCCGGTGACCACCACGAGGACGCGCAACATTCTCGAGCAGGCGTGGTTGCCCAACCCCACATCCGATACGCACACCATCACCTACCAGGTCGTCTTGGGCCCTCACGCGCCACACAAGGGCTGGGATCCCGTTGCTCAGGACTTTGTCACGTACACCACCGATGTGTCGGGTTGTCACGTGGTACCCACGGCGACCCTCGATGCTCCGTCGATCGCGGCTCCGGGTACGCCGGTCGACCTCACGGTCACCCTCGACCCGGCGGCGGAAGGCACGGTCCAGTTCTTCGCCGACGGCGTGGCGATCGGTGAGCCGGTCGCCGTGACCGACAGAACGGCGACCCTGAGCCATGTTTTCGATTCGGTCGGCGACCACGCGATCACGGCCAAGTTCACGCCTGGCAATCCGCGGTTCACCGATGCGTCCGCCGGGCCGATCACGGTCACCGTGCAAGAGCCCTCGGACGGGACGGAGTCGTTCGGATCCCTGAGCGCGGGATCGCTCGGGTCGCTGTCGAACGACGGCGACGGCTCGGCCGGTTCGTCAGTTCCCGGGTCCGGCGGCGAGGCGGACGGTGGTTCGACCGGTTCGCTTGTCCGGATCGCCGGAACCTCGACCGCGGGATCGGGTGAGTGACATGACGAACTTCGGCGTCGACGGGGCCGTCGGCAGTGAGTCGACCCTCCTCGGATCGTTGGCGACCATCACCACAGTGGTCGGACGGGCCGGAGGACTAGGCCGGAAAGTCCGGTTACTCGCTTCGGAGCCGTCCGTGCAGCCGTGAGGCCGCCGCCTCGTCGAGGATCACCGTGGCGTGGGAATGGAGCTGCAGCACAGAGGCCGGGCAGCTCGGGTCGGCGGGCCCCTCGATCATCGCCGCCACGGCCTCGGCCTTGGCCTCGCCGGTGGCGATGAGCAGCAGGGCGCGCGCGTCGCGGATCGTCCCGAGCCCCTGGGTGAGCACGTGCACCGGGACCGCGCTCGTCGAGCCGCCGAAGAACCGGGCGTTGTCCGACACGGTCTGGTGGTGCAGCGTCGCGCTGTGCGTGCGCCGGTCCAGCGGGGTGCCGGGCTCGTTGAAGCCGATGTGGCCGTTGCTGCCGATCCCCAGCAGCTGTAGGTCCACGCCCCCCGCCGACCGGATCGCCTCGTCATAGAGCCGGGCGGCACGGTCCGGGTCGGAACTCGTGCCGTCGGGACCGAACACCTCGTCGTCGGGGATGTCGATACTCTCCGTGAACTCGCGGCGGATCGTGCGGTGGTAGGACTCCTCGTCGTCGGGTGTGAGCCCGAGGTACTCGTCCAGGAGGAAGGCGCGGACGCGGGCAAAGGACAGCGCCGCCTCGCGGTGCCGGCGGATGAGTTCGCGGTACGTGGCGACGGGCGTCGAGCCGGTGGCCAGGCCGAGCGTCATCGGTCCGGGGCGCACGTGCTCCTCGACGATGTCGGCGGCGGCGACGGCCGCGCGTGCCGGGTCGGGGGTGATGACGACGTCCATGGATCCCTGTGGGGTGCGGGGCGCGCAGGAGCGCCGGGAACATTCGGGCCATTGTGCCCTAATACCCCCGGGGGTCACGAACCGGGGCGCGCCGCGCCACCTCGCTAGGCTGACGGACATGCCACAGCCGCGGGTCACCCTGTCCACCGGCGCGGTGCGGGGCACCGACCTCGGGGGCGCTCACCGGTATCTGGGCATCCCGTACGCGCAGGACCCGGTCGGCGACCTCCGCTTCGCGCCACCGGAGCGGCGCCGAGCGTGGCTCGGGGAGCGCGACGCCACCCGGCCCGCCGCCACCGCTCAGCGCCTGCGCTTTGACCCGAACCCGGCGATCCCCGAGCCCATCGTCGCCGGGACGGACGTCCTCCACGTGGACGTCTGGACGCCGGCGACGCCCGCGGCCGGCGGGTCCGGTCACCCCGTGCTGGTCTGGATCCACGGCGGCGGCTGGGAGTCCGGGTCCTCCCACCAACCCTGGTTCGACGGCTCGTCCTTCGCACGCCGCGGGATCGTCGTGGTCTCGGTGGGCTACCGCCTCGGTGTGGAGGGCTTCACCCCGTTTCCCGACGCCCCGGACAACCGCGGGGTCCTCGACTGGATCGCCGCCCTGGAGTGGGTACGCGACGAGATCGGTGCGTTCGGGGGCGACCCCGGGCGGGTCACGGTCGCCGGGCAGTCCGCCGGGGGCGGTGCGATCCTGTGCCTGCTCACCTCGCCCGTGGCTCAGGGGCTCGTCCATGGCGCCATCGCCGCCTCACCCGCGATGCTGCGTTCACCGGCGGCGTCCACACCCAAGGGCGTCCGTGCGGAGGAGCTCGCCGCGGGCGGGCGCGGCGCGATCGACGAGTTCCACCGCCGTTTGCGCCGCGAGAACCCGCTCAAGCTGCCGTTCCGCCCCACCATCGGCGACGAGACCGTACCCGTGCCCCCGATGGAGGCCGTGGCCGCCGGGGCGGGCGCGGACATCCCGCTGATGATCGGCGCCACCGCCACGGAGTTCGACGAGGTGGTCGGCAGGATCCCCGGCCCGGCGCTTGTCCCGGGCGCGGCCCTCGCACTGCGGGCACAGCGGGTCCCCGTCAAGGGCCTCGGCGCGCTGGCGCGGCAGTCCGCCGGCCGATCTGTTCGCACGAGCGTCGGCGCCGCGATCAACGCCGCCTCCTTCCACTCCACCGTCGTGGGCGTGGCCGAAACGCGGGCCGCCGAAGGGGCCGCGACATGGGTCTACGACTTCCGTTGGGCCGGGGGTCGCGGCGCGGTCCACTGCTCCGACCTGCCGTTCTTCTGGAACGCCCCCGCGGCAGAGAACGTCGAGGAGTTCCTCGGCGCGCCCCCGCCGCCGGACCTCGTCGCGGCGATGCACGACTCCTGGGTCGACTTCGTCCGCCACGGCGACCCCGGCTTCCCGCCCTACGCCCTGCCCGGGCGCAGGGTCCGCGAGTGGGACGACCCGCCCGAGGACGTCGACGACGGGCTCGCGCGGGTCCGGGCCGTCTGGCGGCCCGAGTAGCCCGCCGACCGCTTGCTAGGCTTTCCCCGCGCCGGGTCGCCCGACGCCCAGGGGGCTATAGCTCAGTTGGTTAGAGCCGCGGACTCATAATCCGCTGGTCGCGGGTTCGAGCCCCGCTGGCCCCACCACCGTCGTCGCGCGAGGTCGGATCACGCGCGCCTCATGTCGGCTTCATCGCGGACTCACGCCGCGTCAGTACTGTCGTGGACAGGCGACGAAGGGACCGAGCGATGACGGCGAACGAAAAGGTGGCGGCCGCGGTGGTCGCCGCGAGCGCACTGATCCTGGGCGGGTGCGGCGGAAACGCGAGCGAACCCGCCGTGGAGACCGTGACCGAGACGATGCCCCTTAGCGAGTCCCTTCCCCGGGAGGCGCCGGACGGCGAGGCTCAGGCCGGGGCCCGGCAGGAGGTCGACGGCGACGACCCGGTCTTCGCCGCTGTCGATGCCGTCCTGGCGGAGCGTTCCGGCGCGGTGGTCGTGGGCATCGACCGCGACGACCGCGACTCCTACGACGTCGACGTGGTGCAGGACGGCCAGGTGGTGGAACTCGAGGTCGGGCCCGATGGCGCGGTCCGCGAGGACGAGCGCGAGGGGGATGACGACGACGCCCGCGACGCACGGGCCGCCACGGTCTCCGCCGCCGACGCGATCCGGCAGGCCCTGGAGAAGCACCCGGACGGCGTGCTCGACGAGATCGACCTCGATGAGCACGACGGGAGACTGCGCTGGGAGATCGAGCTCGACGACGCGGACCGCAGCGACCTGGTGGAGCTGGACCTCCCCGCCACATAGCTGAGGAGGAGGCCCTACGCGAGCCCCATCCGCAGCGCCCCCACGGCCTCGGAGAGCGCGGCGCGTGCGAGGGGCGTGGCCCCGACGGCGTTGACGAAGGGGTGGACCATCGTCGGGTGCCGACGCAGTGAGACGGTGACGCCGGCGTCGGCCAGCCGCCGGGCGTAGGCCTCGCCCTCGTCGCGCAGCGGGTCGAACCCGGCGGTGGCGACGTGCGCCGGCGGGAGCCCGGAAAGATCCTCCGCCAGCAGCGGGGAGGCGCGCGGGTCGGTGCGGTCGTCGTCGGACCGCAGGTAGGTGGTCTCGTAGAAGTCCATGTTCGAGACGGTGAGGAAGTAGCCCTCGCCGAACAGCTCGTAGGACCGGGTGCGCGCCGACATGTTCGTGGCGGGGACGAAGAGCAGCTGGAAGTCCGGGGTACGCTCGCCGGCGGCCCGGGTCTGCTGGCACACGACGGCCGCGAGGTTCCCGCCCGCGCTGTCGCCGCCCACTGCGATGCGCTCCGGGTCGGCGCCGAACGCGTCGGCGTGGGCGCGCACGTATCGGTAGGCGGCCAGCGCGTCGTCCACGGCGGTGGGAAAGAGGAACTCCGGCGCGAGCCGGTAGTCCACGCTGAGCACCCGCAGCCGGCCCTCGTGAGCGAGGTAGCGGCACGTCGCGTCGTGGGAGTCGACACTGCCCAGCACCCAGCCCCCACCGTGGAAGTAGAGGAGCATCGGCAGGACCTCGTCCCCGGGGACCGGGGAGTAGAGGCGGGCCGGCAGGTCGGCCGGGGTCGTCTCCCCGGAGGCCGACGGCATCCCGGCCAGGGGCAGTATGACGTCCTCGACCACCGGGAGGCGGACCGTCCCCCCGGACGCGGTGAACGCCGAGCGCTCCACGGTCTGGCGCGCCTGCTCGATCGGCATGTCCTCGTACTCACCGGGCGAGGTCAGCGCGATCATCCGGATCCCGGCCTGGAAGTGCGGGTCGAGCTCCTGGCCGTCCACCCGCCGGGCCCGGCCGGCGGCGAGTCGGATCAGCGGGCCAGGCAGGGCGCCCGCGGTGGTCATGACCGTCTGCGAGAGGCGGTCGGCGAGCGAGGGGGAGAAGTCGCGGTGGCCGGACATCGGGGAGGGCATGGGGGTCATTGTGCCGAGCGCACGCGCGGGCGACGGGGGAATCACGCGGGACGGCCCGGAGGCGGTAGCCGGCGGTGGGTGTTCTGGAAGACTGGCCCCACGCGCCGGGCCCCGCCGGCGCCTGACACCGGGAGGCCCACGATGACCGACCAGTTCGATCGAGATCGGTTCGCGACCGCCTTGTCGGCCGTGGATGACTGGCCGGTGGACCATGTGTCGGCGGCGGTGGTGGGCCCCGAGGGGGTCCTGGCCTCGACGGGTGACGAGAACCGTGTCTACCGACTGGCGTCGGTCACCAAGCCGCTCGTCGCGGTGGCGGCGCTGCTCGCCGTGGAGGAGGAGGCCATCGGGCTCGACGACCCGGCCGGCCCCGAGGGCTCCACCGTCCGGCACCTCCTCGCCCACGCCTCCGGGCTGGACTTCGCCGACCGTGAGAAGGTCCGCACGGAGCCGGGGAAGCGGCGCATCTATTCCTCCGCGGGGTTCGAGGTGCTCGCCGACCACATCGACGAGGCCACCGGGATCGCCTTCCCCGACTACCTGGCCGGGGCGGTGTGCGCGCCGCTCGGCATGGGCTCGACCACGCTCGAGGGCTCCGCCGGGCACGGCGCGTCCGGCAACCTGGCGGACCTGGCGGAGTTCGCGCGGGAACTCGTGGCGCCGCGACTCCTCGCCCCGGAGACGCTCGAGGAGGCGGTGTCCGAACAGTTCCCCGGCCTCGACGGGATCGTGCCAGGGTACGGCATGCAGAAGCCCTGCCCGTGGGGTCTGGGATTCGAATTGCGCGACGCCAAGCACCCGCACTGGACGGGGCAGCACAACTCCCCGGCGACCTTCGGCCACTTCGGCCAGTCCGGGACCCTGCTGTGGGTGGAGCCGGAGATCGAGACCGCGCTCGTCGTGCTCACCGACCGCGACTTCGGTGACTGGGCCAAGCCGCTCTGGCCCGAGCTGTCGGACCGGGTCGTTGACGTCGCCACCCGCCGCTCCCGCGACGAGGACGCGCTGGGCGGCTGAGTTCCGCCGTGAAGAGCCGACACGCCGGGGGGTCTTCCCCCGGCGTAATCACGCTGCTGTAACTTTGCTGAGAATCCAGAAGTGTCCCTGGTGAGCAAGCGTCACTTGAGGCACACTGGTTCTCGATAACCACATAAGCATCATCGTTCACGCGATTTCACGAGGTCGTTGGGGAAGACGTCCCTCAGTGAGTCGGGAGTGAAGCGATGTCTGACATGAACCCCTTCGCGGATACGACGACGGGTGTGGTCTTCATCCACGCCGCGCCGACCGCGTTGTGCCCCCACGTCGAGTGGGCTCTCGCGAGCACGCTCGACGCGACCTCCGCCATGCGGTGGGAGGACCAGCCGGCCCAACCCGGCGCCCGCAAAGCGGTCGTCGACTGGATCGGCCCCGTCGGCACCGGCGCCCGCCTGGCCGAGTCCCTCGCCAAGTGGTCGATGCTCGCCTTCGAGGTGACCGAGGACCCGAGCGACCTCGTCGACGGCGAGCGCTTCTCCCACACCCCCGAACTCGGTATGTGGCGCGGCCAGACCGGCGCCAGCGGCGACGTGGTGGTGGGGGAGAACCGCCTGCGTCACCTCATGGCCGCCGGCCCCGCCGCCTTCCACGCCGCCATGGAGGAGGAGCTCGGCGCCGCCTGGGACCGCGCCCTCGAGCCGCTGCGCGGCCACCCCGTCGCCGCCGAGGTCACCTGGCTCTCCCGCGTGGGCTGACCCCCGCGACCGACTCCCGACCGACACGGGCGACGCCCGCACCCTCTCGGGGTGCGGGCGTCGTCGCATGTGCCCGGCGGCGCGGTGCATCGGGCGAGCCGCGCCGTCAGGTCACAGCGGGATGTTCTTGTGCCGGCCGCGGACGTGCGCGGCCGCGTCCAGCGCCTCGGCGAGGCGACGGCGCGTGTCGGTGGGCTCGATCACCTCGTCGACCACGCCGATGGACACCGCCCGGCCCACGCCGCCGGCGATCGCGGCGTGCTCTTCGGCGAGCCGCTCGTGGAGCTCCTCGCGCTCGTCCTCCGGCGCCGCGGCGAGCGTGCGCTTGTGGAGGATCCCCACGGCGGCCTTGGCGCCCATCACCGCCACCTCGGCGTCCGGCCACGCGTAGACCGCCGACGCGCCCAGGGCGCGCGAGTTCATGGCGATGTACGCGCCGCCGTAGATCTTGCGCGTCACCAGGGTGACGCGCGCGACCGAGGCCTCGGCGAAGGCGTGGAGGAGCTTGGCGCCGCGGCGCACGACACCCTCCCACTCCTGGTTGACGCCCGGGAGGTACCCGGGGACGTCGACGACGACGAGGAGCGGCACGCCGAACGCGTTGCAGAGGCGGACGAAGCGCGAGGCCTTCTCTGCCGACTCCGAGTTGAGGCAGCCACCCAGGCGCAGCGGGTTGTTGGCGATCACGCCGACCGTGCGGCCGGCGAGGCGGCCGAAGCCCACGACGATGCTCGGCGCCCACTTGGACTGGAGCTCCTCGAAGGTCGTGCTCCCGTCGACCGGGGAGGAGTCGAGGATCCCGTGGACGAGCGGCCGCACGTCGTACGCGCGCTTGGCGGACTCGGGGAGCAGCCCGGCGAGGTCCGTGTGGTCCGACTCTAGGGCCTGCGGGTCGATCTCGCCCTGGGCCGAGAGCAGGGTGACGAGTCGGCGGGCGCGGTTGAGGGCATCGCGCTCGTCCTCGGCGGCGATGTGGCACACGCCCGACTTGCGGTGGTGCACCTCCTGGCCGCCCAGGCCCTCCATGTCGACCTGCTCGCCGGTGACGGAACGGACCACGTCGGGCCCGGTGACGAAGATCTTGCCCGCCGGGGCCATGATCACGACGTCGGTGAGGGCGGGGCCGTACGCGGCGCCGCCGGCGGCGGGTCCGAGTACCACGGAGATCTGCGGTACGAGGCCCGAGGCGCGGACCATGGCCTCGAAGACGGTGCCCACGGCGTGGAGCGCCTCGACGCCCTCCGCCAGTCGCGCCCCGCCCGAGTGCCAGACGCCCACCACGGGCAGCTGCTCGTCGATCGCCACGTCGATCGCGTGGACGATGTGGCGGCAGCCGTCGAGGCCCATGGCGCCGCCCATGACGGTGGCGTCGGTGGCGTAGGCGATGGTGGGCACGCCGTCGATGAGACCGCGTGCGGCGAGCGCACCCGAGGCGTCGGGTTCGGTGAGGAACTCCAGCGACGCCGGGTCGAAGAGGTTCTCGAGCCGGACGACGGGGTCGCGCGGGTCGATCTGGGTGGTGTGATCCACGGTGGTGGTGATGGTCATGGAATGCAGTCCTTTCCGTGCCGCTCGACCCGTGACGGGCAGTGCGGGCTGATGGACCCCCGGACTGTCTGGTGGTCGACCGGCGTTCGAGAGGGACCCCCGTCCCTGCTCACGCCGGCCGCGTGTCGCCCCGCGCGAGGCGGGGCGGGTGGGCGTGACGTCTGCCCTACGGGAGGGAGAGGACACGGGCTCGTCCTGGTGCACCGACCGCACCAACGGCCCTTGTCGTGTCCCCGCCCCGACCCACGGGACGGGGCGTCAGCCCTGGTCGATCTTCTGGATGTACTCGACGGCGTCGGCGACGGTGCGCAGCTTGGCCAGGTCCTCGTCGGGGATCTCGACCCCGTAGCGGTCCTCGGTCTGGACGGCGATCTCGACCATGGAGAGCGAGTCGATGTCCAGGTCGTCGACGAACGACTTCTCCGGGGTCACCTCGGACGGCTCGATCCCGGTGACCTCCTCGACGATCTCGGCGAGTCCCGCGATGATCTCGGCCTCGGTGCGTGCCATGTGGCTTCCTTCCTTGTCGGTTGCGCCCCTCCCGGCGGGAGGGACGTGGTCGTCATGACACGGCCGCCGGATCCCTCCGGCGGCCGCGGGTTCGGGGGCGGCTAGGTGCCGCTCAGTGCGGGGACGTTCGCCACGGTGGCGTCGAGATCCTCCGGCGTCGTGAGCCCGTGGCGGGCGGCGTCACGCATCTCGCGCTTGGCGATGCCCACGAGCGCGCCGGACGGCGGCAGCTCGACCAGGGTGTCCACGCCCAGCTTGAGCATGGTCTGCGTGCACAGGTCCCACCGCACGGGGTGGGTGATCTGCGAGACCACCCGGTCGAGGGCGTCCCGACCGGAGGTGACAACGGTGCCGTCCGCGTTGGACAGCAGCGTGAGCTCCGGGTCGCGCACCTCGAGCGAGGCCGCGAGCTCGTGCACCGCCTCGACGGCGGAGGCCATGTAGCCGGTGTGGAAGGCGCCGGCCACCTCGAGGCGTCGCAGACGGGCGCGGGTGGGCGGGTTCTGCTCGAGCGCGTCGCACGCCTCGAGGGGGCCCGCGGCCACGATCTGGCCGGCGGCGTTGCGGTTGGCCGGGGTCAGGCCCGCGTTCTCGAGGGAGAGCAGGACGTCGGCCTCACGGCCGCCGAGGACGGCGATCATGCCGGTGGGGCGCTCCGCGCAGGCACGGGACATGGCCTGGCCGCGCAGCGAGGCCAGGCGCAGTGCGTCCGTCTCGGAGATGACACCGGCGATCGCGAGTGCCGCGACCTCGCCGATGGAGTGCCCGGCCACCACGGTGTCGGACGGCACGTCGCCCCGGCGCCGGAGCTCGGCGGCCCCGAGGAGAGCGGAGGCCACGACGAGTGGCTGGGTCACCGCGGTGTCGGTGATCTCCTGCAGTGTCGCGGTGGTGCCCAGGTGCGCGAGATCCAGACCGCCGGCGGCGGACCACTCGGCGAGCCGAGCGGCCGCGCCGGGCAGTTCGAGCCACGGCGCGAGCATCCCGGCCTTCTGAGACCCCTGTCCTGGGGCGGTGAGACAAAGCACGAGTATCAGGGAACACGGCGGGGCCCCTTCGGGATGATGTTCCGCAAGCCAGAATCACCCGCCGGTTTTTGTGGGTTTCCCACAAAAGCCGAGTTGGCCAGGCGTCCATCTGATCACGAAGCGTTTTCGTTACACAGTGTGGCAGGTGTGAAGAACTACGTCTCCTGTGAATGGGATTCGTCGAACATCCCGAGGACGAGGGCGATCCGGAGCACGAAACCGTCCCTCGAATCGAGGGGGTCGAACTGCGTTATCTGTCCGACTCTCTTGAGTCGGTACCGCACCGTGTTGGGATGGACGTACAACCGCCGCGCGCACGCCTCGACGTGTCCGCCGGAGTCGAGGTAGGCGCGCAGCGTCTCCTCGAGCGAGGGGTCCGCGCCCCGCAGGGGGGTCACCACGCGGTCGACGAGCAGGCGCGCCGCGCCGCGGTCGCCCCCCAGGACCCGCTCGGGCAGCAGATCGATCGCGGCCACGGGCCGCGGGGCGCCCGGCCAGCCGCGGACGGCCGCGGCACCGGAGAGCGCCTCCGCGGCACTGCTGGGCGCGTCCCCGAGGGAGCCGACCGTGTGGCCCACCACGACGGGCTCGTCGGGGGCGAAGGACTCCAGCAGCGCGGCGGGGACCGACAGGACGGAGTCGAGCTCGCCGGAGAGGATGACGACGAGGCGTGCGCCCTGTACCACGGCGAGCGCGTGCCGCCCCGCCGCGACCGCCGCGTTGTGCACTGCCGGGACCGCGGCGATCCCGAGGTCCGCGTGGGGGGTGCCCACGATGACGGTCGCCGACGTGGTGGGATCCCAGTTGAGCGCCGACGCGCCGGAGGTGAGGTCGGCGTGCCGGTCGCCGCGCACCACCGCGTCGACGATCATCGCCTCCATCCGGGTGTCCCACGCACCGCGGTTCTCGGCGGCGGCGGCGTAGACGGAGGCCGCGGTGAACCCGAGCTCGCGGCCGAACTTGAGCACGGCGGCGATCATGAGCCCGCGCTGGCGCTCGTTGTGGCTGATCCGCGGCATGACCAGCTCGAAGTACTCGAGTGTGGACCGGACCAGCTGCACGGTCTGCTGGAGCGTCAGCCCCTGGCCCAGCCCCTTGGGGAGCAGCTTGAACCCGGCGATGGTGTCAGTGTGCTGGGCGTCGGGGTTGCGCATCCACGTGACGAAGTCGCGGACGGCGCTCTGGATGATGAGCTGGATCTCCGCCCGCTGGTCGGCCGAGAGCTCGGCGAAGAACGGCAGCTCCTCCTCGAGCGCGCGGACGGCCTCGGTGGACAGGGTCCCCGAGTACCGGGTGATGCGCTTGAGCAGCGCGTCGGAGACCGGCCGCTCGTCCGGGGGGACGCGCGTGGCGGAGCGCCCCGGCACGGGTGCCGGGGTCCCCGCCGCCGCGTCGTCCGTCATGCCACCCCGGGGTCCGTCGTGGGCTCGGGCGCGGCCATGACGTCCTCGATCCGGTACTTCCGCGCCGCCTCGACGGCGAGGCGCTTTTCGACCGTGCCCTCCCGGGCGAGTCCGGCGAGCACCGCCACGACGATCGACTGGGCGTCGGTGTTGAAGTAGCGGCGCGCGGCGGGCCGGGTGTCGGAGAACCCGAAGCCGTCGCAGCCGAGCACCGTGTAGTCACCCGGGACCCAGCCGCGGATCTGGTCCGGGACGGCCTTCTGGAAGTCGCTCACCGCGACGAACGGGCCCTCGCTGTTCTGCAGGGAGGCGGTGACGAAGGGCACGCGCGGCTGCTGGTCGGGGTGCCGCAGCGCATGCCGCTCGCAGTCGTGCCCGTCGCGCGCGAGCTCGGTCCACGAGGTGGCCGACCACAGGTCCGCCGAGACGTCCCACTCCTCGGCGAGCAGCTTCTGGGCCTCGACCGCGGCGTACATGCCCACGCCGGAGGCGAGGATCGACGCCTTGTGCGTGCCCTTCTCCCCCTTGCGGAACGGGTACAGGCCGCGCAGCAGCGCCTCGGCGTCGAGATCCTCCGGCTCCGGCGGCTGCTGGACGGGCTCGTTGTACAGGGTGATGTAGTAGGAGACGTTGCGGTCGATGCCGTCGGTCTCCGTCTCGTGCGCGGCGCCGGGGCCGTACATCCGCTCGATGCCGGCCCGCATGATGTGGACCAGTTCGAAGCCCCACGCCGGGTCGTAGGAGATGATCCCCGGGTTGGTGGCGGCGAGCAGGTGCGAGTGGCCGTCCATGTGCTGCAGGCCCTCGCCGGTGAGCGTCGTGCGGCCGGCTGTGGCTCCCAGGAAGAACCCGCGGGCGAGCTGGTCGGCTGCCGCCCAGATGGCGTCGCCGGTCCGCTGGAAGCCGAACATCGAGTAGAAGATGTACAGCGGGATCATCGGCTCGCCGTGGGTGGCGTACGCGGTGCCGGCGGCGGTGAACTCGGCCACCGAGCCGGCCTCGCTGATCCCCTCGTGCATGATCTGCCCGTCCTTGGCCTCCTTGTAGCTCAGCATGAGCTCGTGGTCGACCGAGGTGTAGTTCTGTCCGTGCGGGTTGTAGATCTTCAGCGTCGGGAACCACGAGTCCATGCCGAAGGTCCGGGCCTCGTCGGGGATGATCGGGACGAAGCGTTCGCGCAGCGCGTCGTCGCGCATGAGCTCCTTGCAGATCCGTACCAGGGCCATCGTGGTGGCCACGTCCTGCTTGCCCGACCCCTTGCGCATCGAGGCGAGCTTGTCCAGCGAGGGGACGGTGAGTGGGGTGAAGGTCTGGCGCCGCTCGGGGACGTGGCCGCCCAGTGCCTGCCGGCGCTCCAGCAGGTAGCGGATCTCCGCCGAGTTGGGGCCGGGGTTGTAGTACGGCGGCAGCGTCGGGTCCGCCTCGAGCTCCTCGTCGGTGATCGGGATGTTCTGCTTGTCGCGGAACAGCTTGAGGTCGTCCAGCGTCAGCTTCTTCATCTGATGCGTCGCGTTGCGGCCCTCGAAGTTGTGGCCGAGACCGTAGCCCTTGATGGTGTGGGCGAGGATCACCGTCGGCTGGCCCGTGTGCTCGAGCGAGGCCTTGTACGCGGCGTGGATCTTCCGGTAGTCGTGCCCGCCGCGCTTGAGGGCCCAGATGTCGTCGTCGGACAGGTCCTCGACGAGCTTGGCGGTCCGCTTGTCGCGGCCGAAGAAGTGCTCGCGGATCCACGCACCGTCGTTGGCGCGGAACGTCTGGTAGTCGCCGTCGGAGACCGAGTTCATGAGCGAGACGAGGGCGCCCTCGGTGTCCTTCTCGAACAGTGCGTCCCACTCGCGGCCCCACACCACCTTGATGACGTTCCACCCGGCGCCGCGGAAGTAGGACTCCAGCTCCTGGATGATCTGCCCGTTGCCGCGGACCGGTCCGTCGAGGCGCTGCAGGTTGCAGTTGATGACGAAGGTCAGGTTGTCGAGCGCGTCGTTGGCCGCGATCTGCAGGGCGCCCCGCGACTCGACCTCGTCCATCTCGCCGTCACCCAGGAACGCCCACACGTGCTGCTGCGAGGTGTCCTTGATGCCCCGGTTGTGGAGGTACTTGTTGAACCGCGCCTGGTAGATGGCGTTGATGGGGCCCAGGCCCATCGAGACGGTGGGGAACTCCCAGAACTCGGGCAGGCAGCGGGGGTGCGGGTAGGACGGCAGTGAGCGCCCGGGGTGGCTCTTCTCCTGTCGGAAGCCGTCCAGGTCGTGCTCGCGGAGCCGGCCTTCGAGGTAGGCGCGGGCGTACATGCCGGGAGAGGCGTGGCCCTGGAAGAAGACGTGATCGCCGCCGCCGGGGTGGTCCTTGCCGCGGAAGAAGTGGTTGTAGCCCACCTCGTAGAGCGGGGCCGCGCCCGCGTAGGTCGAGATGTGGCCGCCGACGCCGACCCCGGGGCGCTGGGCGCGGTGCACCATGACCGCCGCGTTCCACCGGATCCACTGGCGGTAGGTCCGTTCGATCTCCTCGTCGCCGGGGAACTCGGGCTCGAGCTCGGTGGGGATGGTGTTGACGTAGTCGGTCGAGGTGAGCGCGGGCAGTGGAACGCGCTTCTTGGACGCGCGCTCGAGGAGCCGAAGCATGAGGTAGCGGGCGCGCTCCGGGCCGGCCTCGGCGAGCAGGCCGTCGAGCGAGTCCATCCACTCCTGGGTCTCCTCGGGGTCCGTGTCCGCGAGGTAGGAGGCGACGCCCTCCCGGAGGACCGGCACGTTGGTCGGCGTGGAAGTGGTCTTGGCGTCCGTCTCCCGGGTGTCCGCGTTCTCGCTCATCGGTCTCGTCCTCACTTCTACGGTGTCCTCCCGGTGGGGCGGCCACGTCTCGTGGTGCAGTCGGGTGGTCCGCCGTGTCACGCGGGTGTGGGGCGGACGGGCGACGGACCGGGTACGGGCCCGGTGGGCCCCTGGCCATGATTGTGCCCGAAAGCGTGACGGGCGACACGGGGCGCCGTCGGCGGGCACGAAAAGGGCGGTAGGCGTGTCCCCGGTAGGGCCGCGCGGGTAGTGTTCCTGGGCAGCAGAGGTCTACTCTGCGCCAACGAACTCGAGGGAGGAACACCACGGTGGTCGCCGCGGCGAACCAACAGGACGGAGCGGGCCAGGTTGCCGGTCAGCTCGAACTGACGGAGGGCATGCTCGTCCAGGAGGTCGGATGGGATTCCGACTGTGACGAGGCGATCAGCGAGGCCGTGGAGGACGCGGTCGGATCGGAGCTCCTCGAGGAGGACACCGACGAGGTGGTGGACGCGGTCCTGCTGTGGTGGCGGGACGGTGACGGCGACCTGGTGGACCGGCTCATGGACGTCATGACCCCGCTCGCGGACGAGGGTTGCGTGTGGGTGCTCACGCCAAAGACGGGAATCGACGGCCACGTGGAGCCCGCGGTGATCGCCGAATCGGCGCAGACCTCCGGGATGCACCAGACGCGTACCGCCTCGCTCGGGGACTGGGCCGGCAGCCGGCTCGCCCTGCGCAAGAAGGCCACTCCCCGCAAGTAGAGTCCCCACTCCGGCGCGGTACGCCGCCCCCGGGGTGCGTTACTCTGACCCGCACCGGCGTGCACCCGTACGCCGGTGTCGGCGCGTGTAGCTCAGCGGTTAGAGCTCTGGTCTTACACACCAGCGGTCGGGGGTTCGAGTCCCTCCGCGCGCACGTTCTGTGGGCCCCGGATCGACGGTGACCGTCGATCCGGGGCCTCACTCGTGCGTGGGGGCCGGCCGTGCGGCGCCCCGCCGCGTCAGGAGAACTGATCGATCCACCCGGCCACCATGTCGGCGAGCTGGTCGCCCAGGCCCGCCTCGGGCGAGGGCGTGGAAGGCTTCTCATCGGGGGAGTAGTTCCAGTCGAAGCTCACGCGGCCCTCTCGGGTGACCCGGATCGTTCCGCCTTCGAACTCCTGCACCCAACCGTCGTCGGTCGCCTTCTCGGGGCCGACGGGCAGGCCGAATGACCCCTTCTCGGCGCCGTCGCGCCACCAGGCGTCGCGGATGAGGCCCCAGGTGACGAAGGTGCCCTCGTCGGGCACGGCGTAGATCGTGCCGCCCTCGAAGTGGTTGCCCCGGGCGACCTTCTCGGTGCGTGAGGACGGCTTGCCGCTCCACTCGCGGGTGGTCGGGTAGCCCAGGGGGCCGACCTCCCACTTCTCGGCCTCCCACCGGTCCCGGATCGCGCCGCCGATCTGATTGGCCCGGCCACCGGCGACGCCCGGCGCCCAATAGATCGACTGGTCGTTCTGGAACACCTGGAAGCGGCCGTCCCGGGCGATCGGCGTCTCGGGGGAGAGGGCCGGGCCGAAGAAGTCCTCGGGCGACTGACCGTTCGCCTGAGCGGCCGCGAGGTACTCCACCCTGATCGCGCCCCCGATCTCGTGCTCCTGCGCGCCCGCGGCCGGCGCCACGGCGGCGAGGGTGCCGAGCGCCATCCCCGCGGCGAGGGTGGCGGTGAGTGCGCGGCGCGTGAGCGGACGGCGGGCTGTGGCGGGCTGGTCTGCGTGGACGTGCGTTCTGGTCATGGCGATCCTTTCCCGGATGCTCCGGAGCAGTCGGGCTCCCGGCCGGGCCCTTGTCCCGACCATGGTCAGTCGAACTGTACCGCTGCCGCCGGATGTGCACAGCACTCCTGTCACATCAGCCACATCGGCCCCACGGGGCCCCGTCCTGGCGCGGCGGGTGGGGTGGCAGTCTTGGGCCATGCGTTGTTCTCCCGACCCGTACCGCCACCTCGGCATCGCACTGGGGTTCGCGGCCGACCTGGTCTGGGCAGACCCCGGGCGGTACCACCCCGTCGCCGGGTTCGGCCGCCTGGCTCTCGCCCTGGAGGATGCCCTGCACCCGGTCGGCGACGCGCCCGTGCCGAGCGGACCCGTCGCGCGGGTCCGCGGCGTCGCCCTGACCAGCGTCCTCGTGGGCGGGGCCGCGGTGTCGGTGGGGGCGGTGGACCGCGCCCTCGCCGCGCGGCCCGCGTGGCGCGCGGCGTGGACGGCGACCACGGTGTGGGCGAGCCTGGGCGGGACCTCGCTGCTGGGGGTCGCCGCTCGGCAGGCGGACCTGCTCGGGTCCGGAGACGTGGCCGGGTCCCGTGCGTTGTTGCCGTGGCTGTGTGGCAGGGACCCGTCGGCGCTCGGCGTGGATGACCTCGCCCGCGCCGTGGTGGAGTCGGTGGCGGAGAATACCTCCGACGCCTCCGTGGCGACCCTTCTCTGGGCCGCGGTCGCCGGCCCGGCCGGGGCGGCCGCGCACCGTGCGGCCAACACACTCGACGCGATGGTGGGGCACCGCTCCGAGCGCTACCGGGACTTCGGGTGGGCCTCGGCCCGGCTGGACGACGTCCTGGGGTGGCCGGCCGCCCGCGCGGCGGGGCTGCTCACTGCGGCGCTGGCGGGGGTGGCCGGCGGCCGGGCCCGGGAGTCGCTCCGGGTGTGGCGCCGCGACGCCGCCGCGCACCCCAGTCCCAACGCCGGCGTGGTCGAGGCGGCCACCGCCGGCGCGCTCGGCGTGCGACTGGGCGGGCGAACGCCGTACCCCTACGGGGTCGAGCACCGGCCGACCCTCGGCGACGGGGCGGCGCCGGGCCCGGCGGACGTGCGGCGGGCGGTCCGGCTCATGCGCGCGGTGCAGGTCGGTGCTGCCCTGGTCGCAGTGGCGGGCCAGGCCTCGGCTCACGGCTGGCGGAGCCGGTCCCGACGCCGGGCGGCGCGCCGCTGCTCGGCGTCGTAGCGTTCGCCGTACCTGTCGAACATCGCGCGGTCCCGGGCGGCGAGGTCGGGGTCGGGGGTCCCCTCGTCGTTGCCGGCCGGGTCGGGGGCGCCGCCCTCGCCGTCACCCCCGCCGCCCGCCGGGGCCGCGGACGACGGCGGGTGCGTGTCCTGCTCGGCGACCCGGCGGCGCGCGCGCATCTCGCTCCACGCGAAGTATGCCAGTCCCACGGGGGCGAGCAGGCCGAACAGCAGCCACTGCAGGCCGTAGGAGAGGTAGGGGCCGCTCTCGATGCCCGGGACCGGCGCGGGGGTCAGCGACCCCGGCTGGTCGCCGATGAGCTGCAGGTAGCCGGCTGGTTCGAGGTCGTGGCCCAGGGTGTCGCCGAGCACGGCGGGGTCCACCACCCGGACTGCCTGCCGCCCGCCCACGAGCACCGGCTCGGCCTGGCCCGCCTCGGTCGCGCGGAGGCGCGCGGTGATCTCGACCGGCTCGGACGGGGCGCGGGGGTAGTCGGGCACGGTGTTGTTCTCGCCGACGGGAACCCACCCGCGGTTGACGAGGAACTCCTCGCCGTCGGCGCTCCGGAACACCGTGAGGATCTGGTAGACCAACTCGCCGTCGACGGAGCGCAGGCGCAGCAGGGCCTCGGCGTCCGGCTGCCAGGTGCCCTCGAGGGTGACGAGCCGCCACTCTCGTTCGACGAAGTCGGCCGGGGACTCCACGACCTGCCCCAGGGGCTCCGGGGCGGCCTCGATGGATTCGGCGAGGCGGGCGTTGCGGGCGTCCAGGTCGTCGTTCTTGCCCAGCTGCCACGGGGCGAGCAAGGCGAAGCAGGCCCACGTGAACAGGACCACGGCCAGCAGGCCGAGGACCCATCCGGGGCTGAGGAATTGCCGCAGTGCCTGCATTCCTCCAGCGTAACCGTCCCGCGCCGGCGGCTACCCGAGCAGGTCGCGGACCTCGTCCACCAGCCCGGGGAGGGCGGCGGTGATCTCGACGCGGGTGCGCCTGAAGTCGGAGTGGTCGCCGTAGTAGGGGTCGGCCACGTCCTCGCCGTGGGCGTCGGGGTCGAACGAGCGCAGCAGGCGCACCCGGTCTGGCTCGACCCCCACGTGGTGCAGGTGCGCGCGGTGCCCGCGGTCGAGCGCCACGAGGAGGTGGGCGGTGTGGTCGTCGTCGGCGAGCTGCGCGGCGGTGTGCGCCGAGGGGTAGCCGTGCCGCTCGAGCTCGGCGGCGGCGCGCGGGTCCATGCCGTCGCCGACGTGCCAGCCGCCGGTGCCGACGCTGGAGACGGTCACGCGGTCGGCCAGCCCGGCCTCCTCGAACGCCCGGCGCGCCATGATCTCGGCCATGGGGGAGCGGCAGATGTTGCCGGTGCAGACGAACACGACCCGCAGGGCCCCGGGGGCGGCGTCACCAGGCATGGACGATCCTCTCCAACACGGTGGTGTCGGCCGCGGACCAGCGGGCGGTGTCCCACTCTCGGGGCGAGCCGTAGCCCCAGCGCACGAGCGCCGTGGGGATGCCGTGGTGGGCCGCGCCCTCCACATCGTGGGCGCGGTCGCCGATCATGAGCACCTCGCCGGTGCCGCCGCGGGTCGCGGGGACCGGCTCGATCCCGAGCGCGGCGAGGCTGTGCGCCACCACGTCGACCTTGGCCGAGCGGCCCACCGCCAGGTCGGCGCCGCCGATAAAGGCGAAGTGGTCGGCGAGCCCGAAGTGGGTGAGGATGCGTCGTGCCGACGTCTCGGCCTTGCTCGTGGCCACAGCCATCCGGTAGCCGTCGGCGGCCAGACGGGCCAGCAGGTCGTCCATGCCCTCGAAGACGGAGTTCTCCGACCAGCCGATCGCGTCGTAGCGCTCCCGGTACGCGGCCAGCGCGCGCTCGGCGCGGTCGCCCTCGAGCCCGAGCGAGGCGAGGGTCTCCGGCATCGGCGGGCCGGCGATCTGCCGGATGTCGCGCGAGTCGTCCCAGGCGGAGTCCACGGCCGCGAGCGCGTGGTGCAGGGAGGCGGCGATGCCGGGCAGGGAGTCGGTGATCGTCCCGTCGAGGTCGACGAGCAGGGTGGGGCGGACGGACATGGCCCCATCCTGGCAGAGACGCGTCCCGGCGGCCCCACGGCCCGGTCGGCGGCTCTAGGCTACGGGCATGACCGACGCCGCGGGGCTCGACGCGCTGCGCCACCACGGGGACGCCGACCTCGTCCCCGGCGGCCGCGACTTCGCCGTCAACGTGCGCGGCGACGCCCCGCCCGGGTGGTTGCGCGCGCGTCTCGCGGCGCGGGTGGGCGACCTGGCGGCGTACCCCGGGGGTGACGACGACGAGGCCGCCGTCGCCGCCGTCGCCGCCCGTCACGGGGTGGGCCCGGAGCGCGTCCTGCTCCTGGGCGGCGCGTCGGAGGGGTTCCACCTGCTCGCCGACCACGCGGCGCGCCGCGGACTGCAAGCCGCCGTGTTCCACCCGTCGTTCACCGAACCGGAGCTCGAGCTGCGCCGCGCCGGCGTGCCGGTCGAGAGGGTCGTGCTGGACGCGCCGTTCCGGCTCGACCCGGCGGCGGTCCCGGCGGAGGCCGACCTCGTCGTCGTCGGCAACCCCACCAATCCCACCTCGGTCCTCCACCCCCGCGCGGACGTCGCCGCCCTGTGCCGCCCCGGGCGGGTCACGGTGGTCGACGAGGCGTTCTGCGACGTGGTGGCGGACGAGGCGTCCCACACCCTCGCCGGGGCCGCGCTGCCCGGGCTCGTGGTGCTGCGCTCGCTCACCAAGACCTGGGCGCTCGCCGGGCTCCGGGTGGGGTACGCGGTCGGCGACCCGGCCGTCCTCGCCGACCTCGCGGACCGGCGCCCCCACTGGCCGCTCGGGACGTTGCAGCTCGAGGCGATCCGCGCGTGCCTCGGCCCGGAGGCGGAGGCCGGACTGGCCGCGATCCGCGCGGAGGTCGCGGCGCAGCGCACGGCCATGCTGCGGGCGCTGGGGGCCGCGGGCATCGCCGTGGTGGTGCCGCCCGAGGCGCCGTTCGTACTGGTCCGGACGCCGCGCGGCGTGGACCCGGTGGCGTTCCGGGAGGGGCTGGCCGGGCGGGGGATCGCGACCCGCCGGTGCGACACCTTCCCCGGACTGGACGCCGGACACCTGCGGCTGGCGGTGCGCGAGGGCACGATGGTGAACGAGCTCGTCGCCGCCTGGCGGGCCGTGACGGAAGGGATGCGACGATGACCAGCGGGCCCACCCTCGCCGACGTGATCGACCTGCTCGAGCACGCCTACCCGCCGCGGCTGGCCGAGTCGTGGGACCGCGTGGGCCTGGTCGCGGGCGATCCCACTGCGGACGTGGAGACCGTCGTGGTGGCCGTGGACGCCACCGACGCGGTCGTCGACCACGCCCTCGCCGTGGGCGCCGACCTCCTGCTGGTCCACCACCCGCCGCTGCTGCGCGGCGTGCACTCGGTGGCCGCGGACACCCCCAAGGGCCGGCTGCTGCACCGGCTCATCGCCGGCGGCTGCGCCCTCTACGCCGCCCACACCAACGCGGACTCGGCCCGGCCGGGCGTCAACGACGCGCTCGCCGAGCTGCTCGGCCTGGAGCCGGGGCGGCCGCTGGCCCCGTCCGGCGACGGCACCGTGGACCGCTGGGTGTTCACCGTCCCCGCCGACGACGCCGAGGACGTGCTCGCCGCCGTGTTCGCCGCCGGCGCCGGCCGGATGAGCGGCTACACCGAGTGCTCGTTCACCCTCGAGGGGACCGGCCGCTTCCGCCCCGGCGACGGCACCGACCCGACGATCGGCACGGTCGGCGAGCCCGAGGAGGTGCGCGAGGCCCGTGTGGAGTTCGTGGCCCCGCCCGAGCTGCGGTCGGTCGTCCGGCGCGCCCTGGTGGCCGCCCACCCGTACGAGGTGCCGGCGATGGACGTGCTGGTCAACCATGCCGCCCCCGGGCCTGGTCCCGCGAACACGGGGCTGGGCCGCGTCTGCGAACTGCCCGAGCCCACGACCCTCGCGGCGTTCACCGCGCTCGTCGCCGAGCGGCTGCCCGCCACCGAGTGGGGCGTCCGGGCGGCGGGCGATCCAGGCGCTGAGATCCGGCGCGTCGCCCTGTGCGGCGGGTCGGGCGACTCGCTCCTCGGCGCCGCGCGGGCGGCGGGCGCCGACGTCTACCTGACCGGCGACCTGCGCCACCACGTCGTCGACGAGCACCTCCGCGAGGGCGGGCCGATGCTCGTGGACGCCGCGCACTGGGCGCTCGAGTTCCCGTGGTGCGCCCAGGCCGCCGCCCTGCTCGAGGAGGGGGTGGGGGTGACCGCGACGGTGTGTGACCCGCGCACCGACCCGTGGACCGTGGCCGCCGGGCACGGCGCGGGGGGCGACGCCGCCGAGCGGTAGGCTTGACGGTCATGAAGGCCGATCCTACCGACCAGCGTCGACTCGTCGAGCTCGCCGACCTCGACCGGCGGCTCTCGGGTCTCGAGCACCGGCGCCGGGTGCTCCCCGAGCAGGACGACCTCGACCGCCTGGAGGCCGAGCGCCGCGCGGTCTCCGAGTCCGCGGCCCGCGCCCGCATCCACCTCGAGGACCTGGACCGTGCCCTCGCCAAGTTGCGGTCGGACCTGCGGGCCGTGCGGACCCGGCGCGAGAAGGACGCCGCGCTGCTCGCCGGCGGCGGTGTCTCCGAGCGGCAGGCCACGGAGCTGGAGTACGAATTGCGTTCCCTCGCCCGCCGGCAGGAGGCGCTCGAGGCCGAGCTCGCCGAGTTGGACGAGCGGCGCGAGGCCGTCGAGGCGGACGTGCAGCACTCCGGGGCCGCCGCCTCCGACCTCGACGTGCGGCTGGCGGATGCGCGGTCGGCGCGTGACACCGCGCTCGCCGACCTCGAGGACGCCGTCTCGGCGAGCACCGCCGAGCGCGCCCGCGCCGCGGAGCAGGTGCCCGCCGACCTCCTCGCCCTCTACGCCCGTAACGTGGCGCGCGCCGGGGTCGGCGCCGCGGTGCTCGGCGGTGCGCGCTGCTCGGGGTGTGCCATGGACCTGGACAGGGAGACGGTCGCGGCCTTCCGCGACGCCGCCGACGACGAGGTTCTCACCTGCCCCGAGTGCGGCGTGATCGTGGTCCGCGCCGAGGCCTCGTGAGCGCGGGGGAATCCGGCCCCGGGCCGGGCTGGACCGGCGCGACCGGCCGCCCCACGCGGATCGTGCTCGCCCGGCACGGGCAGACCCCGCTCTCGGTGGAGCGCCGCTACTCCGGCCAGGGCGATCCCGACCTCACCGACCTGGGTGTGCGCCAGGCCGAGCGGACCGCCGAGCGTCTGGCCGCGATCCCGGGCCTGTCGGCCGTCGTGACCTCGCCGCTTCGCCGCTGCCTCGCGACCGCCGAACGCGCCGCCCGGGCCGCGGGCGTGCCGCTGGTGGTGGAGGACGACCTCGTCGAGACCGACTTCGGCGCCTGGGAGGGCCTGACCTTCACCGAGGCCGCCGCCCGTGACCCCGAGGTGCACTCCCGCTGGCTCGGCGACACGGCCGTGCCGCCGCCGGGCGGCGAGAGCTTCGCGGTGGTCCGCACCCGCGTCGAGCGCGGCCTGCGCCGCATCGTCGGCGAGCGGCCCGGCGGGGTGGTGGCGGTGGTGAGCCACGTGACCCCCATCAAGCTCGCCATCCGGGCCGGCCTCGGTGTGGGCGACGAGCTGCTCTTCCGCCTGCACCTGGACCTGGCCTCGGTCTCCGACGTGCGCTTCTACCCCGACGGTCCCACGTCGGTGCACCTGGTCAACGACACCTCGCACCTCGACTAGACTGGTCTGACGAACGAGCCGGCCGGACGGCCGCGGTCCGGGAACCGGCGCACCCGCTGCGCCAGGCCCGCGACCGAGGAAAGTCCGGACTCCACAGAGCAGGGCGGTTGCTAACGGCAACCCGGGGTGACCCGCGGGACAGTGCCACAGAGAACAGACCGCCGCGCCCGGGCCCTTCGGGGAGCGGCCGCGCGGTAAGGGTGAAACGGTGCGGTAAGAGCGCACCAGCGCCCCGGGCGACCGGGGCGGCTCGGTAAACCCCGCCCGGAGCAAGGTTGAAGGACGCACCGGAGACGGTGCGGCTGCGCGGATGTACTGCAGAGATGCAGAGGAGGGCTGCTCGCCCGAGTCCGCGGGTGGACCGCTCGAGGCACCCGGCGACGGTGTGTCCAGATGGATGGTCGTCGCCCCTCCCTCGGGAGGGGGCACAGGATCCGGCTTACAGGCCGGCTCGTTCGCCGCCCGGTGTTCTCCGCCGGCGGCCGACTAGTCTCGGCGACGGCAGCCGACCAGAAAGCGAACGCCCATGATCCTGCACGCCGACGCGATCGACTTCGACGGCCTGCGCGCCGAGTTCGACCTGCCCGGGGCGTTCCCGCCGGAGGTCGAGCGGGACGCCGCGGAGGCGACCGACCGGCACGCGGGCGAGCGGGCCGACCTCACCGAGATCCCGTTCGTCACCATCGACCCGCCCGGCGCCAGAGATCTCGACCAGGCCGTGCACATCGAGGCCGTGGGCGACGGGCACCGGGTGCGGTATGCGATCGCGGACGTCGGCGCGGTCGTGAAACCGGGGTCGGCGCTGGAGGCGGAGTCGCTGCGCCGCGGCCAGACCGTCTACCTGCCGGACGGCGCGATCCCGCTGCACCCACCGGTGCTCTCGGAGGGCTCGGCCAGCCTGCTGCCGGACGAGGTGCGCCCGGCCGTGGTGTGGACCGTCGAGGTGGACTCCGAGGGAGAGACCGTCTCCGTGGCGGTGGAACGCGCGACCATACGGTCGACCGCGCGTCTGGACTACGCAGGTGTCCAGGCCGATGCCGACACGGGCCGTCTCCACCCGTCGATCGCCGGGTTGCCGCTGCTCGGCGAGCGTCTGCGCCTGCGCGGGGTCCGGGCCGGGGCGATCTCGCTGCGGCTGCCGGCCCAGGAGGTCGTGCGGTCGGAGTGGGGGTGGACGTTGGCGATCGAGCCTCATGTCGCCGCCGACGAGTGGAACGCTCAGATCTCCCTGCTCGTGGGCCGTGCTGCCGCGGGCCTCATGGTGGAGGGTGGGATCGGCCTGGTCCGCACGCTGCCCGACGCGCCCGCCGAGGTGATCGACGAACTCCGCCACTCGGCCACCGCGCTGGGGCTGGCCTGGTCGGCGTCCGAGGGGCTGGGCGCGATGCTCGACCGGGTGGACCCCAACTCCCCGGCGGGCATGGCGATGATGCGCGAGGCAACCAAGGGTCTGCGCGGGGCCGGCTACACCGTCCTCGGCCCGGGGCTCGATGCGGCCACGCTGGGTCACGCCGGCATCGGCGGCGTCTATACCCACGTCACCGCCCCGCTGCGGCGGGTCGTGGACCGGTACACCGCCGAGGCGTGCCTGGCGCTGTACGCGGGCCGGCCCGTCCCGGACTGGGTCACCACGCGGCACGACGAGCTCACCGCGGCCATGCGCGAGTCCGACCGCGTCGCCGGGCGGGTCGACCGCGCGTGCGTGGACCTGGCCGAGGCTCTCGTCCTCGAGGGGCTCATCGGCACGGAGCGGCCCGTCGTGGTGCTCCGGGCGCCCGCCGGGGGCGGGCCGGGCGAGGCCTGGTGCGCGGACCCGCCGGTGTTCGGCGACTGCTCCGGACCCGCCGGGGTGGGCACGCGGGTGACGGCCACGGTGGCCGAGGCCGACGTCGCCGAGCGGCGGGTCCGCTTCGCCGTGGTCGATCCCGGTGGCGAGCCGCCGGTGCGGGGGTAGGTTCGACAGCAGCAGGAGACCGTCCGAGTTCGAGGAGGCCGTCGTGAGCGGCGAGAAGTGGTACTACGACACGGAGAAGGGCCAGGCGGTCCAGGGCAAGGTCACCAACTGGGACACCCGCATGGGCCCGTACGGCTCCCGCGCCGAGGCCGAGGCCGCGCTCGGCAGGGCCAGGGCCCGCAACGAGGAGTGGGACGCGCAGGACGAGCACGACTGAGCCGCCCGGGCGGCCCGGCCGGGCGGCTCCCGCCGACCCCGGTCAGTGCTTCTTCTTGCCCTTGTCGCCCTTCTTGCCCTTGCGGCGACGCGCGGCGCGCCGCGATTCGGCCAGCTCCCGATAGGCGGCGGTGACCGTCGCCGCGTCGTGCTCGAACCCGGCCAGTGCCCGCTCGGAGAACCCGCGCTCGTGCTCGAACAACACGCCGAGCCCGAAGGTGGACTCGCCGGCGGCCTCGGCGCGCCGGGCGATCCGCCGCAGCCAGAACCGGGCGGTGACGCTGTCCTGCACGTCGCCCAGCACGGTGTGCAGCCGCTGGCAGGCGGTCCGCAGCGGTGCCACCGACAGGTCGCCGGACTCGGGCAGGGCGTTGACGTTGCGGCGCAGCGCCTTGGCGCGCTTGCGGACCACGTGGGTGAGCTCCTCGCGCTGGGCGAGCGTGAGATCGAGCGAGTCGAGGTCGCGTTCGGTGCGGGTGCGGACCTTGGTGAACTTGGCGAACTGGCGGTCCACGCCCCGCAGCACCATGTCCTGCGCCGCGCGTTTGCGCTTCGTGGGCGAGACGCCGGAGTTCTCCTTCGACGTCGCCTTCTCCTTCTTCTTCCCGCCGCCCGCGGCGGGGTCCGAGCCAGCCACCTCGACGAGCTCGTGCAGCCGGTCCACCAGCTCGAGGTAGCGGTCCGAGGCGAGCGCGGCCGCGACGCGGGTCTGCGCCCGGCGCTCCTCGGCGCCGAGCTCGGTGCGGATCCGCTCGCGGGTCACGGGAGAGACCAGGTCGTCGGTGAACTCCTCGGCCAGCCGCTCCAGCCGTTCGTCCACCACCTGGAGGTCGCGCACCTTCCCCAGGACCGCGGCGAGCACCTTGAGCTCGCCGAGGAGGGCGGGAAGGTCGAGGTCCGTGTCCTCGGTCTCGGCGGTGAGCTCCGTGGCGTAGGTGCCGATGGTGCTGCGTAGCCCGCGCACGGCCACCCGCATCTGATGGATGCCCCGCATCGCGCCGCGGCGGGCGCCGGGGTCGTGGTCGAGGAGCTGGTTGAGGTCCGCCGCGAGGGCGTCCTTGACCGCCGAGACGCCCGGGGGAAAGGCGGCGGGGAGGGTGCCGAGGGCGCGGGCGAGCTTGGATTCCGACGACGAGGGTGTGCCCCCGGCGGCGGCGCACGCCGCGGAGACCGCGGCCAGGTGCTCCTCGGACCCGGGCAGGTCCGGATCGACGATCTCCGCTTCCCACTCCCGCCAGTCGCCCCCGCCGCCGGTGGTGACGCCGGTCAACGACTCGGTGGTCACGCGATCGTCGCAGAACTCGACCACCGGCACGCCGGCGTCGTCGCGCAGGAGCAGCACCCGGCGCTCGTTGTCGATGCGGGCCACCGGGGTCAAGGGGCGGTTCCGGACCAGGCCCGCGACCGCCGCCACCAACTCGGCGGGGACTTCGTCGTCGTCACCGAGCGGGGCGTGCAGTTCGAGCCGGCCCGTCTCGGCCGGGAGCTTGAGGTGCCAGCCGTCGTCGTCCCCGCCCGTGCGGCGGCGGAGGGTGATCTTGTGGCGGGTGAGCGAGAGGTCGGCGGTGTCGAGATAGGTGGCGGACAGGCGGTGCACCACGGGCTCGCCCGCGACCAGGGGCGCGAAGGCGTCCGGCGCGGGCGCCGGGGTCTCGTCCCCGACCTCGAACTTGCTCTCGATCTCGACGTGGGCGCTGCTCGTCATGGCTTGGTTGTACCAGGTCCGGGTGAACCGTGGCCCTCACGCAGCCCTACGGGAACTGACCGGCGGGTAGGGTGGGCGTGGTTCCGGTCACAGGGTTCCGGGGCCAGGAGGACGCCGGAGCCGAGGGGGAGAACCAGTGGATCAGACGACCAGGGTCGACGTACTCGTCGTGGGGGCCGGCTTCTCCGGCCTGGGCGCGGTCATCAAGCTCGGCGAGGAGTGGTTCGACGACGTCGTGGTCCTCGAACGGGCCGCCGACGTCGGCGGGACGTGGCGCGACAACCACTATCCCGGCGCGGCCTGCGACGTGCCCTCGCACCTGTACTCCTACTCCTTCGCCCTCAACCCCGGCTGGTCGCGCGCGTTCTCGCCGCAGGGCGAGATCCACGACTACATCCGGCGGACCGCCGAGCGGGCGGGGGTGCGGGAGAAGATCCGCTTCGGCGTGGAGGTGACCGCCTGCGGCTACGACCCGGACCGGGGGCGCTGGACCGTCCGCACCACGGCGGGGGAGTACGACGCCCGCGTACTCGTCCTGGGCGTGGGCGCCCTGTGCGAACCCAACTACCCGGACATCGAGGGGTTCGCCGACTTCGCCGGCGAGGTCTTCCACACCGCCCGCTGGGACCACTCGGTCCCGCTCACCGGCCGCCGCGTGGCGGTCATCGGCACCGGCGCCTCCGCCGTCCAGGTGGTGCCGTCGATCGCGCCGACGGTCGGACACCTGGACGTCTACCAGCGCACCGCCCCCTGGGTATTGCCCCGGATGGACCGCCCGTACCCGCGACTCGAGCGCGCCGCCTACCGCAAGATCCCCGGCCTCCAGCGGGCCGTCCGGGCACTGCAGTACGCGAGCCGTGAGTTGCAGGTCGTGGGCCTGACCCGCACCCGGTCCGCGCTCGCGCCGATCCGGGCGCTGGCCCGCGCGCACCTCGCGATCCAGGTGCGCGACCCCGAGCTGCGGGCCCGGCTCACCCCGCGGTACGAGATCGGCTGCAAGCGGATCCTGCTCTCCAACGACTGGTACCGGGCGCTCACCCGGTTCAACGTCAACCTCGTCACCGACCCTATCGAGCGGGTCTCGCCCCGCGGTGTCGTCACCGCCGACGGCGTCGAGCACCCGGCCGACGTCCTCGTGGTTGCCACCGGCTTCCACGTCACGGACTCCCCGTTCTTCGAGCGTGTCCGCGGAGTCGACGGGCGGACCCTCGCCGACACATGGTCGCGCGAGGGGATGGAGGCCTACAAGGGCACCACCGTCGCCGGCTACCCCAACCTGTTCGTGCTGGTGGGGCCCGCCACCGGCCTGGGGCACTCGTCGATGATCTACATGATCGAGTCGCAGCTGGCCTACCTCGTGGACGCGCTGCGCACCATGCGCGACCGCGGCCTGGCCACCGTCGAGGTCCGCGAGGCCGTCCAGGACGCCTACAACGCCGAGCTGCGCGCCGACACCGGCGAGACCGTGTGGGTGACCGGGTGCAGCAGCTGGTACCTCGACGCCAAGGGCAACGCGCCCGCCGTCTGGCCCGATTTCACGTTCCGGTTCCGCAACGCCACGCGGCGCTTCGACCTCGGCGCCTACCACCGCACCCCGACCACCGACCCCGCCGTCCTCCGGGAGCCGGCCCGGTGAAGCTGCGTGTGCCCCGCATCCCCGTCCAGACCGTCCTCGGCACCGTGGGCTCCGTCCTCGACCGCCGCCCGCGTTGGCGAATGGCGGACAAGGTCGTCGTCATCACCGGCGCAGCGTCGGGCATCGGCCGCGAACTGGCCGTCGAGGCCGCCCGGCGCGGAGCCCGGCTCGCACTGAGCGACGTGGACGCGGACGGCCTGGCGGCCACCGCCGCCCTGGCGGACTCCGTCGGAGCGCCCGAGGTCCGCACGGACCGGCTCGACGTCACCGAACAGGGCTCCGTCGCCGAGTACGCCGACCAGGTGGCCGCCCACTTCGGGGTGGTCCATTGCGTGATCAACAACGCCGGCATCGCGTTCACCGGCACGGTCGAGCAGTCGTCCTACAAGGACATCGCCCGCGTCATGGACGTGGACTACTGGGGTGTCGTCCACGGCACCAAGGAGTTCCTGCCGTACCTCATCGCCTCCGGTGACGGCCACCTGGCCAACCTCTCCAGCATCTTCGCCTTCACCTCGATCCCCACCCAGAACGCGTACAACGCCGCCAAGGCCGCGGTGCAGCAGTTCACCGAGTCGCTGCGCATGGAGCTCCTCGCCGCCGGGCACCCCGTGGACGTCTCCTGCGTCCACCCGGGCGGCATCCGTACCGCCGTGGCCCGCAACGCCGGGGTGGCCGAGGGGCTGGACCAGGCGGGCATCGCCCGGGCCTTCGACGAGCACCTCGCGCGCACCGACGCCCACGAGGCCGCGCGCGTGATCCTCGACGGCATCGAGTGGCGCAATCCCCGCATCCTCGTGGGTCCGGACGCCTACGTCCTCGACGTGCTGGTGCGGCTGTTCCCGGTGACCTACCAGAAAGGCGTCGTGATCATGGCCAAGCGTGCCGGCCTGGTCTGACGCGCCGGACCGGCCGGACCGGCCGGACGGGGCTCAGCGCCGGAAGCGGTCTGTCGCCTCGAGCAGGTGGTGGGTCGTGCCCGGCTCGGCCATCGCGTGGCCGGCGTCGGGCACGATGTGCAGCTCGGAGCCCGGCCACGCCCCGTGCAGGTCCCATGCGTTGGCCACGGGGCACACCACGTCGTAGCGGCCGTGGACGATCACCGCGGGCAGGTGCGCGATCCGGTCCATCCGGTCGAGGATCGCGCGGCCGGCGAGGAACGCGTCGTGGACGAAGTAGTGGTTCTCGATGCGAGCGAACGCCAGCGCGAAGCGGTCCGGGTCGTCGTCGGTCGCGGCCGGGCGGGGCAGCAGCGTCGACGTGGTGGTCTCCCACGTCGTCCACGCCCGTGCCGCCGCGAGCTCGGTCTCGGGGGCACCGCAGTGCAGGAGGCGGTGGTAGGCGGCCACGTGGTCGTACCCGGGGGCGGCGACGGCGTCCGGGCCGTCGGCCGCGAGCAGCGGGGCGAGGTAGCCCTCCCACGCCTCGGGGAACAGGTGGGCTGCTCCGCCACGATAGAACCAGTCGATCTCCTCCGTGCGGCACAGGAAGACCCCGCGGAGGACGAGTTCGGTGACCCGCTCGGGGTGCTCCTGGGCATAGGCGAGGCCGAGCGTGCTGCCCCACGAGCCGCCGAACACCTGCCAGCGGTCGATGCCCAGGTGTTCGCGGAGCCGCTCCAGATCGGTGACGAGGTGCCACGTGGTGTTGACGGCGAGGTCCGCGCCGTCCGCGACGTGTGGGGTGCTGCGCCCACACCCGCGCTGGTCGACGAGCACGATCCGGTAGGCCGTGGGGTCGAACATCCGCCGGTGCTGCGCCGAGCACCCACCGCCGGGGCCGCCGTGGACGAACACGACCGAGGTTCCGTCGGGGGTGCCGCATGTCTCCCAGTAGAGGAGCTGGCCGTCGCCCACGTCGAGCATCCCCGTCTCGTACGGCTCGATCTCCGGGTACGGCGCGCGTCGGGGCGCGTTCATCGGGCGAAGCTGTGGTCCGCGTCCGGGAAGTCGCGGGTGCGGACCTCGGTCGCGTACTGCCGCGCCGCCTCGCGGAGGGTGTCGCCGATCTCGGCGTAGCGCTTGACGAAGCTGGGGGAGCGGCCCGTGGCGTAGCCGGCCATGTCGGTCCACACCAGCACCTGGGCGTCGCACCCGTTGCCGGCGCCGATGCCGACGGTGGGGATCGCGATCTGGTCGGTGACCCGGGCGGCCACGTCGGCCGGCACCATCTCGAGAACCACCGCGAAGGCGCCGGCCTCCTGCACCGCGCGGGCGTCGGCGAGCAGCTGCTCGGCCGCCTCGTCACCGCGACCCTGAACCCGGAAACCGCCGAGCCCGTGGACGGACTGCGGGGTGAAGCCGATGTGGGCCATCACCGGGATACCGGCCTCGACGATCGCCCGGATGCGGGACGCCATGCGCACGCCGCCCTCGAGCTTGACCGCCTGGGCGCCGCCCTCGCGCATGAGCGTGATCGCGGAGGCGACGGCCTGCTCGTCGGAGACCTCGTACGAGCCGAAGACCATGTCGGCCACGACGAGCGCCCTCGGGGCGCCGCGGACCACCGCACGGACCAGGGGCAGGAGTTCCTCCGTGGTGACCGACGCCGTGGTGTCGTACCCGTAGACCACGTTGGCGGCCGAGTCGCCCACGAGCAGGACGGGGACGCCGGCCTCCTGGAAGAGGCGGGCGGAGGTGAAGTCGTAGGCGGTGAGCATCGGCCACGGCTCACCCTTGGCCTTGAGCTCGGCGAGGTGGTGGATTCGGGTGACCCGGGTCAGGCCCTCGGACTGCGCGGCGGGGGTGGCAGCCCCGGATCCGTAGACGGGGGTGTCGGTGCTGTCGCTCATGGTCGCGAGTCTGCCACGGCCGCGCGATGTCACACGGCCGTAACACGACAGGCACTAGGTTGGGGGGCATGAACCGCCAGCAGGAGTACGTTCTCAGGACGCTCGAGGAGCGCGACATCCGGTTCGTCCGGCTCTGGTTCACCGACGTGCTCGGCACCCTCAAGTCGGTGGCCGTCGCCCCCGCCGAGCTCGAGGGTGCCTTCGGGGAGGGGATCGGGTTCGACGGCTCCGCCATCGAGGGCTTCTCCCGGGTCTCCGAGGCCGACACGGTGGCCAAGCCCGACCCGTCCACGTTCCAGGTCCTACCGTGGGCGCACGCCGACGGCGGCCAGCACTCGGCGCGTATCTTCTGCGACATCTTCAACCCCGACGGCAGCCCCAACTGGGCCGACCCCCGGCACGTCCTGCGCCGCCAGCTCAACAAGGCCGCCGACCTCGGCTTCTCCTGCTACGTCCACCCGGAGATCGAGTTCTTCCTGTTCAAGAGCCTCGAGACCGACGGCGCCGAGCCGGTGCCCACGGACAGCGGCGGCTACTTCGACCAGGCCGTCCACGACACCGCGCCGCACTTCCGGCGCCACGCCATCGAGGCCCTCGAGGCGATGGGCATCTCCGTGGAGTTCTCCCACCACGAGGGGGCGCCCGGGCAGCAGGAGATCGACCTGCGTTACGCCGATGCGCTGAGCATGGCGGACAACATCATGACCTTCCGCTACATCGTCAAGGAGGTGGCCATGAACAACGGGGTGTGGGCGTCGTTCATGCCCAAGCCCCTGCGCGAACACCCGGGCTCGGCGATGCACACCCACATGAGCCTGTTCGAGGGCGACACCAACGCGTTCCACGACCCCGACGACGAGTACCAGCTCTCCGGGACCGCCCGGTCCTTCGTGGCGGGGATCCTGCAGCACGCCCCGGAGTTCTCGGCCATCACCAACCAGTGGGTCAACTCGTACAAGCGTCTCATCGGCGGCGGTGAGGCGCCCACGGCCGCCACGTGGGGCCGGGCCAACCGCTCGGCGCTCGTGCGCGTGCCCATGTACACGCCCAACAAGTCCTCCTCCCGCCGCATCGAGGTGCGCAGCCCTGACTCGGCGTGCAACCCCTACCTCGCGTTCGCGGTGATGTTCGCCGCCGGCATCAGAGGCGTCCAGGAGGGCTACGAGCTCCCGCCGGAGTCCGAGGACGACGTGTGGACCATGAGTCGGCGGGAGCGCCGCGCCATGGGGTACACCGACCTGCCGGGCAGCCTCGAACAGGCGCTCAACGCGATGGAGGAGTCCGAACTCGTGGCCGAGGCGCTCGGCGAGCACGTCTTCGAGTTCTTCCTCCGCAACAAGCGTCGAGAGTGGAACGAGTACCGCAGCCACGTCACCCCGTACGAACTCCGCTCCTACCTCGCGCTGTGACCGGGGACCAGTCCCGTCCGAGGCTCCCCAGCCCGGGGCGCCTCGGGCTCCTCGACGACCGCGCGGCCGGCTGGCTCGACTACCTGGGCTGGACGGACGAGGAGTCGATCCCGACCCTGTGGTCGCTGTCGCGCGCGCCAGACCCCGACCTCGCGCTGGGCGCCCTCGTCCGTCTCCGGGAATCGCTGGCGTCGGAGTCGCACGGCAGGTCCGCGACGGCGCGCGCTGGGCACGAGACCGGCGTGGCCGCGCTCGACTCGGCGCTGCGCACCGACCCCGAGCTGCGGGGTCGGCTCCTCGGGCTCCTCGGCTCGTCGAGCGCGCTGGGCGACCACATCGTGGCCGAACCCACCCGCTGGGCCCTGTTGCGGTCCGGGCTGCCGACCCGGGAGGACGTCCTCGCCGACATGCTCGCCGCGGTCGAGGCGGTGCCGGAGGAGCCTGCCGAGGGGGCGCCGGAACCCACCCAGTCGGCGGACCTCCGTTCGGTGGGGACCTACCGGGCCGGCGTGACCGGCGGTGCGGCGATCAACGCGCTGCGGTCGGAGTACCGGAACCACGTCGCGCTGCTGGCCGCGCACGACGTGGGGGCGACCGTGGAGGACCTGCCGCCCCTCGCCTTTACCGATGTGGGCCACCGGCTGTCCGACCTCGCCGACGCCGCGCTGACGGCCGCCCTCGCCGTGGCGGTGGCGACCGTCTACCCGGACGGCCCGATGCCCGGCCGGCTGGGCGTGGTGGCGATGGGCAAGTGCGGCGCCCGCGAGCTCAACTACATCTCCGACGTCGACGTGATCTTCGTCTCCGACCCCGCCGACGCCAAGACGGCCCGGGTGGCGGGGGAGATGATGCGCATCGGCTCGATGGCCTTCTTCGAGGTGGACGCCGCGCTGCGGCCCGAGGGCAAATCCGGCGAACTGGTCCGCACCCTCGACTCTCACGCAGCCTACTACAGGCGTTGGGCCAAGACGTGGGAGTTCCAGGCGCTGCTCAAGGCCCGGCCGATGACCGGGGACGTCGCGCTGGCAGAGGAGTACCACGCCATCCTGTACCCGATGGTGTGGTCCGCCGCCGAGCGCGACGACTTCGTCCACGACGTCCAGGCCATGCGCCGCCGGGTGGAGGAGAACGTCCCCGAGAACCTCCGCGACCGCGAGCTCAAGCTGGGCCGCGGCGGACTGCGGGACGTGGAGTTCGCCGTCCAGCTCCTCCAGATGGTGCACGGCCGCACCGACCCGGACCTGCGGGTGACGGCGACGATCGACGCGCTGGGCGCGCTGCGGGCCGGCGGATACATCGCCCGCGAGGACGGCGCCGAGCTGCTCTCGGCCTACGAGTTCCTCCGGCTGCTCGAGCATCGGCTCCAACTCCAGCGCTACAAGCGCACGCACCTGCTCCCGCCGGCGGACGACGCCGAGCAGATGCGGTGGTTGGCGCGCGCGGCGGACATCCTGCCGGAGGGGCGGCACGACGCCGCGGGCGTTCTCGAACGTGAGCTCAAGACGGTCCGGCGCCGGGTGCGGGGCCTCCACGAGAAGCTCTTCTACCGCCCGCTGCTCGACTCGATCGCGGCCTACGACGCCGAGGCGCTCTCCCTGACGTCCGAGGCGATGGAGCGGCAGCTCGCCGCCCTCGGCTTCGGCTCCCCGCGCAACGCGCTCGGGCACCTGCGGGCGCTCGCCGGGCAGAACAACCGGCGGGGCCGGATCCAGGCGCTGCTCCTGCCCACCCTCATGGAGTGGCTGGCGGACACCCCGGACCCGGACGGTGGCCTGCTCTCGTACCGCAAGCTGTGCGAGGAGCACCAGGAGCTCTCGTGGTTCCTGCGGACACTGCGGGACGACCCCTTCGTGGCCCGCAGGCTCATCACGGTGCTCGGCACCTCCGCGTTCGTCGCGGAGTTGCTGTTGCGGGCCCCCGAGGTGATCCCGGACCTCACCGACGGCGCCGAGGGACCGCTGCTCGTGGTCTCCGGGGCCGGCGACATCGCCTCCGCGCTCACCGCCGCGGCGGCCCGGCACCGCACGCCGGAGCGGGTCATTGCGGCCGCCCGCGCGCTGCGGCGCGCCGAGCTCGCGAGGATCGGCGCCGCCGACGTCCTGCGGCTCATCTCCGTGCCGGACGTGGGCCGACGGCTCTCGGCGGTGTGGCGCGCCGTGCTCGAGGCAGCGCTCGCCGCGGTGGCCCGTGACTCGGTGGAGCAGGGGGAGGACCCGCCCGCCCGGCTGGCCTACATCGGGATGGGCCGACTGGGTGGCGACGAGCTGTCCTACGGCTCGGACGCCGACGTCATGATCGTCTGCGACCCGGCGGAGGGGGTCTCGGACGAGGAGGCGGTCCGGTGGGCCACCCAGGTGGCGGACCGGGTGGGCAAACTGCTGTCGACGCCGTCGTCGGACCCCCCGCTCGACCTCGACGCCGACCTCCGCCCGGAGGGGCGCAGCGGCGCGCTCGTCCGGACCCTGGGGTCCTACCGCGCCTACTACGCCAAGTGGGCGGAGACCTGGGAGCTGCAGGCGCTGCTGCGGGCCTCGTTCGCGGCCGGCGACCGAGAGCTGGGCGTGGAGTTCCTCCACATGATCGACGAGTTCCGCTACCCGGAGGACGGGGTGCCCGCCAAGGTCGTGCAGGAGATCCGACGCATGAAGGCGCGGATCGACTCCGAGCGCCTGCCGCGTGGGGCCGACCCGGCCACACACACCAAGCTCGGTCGCGGTGGCCTGGCGGATGTGGAGTGGACGGCCCAGCTGCTCACCATGCAACACGCCTCCCGCGTGCCGGGACTGCACACCACGTCGACACTCGAGGCGCTCGACGCGGCGGCCGCCTCCGAGCTGCTGTCCGAGGCCGAGCGCGAGGCGCTGGTGCAGTCCTGGATCATGGCCGGCCACGCGCGCAACGCGCTCGTGCTGGCGCGCGGCAAGGCGATCGACCAGCTCCCCACCCAGGGTAAGGTCCTGTCCGCCGTGGCCGCCATCTGCGCGGGTGACGCCGACGGCTCCGGGTTCCTCAACGAGTACCTGCGCGTGACCCGCCACGGTCGCAAGGCCGTGGACCACGTGTTCTGGGGCGAGACCTGAGCCGGACCCCGGGGTCGGGTCCGGGGCCGGTGACCGGGGTTCTCCCCGATGCGCCGGCCCCGCCGCGTCGTTAGCCTGGGGGTATGGCTGTGACGATGACCCTCACCCTCACCCTGGACGGCGTGACCTACGGCGAGCTGTACGAGTTCGTCGATGCGGTGCGCGCCGCCGGTGTGCCCGCCGACGAGCGGGTCCGGTGCATCGGCTCGGACGAGAAGGGCGACCGCTTCGAGGTGGAGGTCGGCCCCGACCGTCGGCGCGCGGGAGCGGCGCGGGCCGCGTCGGGGGCGCTCGTGGGCACCCCCGTGGCCCCGGCCGCCACCGAGTCCGGTGGCCCCGCCGCGCCGTCGACCGCGAAGATCGCCGAGACCGTGCGGTCGATGGTGCGCAACGGCGACGACCTCGACCGCGTGATCGCCGTGCTGGGAGAACTCCGCACGTTCCTCCGGTGACCGGCCGCCCGGTCGCCCGCGCCCTGGCCGCCCTCTGCTCCCTGGTCGCCGCGGCCGGGATCGCCCTGCACCACTCCCGCTCGGAGGTCCCGGCGGTGCTCGTGGCCGCGACCTTCGCCTTCTGGGCGTGGGCGTTTGCGATCCCCGCCCTGCTCGCGGCCCTGCGGGCCCGCTCGGGCCTGCTCGTGGCGCTCACCGTGGGGCTCGTGGGCGCCGGCGTCGCCCAGTACGCCCCGCTCGTGGTGCCGGGCCGGGGTGCCGACGGCGAGGGCGTCCCGTTGCGGGTGCTGGTGCAGAACCTGGAGTTCGGGCGGGCCGACCCCGGCGAGGTGGTCCGCGCGGTCCGTGACGGCGGGGTCGATCTGGTACTCACCGTCGAAGCCACCCCGGAGGCGGTCGACGGCCTGCGCGCGGCCGGGCTCACGGGGGACCTACCCCACGAGGCGCTGGCCCCCGCGCCGGGCACCGCGGGGGTGGCGGTGTGGTCCCGCCACCGACTCGGCCCGCCCGAGCTCGTCCCCGGCTTCCGGATGGGGGTGCTCCAGACGGTGATGGACGGCCCCGCCGGGCCCGTCACCGTGGTGGCGGCCCATCCGGTGGCCCCCGTCTTCGACGGCCCGGGTGCGGTCGCCGAGGCGGCCCTGCTCCGCCACTACCTCGGGGCGTTGCCCGGCCCCGCCCCGGTGGTCGTGGGCGGCGACCTCAACGCGACCTGGGGCCATGTGCGGTTCCGGGACCTGCGCGGGCTCGGGTACGTCGATTCCGTCTCGGGGGGAGGGGACGGCTGGGTGCCCACGTGGCCGGCGGACCGCCGGTTCCCGCCGCTCATCGGCATCGATCACGTTCTGGCCCGCGGGGCCGCCGGGGTGGGGGAGACGAGCACGGTCCGGATCTCCGGGTCGGACCACCTCGGCGTGGTCGCGACGGTGCGTCTTCCCGCCGGACGGCCCGGGTGACCTAGCATGCGCACCATGAACTCACGATCGCGAGTCCGCGCCGTCCTCGCGGCCGGCGCCGCAGTGGCCGTTCTGACGACGGGCTGCGGGGGGACAACCGTGGAGGGTGAGGCGCCCGAGGTGTCGCCGCAGACCTCGTCCACGCCGACGAGCACGCCGTTCATCGAGGAACGCCCCGTCGAGCCCGAGTCGTCGGTCTCGCCCCCGCCGCCCCCGCCCGAGGAGCCGGAACCCCAACCCGACGCCGAGCCGGAGCCCGAGCCGGCACCTGACGAGCCCCCGCCGCCCGCCCCCGGCGGCGGCGACTTCGCGGGGCTGCTCCAGCAGAACGGCATCGCGATGCCGGAGGGCGTGGACCCCGTCGCCACGGCCACCGAGGCCTGCGGGCGGTTCGACCAGGGCCAGCCGATGACCGAGGTGTCCGGGTGGCTGGGCGAACGCGCCGCGCTCGACCTCGACCAGCAGGGGTTCTTCCTCGGCGCGGCGGTGGGAACGTACTGCGCGCACAACTTCCCGAAGCTGGGCTGACCGGCGCGGGCCCCGCCCCGGCGTTACCAGTCGATCTCGCCGGGCACTCGGGACAGTGTGAGAAACCGCGGGGCCCCGCCGGAGAATCCTCCGGCGGGGCCCCGCGGCGGGTGGCCTGCTCAGCAGTCGTAGTAGAGCTCGAACTCGTGGGGGTGCGGGCGCAGGTTGACCGGGGCGATCTCCTTCTCACGCTTGTAGGCGATCCAGTTCTCGATGAGGTCCTCGGTGAAGACGCCGCCCTCGGTGAGGTACTCGTGGTCGGCCTCGAGGCGGTCGATGACGGCCGGCAGGGAGGTGGGCGCCTGCGGGATGTCGGCGGCCTCCTCCGGCGGGAGCTCGTAGAGGTCCTTGTCGACCGGCGCGAGCGGCTCGATCTTGTTCTTGACTCCGTCCAGTCCGGCCATCATCATCGCGGCGAACGCGAAGTACGGGTTTCCGGAGGAGTCGGGGCAGCGGAACTCGATGCGCTTGGCCTTGGGATTGTTGCCCGTGATCGGGATGCGCACGCAGGCCGAGCGGTTGCGCTGCGAGTACACGAGGTTGATCGGCGCCTCGTAGCCCGGGACGAGCCGGTGGTACGAGTTGATCGTGGGGTTGGTGAAGGCCAGCAGCGACGGCGCGTGGTGCAGGATGCCGCCGATGTAGTGGCGGGCGATGTCCGACAGCCCCGCGTAGCCGGACTCGTCGTGGAACAGCGGCTGGCCGTCCTTCCACAGCGACTGGTGGGCGTGCATGCCCGACCCGTTGTCGCCGAAGATCGGCTTGGGCATGAAGGTGGCGGACTTGCCGTTCTTCCAGGCAGTGTTCTTGACGATGTACTTGAACAGTTGCACGTCGTCGGCGGCGTGGAGCAGGGTGTTGAACTTGTAGTTGATCTCCTGCTGCCCGCTGGCGACCTCGTGGTGGAACCTCTCGAGCTCGAAGCCGGCGTTGGTGAGGTTGGTGGACATCTGGTCCCGCAGGTCCACGTACTGGTCGTACGGGGCGACGGGGAAGTAGCCGCCCTTGGGGCGCACCTTGTAGCCGAGGTTCGGCGAGCCGTCGATGTTGGTCTCGGCGGCGGTGTTCCAGCCGGCCGAGTCCGCGTCCAACTCGTAGAACGAGCTGTTGGGGGTGGAGCCGTACCTCACCGAGTCGAACACGAAGAACTCGGCCTCGGCGCCGAAGAAGCAGGTGTCGGCGATGCCCGTCGAGGCCAGGTACTCCTCGGCCTTGCGGGCGACGTTGCGGGGATCGCGGCTGTAGGCCTCGCGGGTGAAGGGGTCGTGGACGAAGCAGCTGATGTTGAGCGTCTTGGCGGCCCGGAACTGGTCCAGACGGGCCGTGGCGACGTCGGGAAGCAGCATCATGTCGGATTCGTGGATCGACTGGAACCCGCGGATCGACGAGCCGTCGAATGCCAGGCCGTCCTCGAACACGTCCTCGTCGAACGCAGCGGCGGCGATGGTGAAGTGCTGCTCATTACCCGGCAGGTCGGTGAACCGGATGTCGACGTACTCGACGCCCTCGTCCTTGATGTACTTGATGACCTCGTCCGGAGTGGAGAATCCCACGGTGTCGCTCCTCGTCTCTCTTGGCGGCGGGTGACCGGTGCCTCCCGTCGTGCGATGACCTCACGGTAGGGGGGCGGTGTTGCCCGGCCGTCAACCGAATGTTTCGGCGGTGTTACGCGACGTCGCGGGTGTCCCGGCCCTAGGGGACGAGCCTAGTCGCCCCCGGCGGCGGGGCCGGTGACATGGGGTTTCCGGCCGCCCCCGCTACCCTTGTCGACATGCGTGAACTCACCGGATCCTGGCTCACGGGCCCCGCCTCCTCCGGCGACGGGCCGGAACAGGCCTACAGGGGCGAGCGGCTCGGCCTGCCCGAGTACGGCGAGGGCTCGATCGCCTCGCTGGGGGTGCGCATGGGTGCGCTCCTCGTGGACTGGCTCCTGGCGTACGCGATCGTAGGGGCGACCGTCGCCGTGGCCGGGCCCGGCGCCTTCGGCGCGGAGAGCTTCGCCGGCGTCGCCAGCTGGGCCGTCCTCTTCCTGTGGGGCGTCATCGGCGTGATCTGCGTGTGGCTCTTCGCCCAGACCCCCGGTCAGGCGCTGCTGGGGCTCGGGGTCGCCAGGATCGACGCCCACGAGCGGGTCGGACTGTGGCGCTCGGTCGTCCGCGTGCTCTTCATCGTCTTCCTGCTTCCGCCGCTCATCCAGGACGAGGACGGCCGCGGCATGCACGACCGCGCCACGGGTACCGCGCTCATCCGTACCCGCTGAGTCGCCGCGGCGCCGGCCCGGTCGCCGCGGCGCGGGATCAGCTACGGCGCGGGATCAGCTACGGCGCCGGGCGGAGCGTTGCATGTTGCGGACCTTGGCGCCCTGCGGGAGCGGGCCCTTGGGCATCTGGTTCTGGATGCCGGTCTTGGTGCTCAGTGCGCGGAGGCGACCGTCGAGCGCGTCGACCTTCGCCCGGTCGATGTTCATCGGATAGCGGGTGAGGCGGCGGGTGAGCTTGCGCAGCGGCACCTGCTCGGGGCTCGCGCCCTCCTCCTCGCCCACGATGAGCTCGTAGATCGGGGTGTCGCCCACGATCCGGGCGACCTTCTTCTTCTCCTGCGCCATGAGCGGCTTGAGCCGGTGTGGCTGCCCCTCGCCCACGAGCACGATCCCGCAGCGGCCGACCACGCGGTGCACGGCGTCAAAGTTGGTCGTGGCGGCCACGGCCTGGCTCACGCGCCACCCCGAGCGGAGCTGGTCCAGCGCCCACGCGGCCGCGCCCGGCTGGCCCT
Organism: Dietzia sp. 179-F 9C3 NHS; assembly: GCF_045369825.1. NCBI lineage: Bacteria > Bacillati > Actinomycetota > Actinomycetes > Mycobacteriales > Dietziaceae > Dietzia > Dietzia sp. 179-F 9C3 NHS. Next base: position 150,195 of record NZ_JBIQES010000005.1, read on the forward strand.
CGGCCCGCGCGTAGACGGTGTTCTGGACGCGTCGGGTGAACACGAGCATGGCGAGCATGACGCCCACGAGCACTCCCAGTGGGAGCATCCACCACTGCCCGCCCCACAGCATGCCCAGGAGGAAGAACGCCGCGGCCGAGAGCACCACGGCGCCGATCATCAGTGGCCACAGAAGCTTGTCCTGCTTGGACTGGATCTTGAGCGCCTGCCACATCTGGCCTCGCTGCTCCTTGGCGGCCTGCCGCCGCGCGGCCCGGGCCGCCTTCTTGTCCGCCTTGCTGACCTCGCTCTTCGCCATGCCCACCAGGATACGTGGCGGACACCACGGTTCGGGAACCGCGGCTCAGGCGCGGGTGCGTTCCAACACGCTCGAGGCCTCCTGGGCGGCGGAGCCCTCGGTGGTGAGGTGGCGGAGGTTCTCCGGAACCTCCTGGCCACGGTGTGCCATGGCCTGGGCGTAGAGCTTGCCCGCGCGGTACGAGGACCGCACCAGCGGTCCGGCCATGACGCCGGCGAACCCGATCTCGCGCGCCTGGTCCGACAGCTCGACGAACTCCTCGGGCTTGACCCACCGGTCGATGGGGTGGTGCCGCGCGCTCGGGCGCAGGTACTGGGTGATGGTGATGAGGTCGCAGCCCGCGGAGTGCAGGTCGCGCATGGCCTCGACGATCTCCTCGGTGGTCTCGCCCATGCCGAGGATGAGGTTGGACTTGGTCACCAGGCCGAAGTCACGGGCGGCGCGGATCACCTCGAGCGAGCGGTCGTAGCGGAAGGCCGGGCGGATGCGCTTGAACACCCGCGGCACCGTCTCGAGGTTGTGTGCGAGCACCTCGGGCCGGGAGTCGAAGACCTCGGCGAGCTGGTCCGGGTTCCCGTTGAAGTCGGGGATGAGGTTCTCCACACCCGTATTGGGATTGAGCTCGTGGATCTTGCGGACGGTCTCCGCGTACAGCCACGCGCCGCCGTCCTCCAGGTCGTCACGTGCCACCCCGGTGATCGTGGAGTAGCGCAGGCCCATCTCGCGCACCGACTCGGCCACGCGCCGCGGCTCGTCACGGTCCAGGGCGCTCGGCTTCCCGGTGTCGATCTGGCAGAAGTCGCACCGCCGCGTGCACTGCTCGCCGCCGATGAGGAAGGTGGCCTCGCGGTCCTCCCAACACTCGTAGATGTTGGGGCAGCCCGCCTCCTCGCACACCGTGTGCAGACCCCCTCCGCGCACGAGGCCCTTGAGTTCCTTGTACTCCGGGCCCATGGTGGCGCGGGTGCGGATCCACGACGGCTTGCGTTCGATCGGGGTCTCGGCGTTACGGGCCTCGATGCGGAGCAGCTTGCGGCCTTCGGGAGTCACAGTCACGCCCCCGAGGGTACGCCGCTTTCAGGACACGGGCAGCCGGCCGTCGAGGGCGTCCACCAGGTCGGTGGTGACCTGGTCGAGCACCTCGGCCACCGTGACGTCCCGGTCGAGTTCCGCCGAGAGCGAGGTGACACCGGCGTCGGCGATGCCGCAGGGGACGATCCGGGAGTACGCGCCGAGGTCGCAGTCGCAGTTGAGGGCGAAGCCGTGCATCGTCACGCCCCGCTGCACCCGGATCCCGATGGCCGCGATCTTGCGCTCGGGCCGGTCGCCGTCGGCCGCGCACCACACGCCCGACCGGCCCTCGACCCGGCCGGCCTCGACCCCGAGCCGGGCGCAGCTGGTGATGAGCGCCTGCTCGATGCGGCGGACGAACTCCACCACGTCCACCGGCTCGGCGAGCGCCACGAGGGGGTACCCGACGAGCTGGCCCGGGCCGTGCCACGTGATGCGGCCGCCCCGGTCCACGTCGACCACCGGCGTGCCGTCGACGGGGCGGTCCGACGGTTCGGTGCGCTTTCCCGCCGTGTACGTGGGCGGGTGCTCCAGCAGCAGCAGCGTGTCACCCCGGAGACCGTCGGCCCGCTCGGTGGCGAGCGTGCGCTGCAGCTCCCAGGTGGGCGTGTACTCGGCGGTGCCGAGGCGGCGGATCTCCAGCTCGGCCGGATCGCGGCGTAGGGACTGACCGGTATGGGACATGCCGTCCAGAGTAGGCGCGGGTCAGGGATGACGACGACGGGCGCCCTCCGCAGGGGAGGACGCCCGTCGCGTGGCGTACGTCGTGACTACAGCCCGAGGTCGCCCTCGAACTCCGCCTTCTGCAGCCGGTCCTTGACCGTGGTGAGGAAGCGGCCGGCGTCGGCGCCGTCGATGAGGCGGTGATCGTAGGTCAGCGGGATGTAGCCCATCGACCGGATGGCGATCGCCTCGCCGTCGTCGTCGGAGTCCACCACCGGGCGCCGCACGATCGCGCCGGTGCCGAGCATCGCCGCCTGCGGCGGCACGAGGATCGGCGTGTCGAACAGCGCGCCCTCGCTGCCGATGTTGGTGATGGTGAACGTGCCGCCCGACAGGTCATTGGGCGTGAGCTTGGACGCCCGCGCCCGCTCGGCCAGGTCGATGATCGCCTTGGCCAGGGCCGGGATGTCCATGTCCTGCGCGTCCTTGATGACCGGCGAGAGCAGGCCCTTCTCGGTGTCCACCGCGATGCCGAGATTCACCGACTCGTGGTAGGTGATCTCGCCCGCCTCCTCGTCGAATGACGCGTTGACGTTCGGGTGCGAGACCAGGGCCTCCACCACGGCCTTCGCATAGAACGGCAGGTACGTCAGCTTGACGTCGTGCTTCTCGGCGAACTGCTCCTTGACCTCGGCCCGCAACTGGGCCACTCGGGTCATGTCCACCTCGAAGACCTGCGTGAGCTGGGCGCTCTGCTGCAGCGACTCGCGGGTCTTCTGCGCCGTGATCTTGCGGATCCGGTTGGCCTTCTGGGTGGTGCCGCGCAGCTCGGCGAGCTCGGGACGGACCCCGGCGCTCGACGGGCCGCCGGAGGCCTTCGTCTCCGCGGCGGGGGCCTCGGCGCCGGACCCGGCGCCCTCGCCCTTGGCCGCGGCGAGGACGTCCTGCTTGCGGATGCGACCACCGATACCGGTGCCCTTGACCGTCTCCAGGTCCACGCCGTGCTCCTGCGCGAGCTTGCGCACGAGCGGGGTGACGTAGGGAGTCGTGCCCGCCTTGGCGGCCGCCGCGGGCTCGGCCCGCTTCGGGATGACCTCCGACGACTCGTCCTTCGCGGGCTTCTTCTCGGACTTCTCGGCAGTCCTGGCGTCCGCCTTCTCCGCGGCCTTCTTCTCGGCATCCGGGGTCTTGCCGGACGCGTCGTCCTGCTCGTCGGCGTCTGAGGCGTCCGCGGCGTCGCCCTCGGCCTGCTTGTCCGCATCGTCCGGGCGGGCCTCCTCGGCTTCCTCGGGGGTGCCCTCGTCCTCGGGCTCGGCTGCGTCGTCGTCATCGGCGGAGGTGCCGGCGTCGGACTCGTCGCCGATGACGGCGAGCTTAGCGCCGACCTCGACGGTCTCGTCCTCCTCGGCGACGATCTCCAGCAGGGTGCCGGCGACGGGGGAGGGGATCTCGGTGTCGACCTTGTCGGTGGAGACCTCGACCAGGGGTTCGTCGAGCTCGACGGTGTCGCCGACCTTCTTGAGCCAGCTGGTGATGGTGCCCTCGGTGACGGACTCGCCGAGCTCGGGCATGGACACGTCGGTGCCGCCGCCGGAGGACTTCTTCTTGGGCTTCGGCTTCTCCTCGGCCTCGTCGACCGTGTCGTCGGAGGACTTGTCCTCGGACGCCTCGATGGCCTCCTCCGAGGGTGCGCCCTCGTCGTCGGTGGCCGCGTCGTCGTCATCGTCGGAGCCGTCGGCGTCGGACTCGTCGCCGATGACGGCGAGCTTGGCGCCGACCTCGACGGTCTCGTCCTCCTCGGCGACGATCTCCAGCAGGGTGCCGGCGACGGGGGAGGGGATCTCGGTGTCGACCTTGTCGGTGGAGACCTCGACCAGGGGTTCGTCGAGCTCGACGGTGTCGCCGACCTTCTTGAGCCAGCTGGTGATGGTGCCCTCGGTGACGGACTCGCCGAGCTCGGGCATGGACACGTCGGTGCCGCCGCCGGAGGACTTCTTCTTCTTGGGCTTCGGCTTCTCCTCCGCCTCGTCGTCCGAGTCGTCCTCGTCCTCGTCATCAGCCGAGTCGTCGGCGTCGTCCTCGGCCGAGTCGTCGGCGTCGTCGTCCTCGTCGTCGGAATCGTCCGAGTCGCCGTCGGAGCCGTCGTCGATCAGGGCGAGCTCGCCGCCGATCTCGACGGTCTCGTCCTCCTCCGCGATGATCTTCTTGAGCGTGCCCGCGGCGGGCGACGGGATCTCGGTGTCGACCTTGTCGGTGGAGACCTCGAGCAAGGGCTCGTCGACCTCGACCGTGTCCCCCTCCTTCTTGAGCCAGCGGGTGACGGTGCCCTCGCTGACGGATTCACCGAGAGCCGGCATCTGTACGGAGAAGGCCATGGTGTCGTGACTCCTCGAGAGTTCTCGGACGCTGCCGGGGGACGCGGTCCGCGCCCGCTCGTGGCGGCGTCGTGGGTGGGTGCTTGAAACTGTTCGTCTACTACGGTGACCGGCCGACGGGATCGCGGTGGCGCCCCGCCGGGACGATCGCTGCCCATTGTGCCCTCTGCCACTGTCGAGTGTCGGACGGACGCACCGATCCGGCCACCGGACCCGGGCGCGGGGAGCACGACGGCCGTGACATCGATGCAGTTGGCGCCCGGTACGATCGACGACCTGAACGCCTCCTCACCCCGGACGGGGGCGGACCGACGAGGAGGTACAGGGGTGGCGATCCGCGATCTCTTCCGGCGGCGCCGCCCGCGCGTGCCCGCCGACCCGGCCGACCTCGACCACCTCCGCCGCTGGTGCGTCACACGGGTCGGGATCGAGGCGTTCCTCGAACCGGAGACGCTCGTGTCGGTTCCCGGACTGTGCCTCGTGGCCTTCGACGGCGAGTGGACCCGGCGGCCCGTGGGCGACGTCGCCACCGCCCGGAAGGTCGCCGACGAGCTCGGCCTGCCCCTGTACGACGTCCTCGAGACGGGCTACCCCCAGCGGATGCGGGACTTCGAGGAGGGGCGCCGTGCCGTCGAACGTCGCGAGCGGCGTGAGCGCCTGCGGGAGCAGATGCGCGAGGCCGACGGCCGGTAGCCCCAGCCCGGGGTATCAGCTCGCGGCGATGTCCTCGAGCACCGCGAGCATCGTGCGGACCGGTACGCCGGTCGCGCCCTTGGGCAGGTAGCCGTCGGCGCCACCGTCGTTGTAGGCCGGGCCGGCCACGTCGATGTGCGCCCACTCCACACCGTCGGCCACGAACTCGGAGAGGAACAGCCCCGCCGAGAGCATGCCGCCCCAGCGGTGCGGGGTGACGTTGGTGAGGTCGGCGACCTCCGAGTCCAGGCCGTCGCGCAGCTCCTCCGGCAGTGGCATGGGCCAACCGCCCTCCCCGACCTCCCGGCTCAGCTCGGCCACGCGGTCACGGAAGTCCTCGGTGCCCATGACGCCCGGGGTCTTCTTGCCCAGCGCCACCATCTGCGCCCCGGTGAGCGTGGCGGTGTCGATGAGGTGGCTCGGGGAGTCCTCGCAGGCGCGGACGATCGCGTCGGCCAGGATGAGCCGACCCTCGGCGTCGGTGTTCTGCACCTCGACGGTGGTGCCGCCGTACATGGTGAGCACGTCGCCCGGACGGTAGGCGGTGGCCGACGGCATGTTCTCGGCCATGGGGACGGTGGCGATCACCGTGAGATCCAGGCCGAGCCGCGCGGCGAGGATCACGGTGGCCACGACCGCCGCCGCCCCGCCCATGTCCATGGTCATCTGCTCCATGCCGGCGGCCGGCTTGATGGAGATGCCGCCGGTGTCAAAGGTGACGCCCTTGCCCACGAGCGCGACCGGCGGGCGGCCCTCGCCGCCGCGGTGGGTGAGCCGGACCAGGCGCGGCGGGCGCGAGGAACCGCCGCCCACGGCGAGGATGCCGCCGAAGCCACCGTCGGCCAGCGCCGCCTCGTCGAGGACCTCCACCTCGAGGCCCGCGCCGGCCCCGAGCTCGGCGGCGCGGTCGGCGAAGGAGCCTGGAAAGAGCAGGTTGGGCGGGGTGTTGACGAAGTCGCGGGCCAGGCCCACACAGTCGGCGATCACCGCGGCGCGGTCCACGGCCGTCGCGGCGGCGGAATCGGCCACGAGGATGCGCAGGGTGTCCGTCGTCGCCTCCTCGTCCTTCGCGGTGACCTTGGCCGGGCGGAAGGAGCCGAGGCCGGCACCGAGCGCGACCGCCTCGGCGCGGTCGGTGTCGAGGGCGACGAGGGCAGTCCCCAGCCCGCGGCACGCGCGCGCAGCCGCCCCCGCGGCGCGGCGCAGCGTCTCGTCGGTGCGCTCGTCGTCGTCCTTCCCCAATCCCACCAGCATCACCGAGGCGCCCGGGACGCTGTCCGCGGCGGGGATCCGGGTGGTGGCGCCGACCGTGGTCGAGGCGGCGACGGCCGACGCGGCGGCGGCCACGGCGCCGGTCGCCTCCCCGGACAGGCCGGGGGCGACGACGACGAGGTCGGGCCCCGCCCCGGCGCCGCGACCGCCGGCCTCGCCGTCATCCCCCGTCGACGCCGCGCAGACGCCCACCACCACGACGTCGGACTCGACAGGCGTGGTGACCGCCTCCAGGGCGGCGAGGTCCGGGGTGCGGGAGAGGATCGACTGCGCGGTCGGCATGGAGCGCTCCTGGGGTCGCGGTGACGGGTCACGCCCGGTGCGCCGGGTCCGGCGACTGGCGCGAGGGCACCACAGTCTATCGACTACCGTGGGAGGGAACGATCGGGCGACGCGGCCGGGGTCCGCGGCCGCGTGCGAGGAGAGGACGACATGACCGAGACCGGAGATCTCCACGAGGGGCCGCTGCACTCCCGTCACGTCGAGGCCGGGGCCACCTTCGCACCCTTCGGCGGCTGGTCCATGCCCGTCCAGTACACGGGCACCGTCGCCGAGCACACCGCCACCCGCACCGCCGTGGGGCTGTTCGACGTGAGCCACCTCGGCAAGGCCCTCGTCTCCGGGCCCGGCGCCGCCGCCTTCGTCAACTCCTGCCTGACCAACGACCTCGACAAGATCGCCGCGGGCAGCGCCCAGTACACCCTGTGCTGCGACGAGAACGGGGGCGTCATCGACGACCTCATCCAGTACCGGGTGTCCAGCGACGAGGTGTTCCTCATCCCCAACGCCGCCAACACCGCCGAGGTCGTGCGCCTGCTGCAGGCCGCGGCCGCCGAACGCGCCCCGGAGGTCACGGTGACCGACGAGCACCGCTCCCGCGCGGTGATCGCCGTCCAGGGCCCGCGGTCCGGCGAGGTGCTCGAGGCGCTGGGGCTGCCCACCGACCTCGACTACATGGCCTTCGTCGATGCCGACTGGAACGGGCACACCGTGCGGATCTGCCGCACCGGCTACACCGGCGAGTACGGCTTCGAGGTCCTGCCCGCCTGGGAGGAGGCGGGCCCGCTGTGGGACGCCCTCGCCGAGCAGGTCCTCGCCCGCGAGGGCGCCCTCTGCGGCCTCGGTGCCCGCGATTCCCTGCGCATGGAGGCGGGCTACCCGCTGCACGGCCAGGAGCTGTCGGTGGACCTCGACCCGCTCGAGGCCCGCTGCGGCTGGGCGATCGGCTGGGACAAGCCCTCGTTCTGGGGCCGGGACGAGCTGCTGCGCCGCAAGGAGGCGGGACCGGCTCGGCGGATGTACGCACTCGAGGTCACCGGCCGTGGTGTACTCCGAGCCGGGCAGACCGTCCGGGCGGGGGGCCGCGACGTCGGCGTCACCAGCTCCGGGACGTTCTCGCCCACGCTGAGGACCGGGATCGCGCTGGCGTTCGTGGCCACGGACGCGGGAGTGAAGAAGGACGACGAGGTGGTCGTCGACGTCCGTGGACGAGACGTCGTCTGCCGACTCGCGGTACCCCCGCTCGTGCAGATCCGCACCAAGTAGCCGGGCCCACACGGCTCCCGTACCGCTCGCCACGAGGAGAGAACATGTCCGACACCGCAGCGCGCTTCGCCGTCCACCCCTCCGCCTCGCCGCGGACCCCCGAGGAGCGCGAAGCGATCCTCGCCGCTCCCGGCTTCGGCAAGTACTTCACCGACCACATGGTCACCATCCCGTATGCCGGCGGCGAGTGGGGTACCCCGACCGTCGAGGCGTACGGGCCGCTCACACTGGACCCGTCGGCCGTGGTGCTGCACTACTCGCAGACCATCTTCGAAGGCCTCAAGGCCTACCGGCAGGCCGACGACTCCATCGCGTCGTTCCGGCCGGAGGCCAACGCTGCACGCTTCAACCGCTCGGCGCAGCGGCTGGCCATGCCGGAGCTACCGGAGGAGCTGTTCCTGGAGTCGCTGCGGCAGCTCATCGCGATCGACCGCGACTGGGTTCCCGCCGCCGGCGGCGAGGAGTCGCTTTATCTGCGGCCGTTCATGATCGCCACCGAGACCGGCCTCGGCGTCCGGCCCGCCGACGAGTACCTCTTCGCGGTGATCGCCTCGCCCGCCGGCGCCTACTTCTCGCGTGGTGTGGCGCCCGTGAGCGTGTGGCTGAGCACCGAGTACGTGCGCGCCAGCCCGGGCGGCACCGGCGCCGCCAAGTTCGGCGGCAACTACGCGGCCTCACTGCTGGCCCAGCAACAGGCCGCAGACCAGGGCTGCGACCAGGTGGTGTGGCTCGACGCGATCGAGCGCCGCTACGTCGAGGAGATGGGCGGGATGAACCTGTTCTTCGTCCTCGGCAGCGGCGCCGACGCCGAGATCGTCACCCCCGAACTGTCCGGCTCGCTGCTGCCGGGCGTCACCCGCGACAGCCTGCTCAAGGTGGCGGCGAACCTCGGCTACCCCGTCTCCGAGCGGCGGATCGACGTGGACGAGTGGGAGTCCGGCGTGGCCGACGGCACGATCACCGAAGTGTTCGCCTGTGGCACCGCCGCCGTGATCACCCCGGTCGGTTCGGTCAAGCACGCCAGCGGCGGATACACGATCGACGACGGCGCGCCCGGCGAGGTCACCATGCGCCTGCGCGAGACCCTCACCGGGATCCAGCGCGGCTCCGTCGAGGACCCGTTCGGCTGGATGACCACCCTCGGCTGAGCCCCCGACCGCCGTCCGGCGCCCCGCCGATATCCGTGGTGGGGAGTGTGGACCAGGCGGTTGGGGTCAGATGAGGAGCACGGCCGCGACGAGTGCCGCCGCGGTGCCCGCCTCGATGGTCGCGCCCAGTACGTCGCCACCGATGCCGCCGAATCGGCGGACAGCGTGACGGGCGAACCCGGCCGCCGCCGCGTAGACCGCCAGGCCGAACGCGGCCCCCACGGCCGGTGCACACCACCCGGACACCGCCCACCACCCGGACACCGCCGCGTCGCCCACCGCGTCGACCGCTGCCGGCCCGCCCACCGCGAGTGCCGCGCCGGCCAGCGTCGCGAGCACGCCCAGGACCAGCACCGCGGCCCGCGACTGCGAACCCGCGAGCAGCGCGCCGAACCCTGTGGTCGAGGAGGCGGGAACCCCTCGTCGCAGTTGAACGGCCGGCAGGCAGCGGGGCAGCACGAGCGCCGCGACCGGGGCCACCCACGCGCCGGCCTCGGCTAACGCCCCGAGGGCGGCGACCTCGGCGAGCAGCACCATGACGAGCACGGCCGCGCCCATCGGGCCGATCGAGCCGGAGCGCATGATCTCGCGGGCCCTCTCGGGTCCGGCGTAGGAACCGAGGCCGTCGGCGGTGTCGGCGAGCGCGTCCATGTGCATGCCGCGGGTGAGTGCCAGCACGGCCGCGATCCCGGCCACCCCGGCCAGCAGCGGCTCGGAACCCAGCGCGAGCATGCCGTGCGCCACGCCGGTCGCGACAAGCCCGCACAGGAGCCCCACCAGGGGGAGGACGGTCATGGCCCGGCCGGCGGTGCGAGGGTCCGGTGTGTCGCGCAGGCCCATGGGCAGGACCGTCATCCACGCGACGGCCAGCCGGACGGCGGAGAGCACCGCGCGTCAGTCCTTGTCGCTGACCCCGGCGTCGGCGAAGGTCGCCATCTCCCCGAGGATCGCGACGGCGGCGTGGACGGTGGGGAGCGCGGCCACCGCGCCGCTGCCCTCGCCGAGCCGCATCGAGTGCTCGAGGATCGGCTCGAGCGAGAGATAGGTCAGGGCCGCCGAGTGGCAGGGCTCGGCGCTGCGGTGTCCGGCCGCCCACCACTGGCGGGAGCCGGGGGCGAGGAACTCGGCGAGCAGTGCCGCCGACGTGACGACCGCGCCGTCGAGGAGGCAGGGAGTGCGCCGCTGGGCGGCCTGGGCGAGGAAGCCGGCCATGGCCGCGATGTCGGCTCCGGACGCGCGACGCAGCAGCGCCACGGGATTGCGCAGGTCATCGGAGCAGCGGAACATCGCGTCGCGGATGGCGGCGGTCTTGCGCATCCACCCCTCGTCGTCGATGCCCGTGCCGCGGCCCACGAGCTCGACCGGTTCGCGGCCCGTGACGAGGCAGGTCAGAACGGTGGCGGGGGTGGTGTTGCCGATGCCCAGGTCGCCGGCGATGAGCAGGTCCGCCCCGCCGTCGACCTCCTCGTCGGCGATCCGGCGCCCGGCCGCGATCGCGGCGCGGACCTCGTCCTCGGTCAGCGCGTCCTCGCGGTCGATGGACCCGCTGGAGCGGCGGACCTTGTGGTCGTCGAGCCCGCCCGGGACCTCGTCGGCCATCGCGAGGTCGGCCACGCGGACCGTGGCCCCGGCCGCGCGCGCCAGCACGGAGACGGCGGCACCGCCGCCCACGATGTTGCCCGCCATCTGCAGGGTCACCTCCTGCGGATAGGCGGACACGCCGCCGGCGGCCACGCCGTGGTCGCCGGCGAACACCACGACCCGCGCCCGCTCCAGCGGCCGCGGCGGGCACGTCTCCTGGCACGACGCGATCCACACGCCGAGCTCCTCGAGCCGGCCCAGCGAGCCTGCCGGCTTGGTCAGGGTGAGCTGGCGGGCACGCGCCTCGTCGGCGACGGAGTGCGATGGGCCTTGGACGGGTTCAAAAGCGACCGGGTCGTCGTAGTACCGCACGTCGTCGAGCCCGCGGAAACCGCCGGCCGGGGGATCGGCGGGCGCGGCGTCCCGGCCGGTCCCGCGGGAGGTGGGCGCGGCCGCGCCCTCGTCGTCGTCCTCCGGAGCCGCCGGGCTCGTCGTCGTTGAGGACACCGTCGCCGCTGCAACCGGGGCGGTCGCGATGGCCGCGGAGCCCCCGGTGCCGGAGCCGGAGCCGGAGGCCCCGAGGGGCAGGACCCGGCCGGCGACGACGAGGACCGCGTCGCCACAGGCGTCGGCCATCCTCCGGTTGAGCGTGCCGAGCAGGTCGCCGAAGACACGACCCGAGAGCGTGTCCGGGACCACGCCCAGCCCGACCTCGGGGGAGACCAGGACGAGCGACCCCGGGTGGTGGGCCACCGCCTCCACGAGGGCGTCGAGCTCCGCGGCGAGCCCGTGGCCGCCGTCGGTCCAGCCGAGCGTCGCGTCGAGACGAGCGGTGAGCCAGCCCCCCAGGTCGTCGACAAGGACCGTCGCGTCCGGGTGCTCCCGCAGGACCCGCGCCAGCTCGGTGGTCTCCTCGGTCACCCAGTCGGCGGGCCGGCGGTCGCGGTGCGCGGCGATGCGGTCGGCCATCTCGGCGTCGGCGTCATCCCGGCGCGCGGTCGCCACATAGACCACCGGCGCGCCGGCGGCGGCGGCCACGGCCTCCGCGTGAGCGGATTTACCCGAGCGGGTGCCGCCGAGGACGAGCAGGCGCATGGTGTCAGTGGCCTTTCGGGGTGTCGGGGAAACGGGGCGCGTGGGGTCAGATCATGTCGCCGGGGCGGACCCGCGGGCGCGGGGTGCGGAGCATGCGGGGCTGGGTGGCGCGCATGACCGCGTAGAAGCCCAGGCCGAAGCCGGTGTCCTCGGTGTCCGGGAACCGCTCGCGGACCGCCCTGTTGACCGAGCGGCCGAGCAGGACGCCGTCCACGACGATCACCGCGATGAGGATGAGGAACAGCGTCTGGCTGTACATCATGAGCGTGGGGTCCGGGATGAGCTGGAACACGATGACGAACAGTGCCAACGGCATGAACCAGTTGATGAGGCGCCGGTGGGTGTCCACCCAGTCGCGCGTGTACCGGCGGACCTCGCCGCGGTCCCGGGAGAGCACGTAGCGGTCGTCACCGTCCAGCATGAGCTGGCGCCGCTCCTCGCGGGCCGCCCGCAACTCGGCGCGGTGCGCCTTGCGCTCCTCCTTGGACATGCCGGCCTCGGCCGCCTTCTTGCGCTCCTTGGCCTCCCTGCGCGTCATCGGCGCCGTCACCGGGCCGGTATGCAGGCCCCGGGCGCGCTCCTGGTCGCGGCGCTTGGGGGTGGGCTTGCCCTTGCCCGCCGGGCGCTTCGGATCGACGGTCGACTCCGGGGCGGGGGCGGGCGTGGCCGCCCGGTCCTCCGGATCCTCGCCGGGCCGATCGTTCCTGGAGCCGAATGCGCGCAACTTCACGCACCCAGGCTAGGCGATGCCGTTGGGTGGCGGACATCCAGCCCGCGCGCGACGAGGGCGTACCGTGGAGCGGGAATAGAGGACGCCCGTCGGGGCGTTGCACCCCTCAGACGACCACCGACCCGTCTGTGACACCGCAAGGAGAACCGCTCATGACCACTGCAGAGAACACCGCCACCGGTGTGGTGCTCACCGACGCCGCGGCCTCCAAGGCCAAGGCGCTCCTCGAACAGGAGGGGCGCGACGACCTCTCGCTGCGCATCGCCGTCCAGCCCGGCGGCTGCGCGGGCCTGCGCTACCAGCTGTTCTTCGACGACCGCACGCTCGACGGCGACGTCGTGGACGAGTTCGGCGGCGTCAAGCTGGCCGTGGACCGCATGAGCGTGCCGTACCTCACCGGCGCGTCGATCGACTTCGTGGACACCATCGAGAAGCAGGGCTTCACGATCGACAACCCGCAGGCCACCGGCTCCTGCGCCTGTGGCGACTCGTTCAACTGACCTCCGGCGGGGACGCCCCCGCGCACCGACGACCCGGGCCGATCGACGACCGGCCCGGGGCGTCTACTGTCTGGGGCATGCCCGTCGTCATCACCGGATCCATCGCCACCGATCACCTCATGACCTTCTCCGGTCGGTTCTCCGAGCAGCTCCTGCCCGACCAGCTGGCCCACGTGTCGCTGAGCTTCCTCGTGGACTCGCTGCAGATCCGCCGGGGTGGGGTGGGAGGCAACATCGCCTTCGCCCTCGGCGTGCTTGGGCGGGCCCCGCACCTCGTGGGCGCCGCCGGCGAGGACTTCGCCGACTACCGCGCCTGGCTCGAGGAGCACGGCGTGGACTGCTCGGCCGTGCACATCAGTACCGCCATGCACACCGCCCGGTTCGTGTGCACCACCGACTCGGACATGGCGCAGCTCGCCTCCTTCTACCCCGGGGCGATGGGGGAGGCCGCCACCATCTCGCTCGCCAGCCTCGTCGAGCGCATCGGGCGTCCCGAGATCGTGCTCGTGGGCGCCAACGACCCCACGGCCATGCACTCGCACACCGCCGAGTGCCGCGAGCTCGGGCTCGACTTCGCCGCCGACCCCTCCCAGCAGCTCGCCTTTCTCGACGGCGAGGCCGCCAAGGCCCTCGTCGACGGCGCCCGCTACCTCTTCACCAACGAGTACGAGTACGAGCTGCTGCTCACCAAGACCGGCTGGACGGCGGAGGAGCTGGACGCCCGGGTCGGCACGCGGATCACCACCCGCGGCGGCAAGGGGGTCGTCATCGTGGAGCAGGGCGCGGAGCCCCTCGAGGTGGGCATCGTGCCGTCGGAAAACCTCCTCGACCCCACCGGCGTGGGGGATGCGTTCCGTGCCGGCTTCCTCACCGGCGTCCTGGACGGGCTCTCCCTGGAGCGTTCAGCGCAGTTCGGTGCCGTGGTGGCGACCCTCGTCCTGGAGACGACGGGCACGCAGGAGTGGGAGCTCGACGTGCCCGCGATGCGGCGCCGGCTCACCGACGCCTACGGGGCCGAGGCCGCACAGGAGATCGTGGCCGTCCTGCCCGGCTGAGGCCTGGGGGGCGTCCGGAGCCTCAGAGCCGGACCGGGTACTCGCGCTGCTCGATGCGGGGGGTGATCCGCCCCTCGACGAAGATGCCGTGCCAGATCATGAAGCACAGCATGGTCCAGATGCGGCGGCTGTGATCGGAGTCGCCGCGCCGGTGCTCGTCGAGCATTCGCAGGACGGCGGCCTTGTCCACGAACTCGTCCGTCCCCGACGCCGCGACGTGCTCGCGGGCCCAGTCGTGCAGCTCCGGACCGGCTAGCCAGTGGCGGGTCGGCACCGGGAAGCCCAGCTTGCGGCGGTGCAGCACGTGCGCCGGGACGATCCGTTCCATGGCCTGGCGCAGCGCGTACTTGGTGGTGCCGTGGGCGATTTTCTCCGAGTGCGGCAAACGCCGCGCGACCTCGAAGACCTCTCGGTCCAGGAAGGGCACGCGCAGCTCGAGGGAGTTGGCCATGGTGATCTTGTCCGCCTTGACCAGGATGTCGCCCCGCAGCCACGTGAACAGGTCCAGGTGCTGCATCCGGGCCACGGGGTCCCAGCCGCGTGAGCGCTCGTAGATGGGCCCGGTGACGTCCTGGTGCCCCCACTCGGGCCGGTAGTCGCGGAGCACAGAGCGCACCTGCTCCTCGGAAAAGGAGCGGGCGTTGCCGTAGTAGCGGTCCTCGAGGGTGAGCGAGCCCCGGTGGAGCAGGCTCTTGCCCCGCATCCCCTCGGGCAGGCGGGTGCTGGCCCGGCCGAGTGCGCGGCGCAGCGCCCCCGGCACCCTCTCGAACGCGGCGAGCGAGAGCGGCTCCTTGTAGATGGTGTAGCCACCGAACAACTCGTCCGCGCCCTCGCCGGACAGGACCACCTTGACGTGCTTGCGGGCCTCGGCCGCCACGAAGTACAGGGGGACGAGCGCCGGGTCGGCCACCGGCTCGTCGAGGTACCAGATGATCTCCGGGATCGCGGCGGCGAACTCCTCGGGGGAGACCACCTTGACGATGTGCTCGACCCCGATCGCGGCGGCCGACTCGGCGGCCACGTCGATCTCCGAGTAGCCCTCCCGCTCGAAGCCGGTGGTGAAGGTCAGCAGGTTCTCGTTGTGCCGGCGGGCCAGGGCGGCGATCGCCGTGGAGTCGATGCCGCCGGAGAGGAAGGACCCCACCGTGACGTCGGCGCGCATGTGCTTGGCCACCGAGTCCTCGAGCGCGGCCGCGATCTGGTCGTAGCGCTTCTCCGCCTCGCCGTCGGCCACCGGCACCACCGGGAACGTGGGCTCGAAGTAGCGCTCGACCACCGGTGCGGCGCCAGGGGAGAGGGTGGCGTGGCACCCGGACTCGAGGCGCCGGACGCCGCGGGTCAGTGTCTCGTCCTCCGGGACGTACTGGAGGGTGACGTAGTGCTGGAGGGCGCGGGTGTCGATCGAGGTGTCGACGGCGAGGACGTCGACGAGCTCCAGGAGCGACTTCTTCTCGCTCGCGACGGCCGTGCCCCCGGGGCCCGACGCCATGTAGAGCGGCTTGATGCCGAACGGGTCGCGCGCCACGAACAGAGTGCGCTCGACCGTGTCCCAGATCGCGAAGGCGAACATTCCCCGCAGCCGCCGGGCCACGCCGGCCCCCCAGTGGTGGAAGCCCACGAGGATCGGCTCGCCGTCACCCTCCGTCGTGAACCGGGCGCCGAACTCCCGCTGCAGCTCCTCACGGAGCTCGAGGTAGTTGTAGATCTCGCCGTTGAACGTCATGACGTAGCGGTCGGGGTGTTCCGGCGGGCCCCAGTGCAGCGGCTGGTGCGAGTGGGCGATGTCGATGATCGACAACCGGTTGAAGCCGAACGCGACGTCGTCGTCAACCCACGTCCCCACCTCGTCGGGTCCCCGGTGCCGCTGGCACCCCATGGCCGACAGGATCCTCGGCTCGAGGCCCCGCGCGGAGCCGTCGGGGGTGAGCAGACCAAGCAGGCCACACATGCGTCGGGTACCTCATCGATCATCGGTCGGGGGTGGGGTCGGACACGCTTGTCGCGGGTCGCGGTGCGTGGCGAATACTACTGGTGTCGACGTTCCCCACCACTCCGCCCGACGGCGAGGGGGGAACTTCGGTGAATTGCCGGTACCCGCGGCCCGCAAACTGAGAGCCGTGGTCTACTCTTCTTAGGTGTCCCGGCCACGTGGCCGGAGCCGCTGATCAGGAAGGCGTGATGGTGGAACAGCGTGACGGGCGTCGACGGACGCGCAGGGCTGCACTCGCGGTGTCTCTCGGCACTCTCGGCTTGTTCTTGTCCGGGTGCACTCTGCCCAGCCTCCACACCGAGAACAAGTGGTGGAACCAGACCATGAACTTCGGATTCCCGGAGGGCATCACGCCCGAGGGCATCGCGATCCGTGAGTTCTGGACGCTGACGGTGGTCACGTCGCTGATCGTCGGCTTCTTCGTGTGGGGCCTGATCTTCTGGTCGATGGCCTTCCACCGCAAGAAGAAGGGCGACGAGGAGTTCCCGCGGCAGACCGGGTACAACGTCCCGCTCGAGCTGGTCTACACCGCCGTGCCGTTCGTGATCATCTCGGTGCTCTTCTACTTCACCGTTCTCACCCAGAACAAGGCTCTGCACCTGGCCCCCGAGGACCAGGTCGGGGTCAAGGTGGACGTGACCGCCTACCAGTGGAACTGGAAGTTCGGCTACAACCGCGTCAACAACGTCGGGGGCGTGACCATCGAGGACGGCACGAACCACGAGGCGCAGCGCGCCGCGGAAGAGGCCGGTGTCCTCTCCGACGAGCAGCGCGAGGCGCTCGGCCACCACGGTGAGCCCGCGGCCGGCGGTCCGATCCACGGCCGTCTCGCCGAGGACAAGTCGTTCCTCTACTACAACAACATCGAGACCGTCGGCACCTCCGAGGAGGTCCCGGTCCTGGTGGTGCCCACCGACACGCGGATCGAGTTCCGGCTCGCGTCCGCGGACGTGGTCCACTCCTTCTGGATCCCAGAGTTCATCTACAAGCTGGACGTGATGCCGCACCCCGGCCAAAACCAGCAGCTGAGCATGTTCCAGGTCGAGCGGATCGAGCGTGAGGGCGCGTTCGTCGGCCGCTGTGCCGAGATGTGCGGCACCTACCACGCGATGATGAACTTCGAACTCCGCGCGGTGTCCCCGGAGGACTTCGGTCGCTACATCGAGTTCCGCCAGGACAACCCGACGGCGACCAACGCCGAGGCTCTCGAGGCCATCGGCCAGGACCCGTACGCCACGTCCACCGCCCCGTTCAAGACGGGCCGTGGCGACACTCGTGACACGAACAACATCATCGAGAACGCATCCGCCAACTGATGCCTCTCCCCGGTAGCACGCGAAGGACTCCAGCACGATGAGCGCAACCACGAAGATCTTCGACGGTCTGTTCATATTCCTCGCCGTCGTCGCGGTCGGCTACGCCTACTCGACGGGGCGCTCGCGCACCGACGTCGAGTGGGTGGGTACCACGGCGCTGGTCCTCACCGCGGGCCTGTGCCTCCTGGTGGGCGGCTACCTCCGGTTCGTCGGACGCCGCATCAACACCCTGCCCGAGGACTACGAGATGGCAGAGGTCTCGGACGGAGCGGGCGAGTTGGGCTTCTTCAGCCCGCACAGCTTCTGGCCCTTCCTCCTCGCCTCCGCCATTTTCGTGCTGGGCTTCGGCGCGGCGTTCTGGAACTGGTGGGTGATCATCGGCGGCGCTGTGGCGATCATCATCACCGCCAGTGGCCTGGTGTTCGAATACCACTGGGGTCGCGAGAAGCACTGACCCCCACGGTCTCTCCGGGAGGCCCCCACCGCGCTGCCCGCGGTGGGGGCCTCCCCGTTTCTGGTCCAGGAGCTGGGGGCTCGGCGGTCCCGGGGGCTGGGCGGTCCCGGGGAACTCGGCCGGCTGGGCCCGGTGGCGTCCAGCAGGTGCTCGTGTCGCCCCGTGCTCCGTGACACCCGCGTTAGAGGGGGCCAGAACGCCCGTGGAGCGCCTGCGGACCCATGTATGGGCCCCTTTCCTCGCCGGTGCCGCCACCTGACGGCTGAGGACGTCAGAGAGCCGTGCGGCCCTCGCCCACCGGCGGCGTGCCCTTGCGACGGGACGTGCCGTTTGGGCCACGGCGTCGTCGGGGCCGGCACGTGCTCGAGCAGATGCTCGTGGGGCGCGGACGTCGCCACTGATCGCGTACGTCTGCCCTGGCGCGCGCCGGAGCAGATGTACGTGAACAGTGGCGGGGCCGGCGGCGGGCAGTGACCCACGCCGGCAACGGCGTCGGCATCGGCAACGGCCGTGGTCAGATTCTCGACCTCGCCCGGGTGCAGTGGTGGCGATGCGGGCCGCTCGGGTTGCGAAGAGCACACGAACCGCGAGGGACGCAGGCCGCGCGAACCGACACGGGCGCTCGGAGCTGGTGGTGCGGGCTCGACGCGGCAGGGTATCCGAGCGCGCCGGAGGCGAAATGGACCGCGGGCCGGATCTCCGAGTGGAGATCCGGCCCGCGGTCGGCGCGTGAGCCGGTGGATCAGTGCTCGTCGCGCGAGTGGAGCGAGCGGTTCTCCTCCTGCAGCGTGCGGAGCATTGAGGACTCCTCGCTGTGGCCACTGTGCTCGGCGTCCTCGAGTCGGCGAGCCTCATCGGCCGGGTCGGCGGTGAACATGCCGCGGATCGGGCGACCGGCGGCACCGAGCTGGTTGGCCTTGGTCGGGACCTTGGCACCGGCGTACTCGAGCGGGATGGCGTGACCGTCGTCGTCCATGCCGCCGAGCGGCTGGTGGACCTCGATGAACTCACCCTGCGGCATGCGCATGATGATGCCGGTCTCGATGCCGTGCTCCAGCACCTCGCGGTCGGCGCGCTGGAGACCCAGGCACAGCCGGTAGGTGAAGAAGTACGCCAGCGGCGGCACAAGGATCAGGCCGATGCGGCCGGCCCACGTGGTGGCGTTGAGCGAGATGTTGAAGTGGTACGCGATGAGGTCGTTGGAACCCATCAGCACGAGGATCACGTAGAACGAGATCGCCATGACACCGGCCGCCGTACGCACTGGGACGTCGCGCGGACGCTGCAGCAGGTTGTGGTGCGCCTTGTCGCCGGTGAGCTTGGCCTCGATCTGCGGGTAGGCGAACATCAGTACGACCATGGCGCCGAGCATCACGGCCACCCAGAGGACCGCGGGGATTGTGTACGGGCCCAGGTAGAGCTCCCATGCCGGCATGACACGTGCGCCGCCCTCCGTCCACAGCATGTACCAGTCCGGCTGTGAACCGGCGGAGATGTGTGACGGGTTGTACGGCCCGAGATTCCAGATCGCGTTGATCGTGAACACGCCCGAGAAGAGCATGAGCATGCCGACCGTGATCGCGCCGAAGGCGATGGACTTGACGGCGAAG
The DNA here is from genome assembly GCF_045369825.1 of Dietzia sp. 179-F 9C3 NHS. NCBI lineage: Bacteria > Bacillati > Actinomycetota > Actinomycetes > Mycobacteriales > Dietziaceae > Dietzia > Dietzia sp. 179-F 9C3 NHS. The sequence goes on from NZ_JBIQES010000005.1 coordinate 169,591, forward strand.
ACCGGGAGGATCCGGACGCCCACGACGTTGTTCTCGGTCCGGCCGGGGCCGGGGAACTGCGTGTGCTTCTGGTACCAGACCAGGGCGAGGTGCGCTGCGATGAGCGCGAGGATGATCGCCGGGATGATGAGCACGTGCAGGACGTAGAACCGCGGGATCATGAGGTCGCCGGGGAAGTCGCCGCCGAAGATCATCCAGTGCATCCAGGTGCCGATCACCGGGAGGCCCACGACGATGCCGGAGGTGATCCGGAGACCGGTGCCCGAGAGGACGTCGTCCGGCAGGCCGTAGCCGAGGAAGCCCTCGACGATGCCCAGGAGCAGCAGCACGCAGCCGATGGTCCAGTTGGCCTCACGCGGCTTGCGGAACGCGCCCGTGAAGAAGATGCGCAGCATGTGGACCACCATGGAGGCCACGAACAGCAGGGCCGCCCAGTGGTGGATCTGACGGACGAACAGGCCACCGCGGACCTCGAACGAGAGGTTCAGGGCCGTCTCGTAGGCGCGTGAGATCTCGATGCCGTTGAGCGGGGCGTAGGCACCCTGGTAGATCACCTTCGACATCGACGGGTCGAAGAACAGGGTGAGGTAGACACCCGAGATCAGCAGGATGATGAAGCTGTACAGCGCGATCTCGCCCAGGAGGAAGGACCAGTGCGTCGGAAAGACCTTGTTGATCTGCCGGCGCATGCCCTTGGCCATCGTGTACCGCGAGTCGAGCTCGTTGCCGATCGCGGCGAGTTTGGTGTTGTTGCTCATGAACGACGCTCCCAGTAGGCAGGTCCGACCGGCTCGATGAAGTCGCCGTTGGCGACGAGGTAGCCCTCGCTGTCCACCGCGATGGGCAGCTGCGGAAGCGCACGCGCGGCGGGGCCGAAGATCGGCTTCGCGTACTCGAGCGCGTCGAACTGCGACTGGTGGCACGGGCAGAGGAAGCGATGCGTCTGCTGCTCGTAGAGCGAGGTGGGGCAGGCGAGGTGCGTGCAGATCTTCGAGAAGGCGTACAGGTCGCCGTAGTTGAAGTTCTCCTGGCCCTTGCGCTTGATGACCCGCGCCGCGTCCTCGGGACGGAAGCGGATGAGCATGACCGAGTTGCGGACGCCGTGGATCGAGTGCATGTGCTCCTCGAAGTTGCCCAGGGCGCTCTCGGGGAGCGGGAACACGGACTCGAGGCCACCGGCGGCCAGGTCCTCGACGCGGATGCGCTCGAGGCGGCCCTCGCCGGCCGGCGGGTGCCCGTCGGGGTAGACCTTTCCGGTGTCGCGACCGAGGTAGACCTTCTCGGCGGGCATACCGTCGGGACGGTTGTCGGAGGCGAGGGTCCAGCCGGTGGTGTGGAGTGTGCCGTCACCCGCGACGTTGAGGTCGTGCTGCGGCTTCCACGGGTTCTTGATCATGCCGCCGAGCGGGATGATCGCGGAGAGGCCGATGAGGCCCACCCCGGCGCCGAGCATGCCGCCCATGACCTTGCGGCGACCGAGCGTCGAGGTGTTCCAGGCGTCGTTGAGCTCGGCAGCGATGGTCCGCTTGTCGATGTCCTCGGAGGCGCCGTCGTGACGCGTCTGGACCGAGATCTCCTCGGGGATGAACTTCTTGGTGAACTGCACCGCGCCGAAGCCGAGGAACAGGATCGACAGGCCGATCGTGATGCCCAGCAGAGGGGTGTAGGCCATGTAGAGCCAGTGGCCGTCCTCTCCCTCGCCCTTGTACTCCCAGGGCCAGAAGATGTAGATGACGGTAAAGGCGAGCGCCAGAAGGGCCGCCAGCGTGAACCAGATGGTCACGGTGGCCGCGGCTCGCTTCTCGGCGCGCGTGGTCTCGCCCTCGGGCCAGCGGTTCTTGCGGAACTTGACGTCCACCTCGTCGAGCTGCGTACCCAGGGTGACGAGCTCGGCGTCGCTCATCCGGTCCAGGTCCGCGGGGGACGGGTTCTTGGGGGTCTCACTCATGAACGGGATCCGATCCACAGGGTCGCACCGATGAGGGCGACGATGCCGACAAGCCACATGGCCGCACCTTCGGTGACGGGGCCGAGGCCGCCGAGCGTGTAGCCGCCGGGCGAAACCTTGGAGTCCGTGTCCTTGATGAAGGCGATGATGTCCTTTTTCTCGTCAGGCGTGAGCTGACGGTCCGAGAACTTGGGCATGTTCTGCGGGCCGGTGAGCATGGCCTGGTAGATCTCCTGCTCGTTGGCAGGATCGAGAATCGGGGCGTACTTGCCGGCCGAGAGGGCGCCGCCGCGGCCGGTGAAGTTGTGGCAGGACGCGCAGTTGAGGCGGAACAGCTCCGAGCCGCGCGCGATGTCCTCGGCGCGGGCCTCCCCCGAGGCGCCGCGGAGCGACTCCTGGGCGATCGAACCGTCCTCGTCGTGGATGATCTCCGAGCCGCCGCCGTGGGCGTCCACGTAGGCCGCGAGCGCGAGCGTCTGGTGCTCGCTGAAGCGGGGCTTCTTGCGGGCCGCCTGCGCCTCGTTGATGGCCATCGGCATCCGGCCGGAGTTGACCTGGAAGTAGGTGGCGCCGGCGCCCATGCCGACGAGCGACGGGCCGCGGTCCTCGACGCCCTGCAGGTTCTGGCCGTGACACGTGATGCAGGCGACGTCGTAAAGGGCCTTGCCCTCGGCGACGAGCGCCGCGTTGTCCTCGTTCGCGGTGGCGACCTGCGGGTCGGGCACCACGGCGGTGGCGATGGCGCCGGCGCCGAGCAGGCCGGCGGCGATGACGAGCGCTCCGGTGGCCTTGCGACGACGCTTGGTCGAGACCCAGCGCTCGGGAGCCCCAGCGGGCTCCGGCGCCGGGCTGTCCGCGGCGGGCTGGTGAGGTGTGTTCATTGGTGAGTTCCCTTTGGTGTTGGGACCTGCTGGACGCGGCGTCCTGCGGCCAGCTGACTACTGGATGAAGTAGATGACGACGAAGAGGCCGATCCAGACAACGTCAACGAAGTGCCAGTAGTACGACACGACGATCGCGGCGGTTGCCTGTGCCGGCGTGAACCGGGACATCGTGGTGCGCATGATGAGCACCACGAAGGCGATGACGCCCGCGAGGACGTGGAGTCCGTGGAAGCCGGTGGTGATGAAGAAGACCGAGCCGTAGACGCTCGAGGAGATGGTCGTCCCCTCGAGATAGAGCATGACGTACTCGTACACCTGCCCGATGAGGAACACCGTGCCCATGAGGGCGGAGATGGCGTACCAGCGGCGGAGCCCGAACACGTCGCCCTGCTCGGCGGCGAACACGCCCAGCTGACAGGTGAACGACGATGCCACGAGGATCGTCGTGATCGTCAGCGCGAACGGGACGTTGAGGTGCGTCGGATACGAGGGCCAGTCACCCCCCGAGTTCGCCTTGGAGACGAAGTACATCGCGAAGAGACCCGCGAAGAACATCAGCTCCTGGGACAACCAGATGATGGTGCCCACACTGACCATGTTCGGCCGGTTCAGCGAATGAACACGCTGGGCCATGGCCGATCCTGAATTTCCAACTGCGCTCGTCACGAGGGCAAGTATGTCCCAGGTGGGGTGCCCAGTCAGCACGGACCCCCGATTTCGGCGTGTCCCGATCGCGTTTCCGCAGGTCGTCCGAGAAGACAGCTGTCGTCGGGTGGCCATATACACCCCAAGCAGGGGCTATCAGGGCGCTCTCAGCCTGTCCGCGGGGGCGTCCGGGGTGCGTCCTGAGGGGGTTCCCCCGGCGGCGGGTGCGGCGCTGGTGGCACGATTGGCCACACGCGGACCGTCGGACCCCGGCGGTCCGCCGATCCAATCGGGAGAGAGGGCGTGACCTGTGGGGAGTTCGGCGGCGTTCGACTGGGACGGGTCGTGGCCCGACGTGCTCGGTGACCTCACCGCGGGTGAGGACCTGGAGCCGGAAGCCGCCGGGTGGGCGATGGCCCAGATCATGGAGGGGACGGCGACCGACGCGCAGGTCGCCGCGTTCGGCGTGGCGCTCAAGATGAAGGGGGTCACTGGCCCCGAACTCGATGCGCTGTCCTCGACGATGCTCGCCTACTCCCGCCGCGTCCCCACCGCGAGGTCGTGCGTGGACATCGTGGGCACCGGCGGTGACAGGCAGGGGACGGTCAACATCTCCACCATGTCCTCGCTCGTGGTCAGTGCCTGCGGGGTCCCCGTGGTCAAGCACGGCAACCGGGCGGCTTCGTCGAAGAGTGGGGGAGCGGACGTGCTGGAGGCTCTCGGTGTGACCATCGACCTCGGTCCCGAGGAGGTGGCCCGCTGCGTCGAGGAGATCGGGGTGGCGTTCTGCTTCGCCCCCGTGTTCCACCCGGCCCTGCGCTTCGCCGCCGCCCCGCGACGGGAAATCGGCATCCCCACCGTCTTCAACATCCTCGGACCGCTCACCAATCCGGCCGCGCCTGCGGCGAACCTCATCGGCTGTGCCTTCGAGGACCTCATGTGGGTGATGGCCGAGGTGTTCGCGCTTCGGGGCCGGTCGGCGCTCGTGGTGAGGGGGGCTGACGGGCTGGACGAGATCACGCTCACCGGCCCCACGCGGGTCCTGCGGGTGGCGGACGGCCGGATCGAGGAGGACGAGGTCCGTCCCCAGGACTTCGGGATGGCCCCGTGTTCGATCGAGGAGCTCCGCGGCGGGGACGGCATCCACAACGCGGGCGTGGCGCGGGAGTTGCTCGCCGGGTCCACGGGGCCGGTGCGGGACGCGGTGCTCCTCAACTCGGCCGCCGCGCTGGTGGCCTTCGACAAGCTCGAGCACGGTGAGGACCTTGTCGAGGCGATGCGGGCGGCGATCGACCGGGCGGCGGCGGCCATCGACGGTGGCGACGCGGCCCGGCTGCTCGAGGCGTGGATGGGGTTCAGCGCGACCGCCGGCTAGCGACGTCACCGGGCCCGGCGCGGCCACTCCCGGGTTCGGGCCTCCCCGGGCCGTGAGACAGCGGCGTCCGCTGCGGCCTGCTCGGCGCACCCGGCCCACCCCTCGAGTGCGTGGGCTCCGTCGCGGCCCATCGTCCACGCTCCGTCGACCGCGACGATGCGCGTGGGTGCCGAGTCGATCCACCGGTGCACGGCGGCCACCTGGGCGGTGGTCGCGCCGGCGAGGGGGCCGTCGCCGGGCACGACGGTGGCGGCTCCGGCCCGCAATGCGTCGATGACCGGCATCGGGGCCGCGCCGGCCGGTACCGACCCGGAGGCGGCGAGGCGTCCGTGGCGGATCACGGCCACCGCCCACGACCGACGCGGCCCGGCCTGCGCCAGGACGAGCTCCGGCAGCGCCGCGGTGGCGGCGAGTGCCTGGTGCCGGGCGAGGAGCCGGACGAGTGCGGCCACCCGGTCCCGGAGGCGGGCGGCCCGCTCGAACGCCCCGCGGGACGCGAGGGCGTCCACCTCGGAGACCAGGGCGCGCAGCGCCGAGGAGTCGGTGCCCCCGGCCAGGGCGTCCCAGCGCTCCCGCGATCGCGGGGGGTCGGGCAGCGCCATGAGGTCGGACCAGGCCTCGCGGGCGTCGTCCGCGCGTCGGAACGGCCCCACGGCTCCGGAGCCCCCGGGGGTCCGCGTGACCCGCGGCCGAGCGGAGCCGTCGGGGGCCGAATCGAGCCACCAGCCGCGACGCGGGCTCCGGGACCGCCGGTTGTACGGCGGCTGGAGAGCGTCGATGAGCTGTTCCTCGACGGTCCACGCCTCGAGCATGTGCGCGCAGGGGACGGCGTCGACCGTGGTCGCCAGTCCGACCATCGTGCGCATGCGCCCGCGCGTGTCGCCGCCGGAGTAGTAGGAGCGGGCGCGGCGGCGCACGTCGGTGGACGACCCGACGTACAGCGGGCCCCCGGCCGCGTCGCGGAACACGTAGACACCCGGCCCGCGGTGCAGGCCGTCGGTGAGGGCGGCGCGGCGGCGGACGTCGGGGGAGAGGCGGGCGTCGTAGGCGCGGAGTTCGGAGACGGTCGCCACCCCGCAGTCCCCGACCCGGGCGATGAGGGCGTGGAGGACGTCGACCGTGGCGCGGGCGTCCGCGAGCGCGCGGTGTGTGGGCTGCACTGTGGCGCCGAGGTGGGCCGCGAGGTCGGCGAGGCGGTGGCTGCGGGTCTCGCCGGAGTGGAGGATGCGGCGGGCGAGCGCGAGCGTGCACAGCGACACCGGATCGGGCCAGGCGAGGTCGACGGCGGCCGCGGCGGCACGGAGGAACCCGAGGTCGAACCGGGCGTTGTGCGCCACGAGGACCGCCCCGCGGGAGAATTCGAGGAAGGTCGACATCACCTCGCCGAGGGAGGGGGCGCCGTGCAGGTCCTCGGGAGCGATGCCGGTGAGTCGGCTGACGTGGGCGGGGAGGGTGCCGTCGATGGCGACGAAGGTGGACAGCTCGGCCTGGACCTCTCCGCCGCACACCCTGATCGCACCGACCTCGGTGATCTCGTCGGTGCCCGGCCGTGTCCCGGTGGTCTCGAGGTCGACGACGACGAAGGTCACCTGCGACAGGTCGGGTTCGAGTTCGTCGAACGCGACCTGGATCCCCACGGGGTCGGCGGTGGCGTAGTGCATGCCCGGGACGGTAGCCCGTGCCTCCGACAGGGTTCCGCCGCCGCACGGGGGATGTCGTAGCCGGACCGTAGGGTCCGCGGCAGGGCCGCAAATCGCGGAACGGTAACGAACGGGCAACACGCCCGGGATGGGATGTGACATAGATCATGCTCTCGATCGACTGCTCCCGTTGTCCACGAGCGCTGCACGGCTGCGACGATTGCCTCATCGACGTCCTCGGTGCGGAAAATGTCCCGGTAGAAGCGCCGGAAGCGGACTCATGTGGGTATGTCCTGGCGCCGGAGATCCGGTCCGCGATCGAGGTGCTCCGGGCGGCCGGGCTGCTCTCGGAGGTCGAGATCGTGGGGGTCCAGGGCGCTGCCTGACGTGGCAACTGGACATCGACGAGACGGTTTCGTAACCTTTTCGAGACCTCGGAAGTCATCGCCCGCCCACCGGTGGGGAGCCGGGGTCACCACCTAAGAGTCGAGAGGCTCGCCGGGGAACCACGTTCCACTGGGGTGAATCGCCGACAGGGCCGCCAGGTCACGGTCGGCGTAGGACAGCCTTGCGTGTCCGAACCCGTCAGCTAACCCGGTCGGTGTCGCCAGGAAGAAAGAGGATTCGTCTCTCGTGGGAGCCCACAGCATCAAGACCAGCTCGAACGGTCGTCGTGTCGCCGCGGCCGGCATGCTCGCCGCCGGTGCCGCCGTTGCCGCCGCCGGTACCGCGACCGCCGCGCCCGTGACGGTGGATGTCCCCGCCGAGCTCCGCCTGCCGGGTGTGCCGAACAAGGTCACCGTCGACGTCCCCGAGGGCATCGCCCTCCCGCCCGGCCTGCAGCAGGCCGCTGCCCCCGTCGAGTTCGCCAACCCGGCACCGCAGGTCTCCACCGGCCAGCGCATCCTCGACGCCGCCAAGACCCGCGTGGGCTCGCCCTACGTGTGGGGCGCCACCGGTCCCAACTCCTTCGACTGCTCCGGCCTGACGTCGTGGGCGTACAAGGAGGTGGGCATCTCCATTCCGCGCACCAGCCAGGCCCAGATCGGCGGCGGCACCCCGGTCGCCAAGTCGGACCTGCAGCCCGGTGACATCGTGGCCTTCTACAGCGGCGCCACCCACGTCGGCATCTACGCCGGCAACGGCCAGGTCGTCCACGCGCCCTACTCCGGTACGAGCGTGAGCTACGCGCCGGTCGACTCGATGCCGTTCTACGGCGCCACCCGCTACTACTGAGTCGCGGCTCCGAGCACCTATCCCGGCACCCCGCCGACGCCCGGTCACGAACCGGGTGTCGGCGGGGTCCGCTGTCTGTAGACTCGTGCTCCGTGCGGCACCCCCACGCCGCGTCGTCGTCCCCCTGAGTACTCATCCGAAGGTCCCGCCGTGTCCCTGACCCGTCCGTTCCGCGCGGCCGCCGGCACCGTCGCCGTCGCGGCCGTCCTCTCTGTGGGGAGCGCCCCCGTCAGCGCCCAGCCCGCCGCGCCCGGCCCCGGGGACGTCGCGGCCGTCGCGGACCAGCCCGCCACCGGCGAAGCGGGTGAGGATCTCGCCGAGCTGAGCCGCCTCTCCGAGGAGGCCGGCGCGCTGGGCGAAGAGTTGCACCTGGCGCGGGCGGAACTCGAGCAGGCCGAGGCCGACCGCGACGCCCGTGTTCGGGCGGCGGGGGTCGCCGCCGGGCGCGCGGCACTGGCGGACCGCGCGGCGTTCCGGGACCAGTCGCTCGTCGACGACATCGCCACCATGCGCTACCGCGGGGGCGGCACCGACGGCGCCCGCGCCGCGGTCCTCGCGGACAGCCCGCGCGACCTCGTGGACCGTCTCGGGGCGCTCCAGCGGCTCACGGGCGCCACGACGAGCGCGCTCGACGCGTCCCGGCAGGCCTCGTCCGAAGCCGCCCGGTACCGGGAGGAGGCGCGGCTGGCCTCCGACGCCGCGCGCGCCGCGGCCGACGACGCCCGGGCCCGCGCCGACGAACTGGACCGCCGGTCCGAGGAGATGACGGCGCGGATCGACGAGGTCCGCAGCCGCGTCGACGCCCTGTCCGAGGCGCAGCGCGCGCTCTGGGCGGGTGGGCCCGTCATGCCGGAGGGGTACGTGGCCCCGCCGGTCGACGGGGTCAACGCCGCCGCGCTGCGGGTGGCGCTCTCGCGGCTCGGCTCGCCGTACTCGTGGGGTGCGACCGGCCCTTCGGAGTTCGACTGCTCGGGCCTCATGGTGTGGTCCTACGCGCAGGAGGGCAAGACGCTGCCGCGCTCGAGTCAGGCGCAGGCGACGGCCGGCGCCCCGGTGGCGCAGCAGGACCTGCAGCCGGGCGACCTCGTCATCTACTTTCCGGGGGCCACGCACGTCGGCATGTACGCGGGCGACGGCCTCATCGTCCACGCGCCCACCTACGGCCAGCCGGTCAAGCTCGAGCCCATGGACGTGATGCCGATCCACTCGATCCGGCGGTACTGAGCCCGGAATCCCGCGCCCGGAACCCCGCGCCCGGAACCGGGCGACGGCCCGGACTGTGGCAGGCTCGACTCCGATGACGCGGACCCTGCTGATCACCAACGACTACCCGCCGCGCCCCGGCGGGATCCAGTCGTATCTCGAGACCTACCTCGCGCAGCTCGACCCCAACGACGTCGCGGTCCTCGCCTCCACCTTCCGGGGAGACGAGTCCGCGGCCTACGACGCCACGCGGCCGTACGTGGTCGAGCGGGTGCCCACGGAGATGCTGCTGCCCACGCCGGACCTGGCCCACCGCGCACGGCGACTCGCGGACGACTTCGGGGCGGGCACGGTATGGTTCGGGGCGGCCGCGCCCCTCGCGACGCTGGCGCCGGTCCTGCGCACCGGTCCGGTGACCCGGGTCGTCGCGAGCACCCACGGGCACGAGGTGGGCTGGTCCATGGTCCCCGGTGCCCGTCAGGTCCTCCGGATGATCGGCGATTCCACCGACGCGATCACCTACGTGAGCGAGTACACGCGCCGGCGATTCGCGTCCGCGTTCGGTCCTCGGGCCCGCCTGGTCCACCAGCCGGGCGGAGTGGACACCGGGACGTTCCGGCCCGACCCGGTGCGCCGGCGCGCGATCCGTGAGCGGTACGGCGTCGCGGACCGGGACGTGATCGTGTGCCTGTCCCGCCTCGTACCGCGCAAGGGGCAGGACGTGCTCATCCGCGCGATGCCGGAAATCGTCCGGCGTGCGCCCGGCGCGCTGCTCGTAGTGGTCGGCGGGGGCCCGTACCGGAAGACCCTCGAGGGACTCGCCCGGCGACACGGCGTGGCCGACCGCGTCGTCTTCACCGGACGCGTCCCGGCCGAGGAGATCGTTGACCACCACCGGATGGCGGACGTGTTCGCCATGCCGTGCCGTACCCGCGGCGGGGGGCTCGACGTGGAGGGTCTCGGGATCGTCTACCTCGAGGCCTCCGCGTGCGGCGTCCCCGTGGTCGCGGGACGCAGTGGCGGGGCGCCGGAGACCGTGATCGACGGACGCACCGGTCTCGTGGTGGACGGCACCGCGGTGGGCGAGGTGGCCGACGCGGTGGCGGGTCTGCTCACCGACCGGCCACGGGCGTCCTCGATGGGCGTGGCCGGCCGCAACTGGGTGCTCGAGAGATGGCGCTGGGAGGACCTCGGCCGGGGCATGGCGCGCGTGCTCGCGGGCGGGTGAGCGGCCCCGGCCATGGACTCACTCGTCAGGAGTAGAGGTCCTCGATCTGGGCCGCGTACTTCTGGTGCACGACGTTGCGCTTGACCTTGAGCGAGGCTGTGAGCTCCCCTGTCTCCTCGGTGAACTGGTCGGGCAGCACGTGGTACTTCTTGATCGATTCGGTGTGCGAGACCATCCGGTTGGCACGGGAGATCGACTGGTCGAGGTGCTCGATCATGTCCGCGTCGGAGAGCAGCTCGTAGAGGCTGCCAGACTTCTCGCGGTAGGCCTTCCACCGCTCGAGGGCCTCGGGGTCCAAGGTGAGTAGCACGGAGATGAACGGCTTGCCGTCGCCCACACACACTGCCTCGGAGATGAGCGGGTCGGCTCGCAGCGCGTCCTCGAGCTGGTTGGGGGCGACGTTCTTGCCGCCGGCGGTGACGATGATCTCCTTCTTTCGCCCCGTGATCGTGAGGAATCCGTCCTCGTCCAGCGAGCCGAGGTCGCCGGTGCGGAACCAGCCGTCGGCGAACGACTCGGCGGTGGCCTTCTCGTTGCCCCAGTAGCCGGCGGTGACGACGGGGCCCGACACCTCGACCTCACCGTCGGTCGCGATCCGGACGGCGCAGCCGGGCAGGGGCTGACCGACGCTGCCGATCCGCATCGCGTCGGGGGTGTTGACAGTGATCGCGGCGCAGGTCTCGGTGAGGCCGTAGCCCTCGAAGATGTTGACCCCGATGCCGTCGAAGAAGTGGGTGAGCCGCTCGCCGAGCGGGGCGCCACCGGAGATGGCGACCTCGCAGCGGCCGCCGAGCGCGGCGATGAGCTTGCCGTAGACCAGCTTGGTGAACAGCGCGTGACGGGCCTTGAGCAGCGGGCCCACCTTGCCCGGGCCTCGGTTGGCCTTGGAGTAGGCGACGGCCGTCTCGGTGGCCTTGGCGAAGATCCAGGTCTTGAGCTTGCCGCCGTCCTGCGCGGTGGCCTGGGCCCTGGTGAAGACCTTCTGGAAGACGCGCGGCACCGCGAGGATGTAGTGCGGCCGCATTTCGCCGAAGGTGTCGACGAGGTTGGTCAGGTCGGAGGAGTGGACGATCTGTACGCCGGCGTGGAAGCCCGCGTATGTGATGGCGCGGGCCAGCACGTGGGCCAGCGGCAGGAACATCACGGTGGAGGCGTCCTCGCGCAGGTAGCGGTGGAACGGCGTCTCGAGGATCGACAGGGTCTCCGACATGAAGTTCCGGTGCGTGAGCATGCAGCCCTTGGGGCGTCCGGTGGTGCCGGAGGTGTAGATGAGCGTGGCGGGGGAGTCCGCGTCCATGCCCGCCCGTCGCTCGTCGAGCACCGACGGGTCGACGCCCTCACCGGAGGCGACGAGCGCGTCGATCGCCGGGGTGCCGGTGCCGTCGATGACGAGGATGTCGACGTGGTCGAGGCCGTCGGTGCCCTCGCGCGCGGTCCCGGCCTGCTCGTCGGTCTCCACCAGGATGAGCCGCGCGCCGGAGTCCTCCATGATCCACCGGACCTGCTCGGCGGACGAACTGTCGTAGATCGGCACGGTGACGCCGCCGGTGGACCAGATGGCGAAGTCGATGACGTTCCATTCGTAGCGGGTCGAGCACAGGAGCGCGACGCGGTCGCCAGGCTCGATCCCCGCGGCGACGAGGCCGCGGCCCACCGCGCGGACCGTGTCGGCGAACTCGCGGTCGGTGACGTCGACCCAGCGGCCGTCCACGGGCCGGCGGAAGGCCACGTGATCGGGCGTCCGGGCCGCCCGGTCGTACGCGGACTGCACGCAGGACCAGTCGTCGGGGACGGAGAAGTCGGCGGGAACGGCCACGTATTCGCGCATGAGGGGTCCTCCTGGTGGAGCCACCGGCCATATTCGCTGAAGAGTTCGACCGGACGGCGGTAAGCGGTGGGGACACCTTATCGCCGCGGGGGGCCGTGCGCGACGACCGCCCGGAACAGGCCCTCCGTCCTGTCACCCGGCACCGCCGGGACACGCCGCGGCGCGATGTGTGAAGCTTGGTGGCATGAGCGAGGACAACGGTCCCCCCGAGGTCTTGCCGACCAGCGACTTCACGGTGGTGGACGCGCCGGTCGACGTCGTCATGGACGTCATCGCCGACTTCGCCGGGTACCCCGAGTGGGCGGAGTCGATCACGGCCGCCGAGGTGCTGTCCGTGGGGGCCGACGACCGCCCCGACCGGGTGCGGTTCGAGCTGGACGCCGGGGCGATCACCGACGAGTACGTACTGCAGTACTCATGGTCCGCGGACGGCCGCAGCGTCGAATGGCGGTTGGAGAGCTCTACTCTCATGCGGTCGCAGACCGGGTCGTATCGGCTGGCCCCGGTCGGGGACGGGACCCAGGTCGACTATCGCCTCGAGCTGGAACTGATGGTGCCCGTGATCGGTCGGCTCCGCAGCCGCGCGGAACGGCGCATCATCGGCGCCGCGCTGAGCGAGCTCAAGCGCCGGGTGGAGGCGCGATGACCGCCGGCCGGGTCGTGGTGGTCCTGGGCGGCGACATCCGGGACCGCTCGGAGGCGATCGGCGACCTGCTGCTGGCGGACGGCGGCACCGCGCTGGTCCTCACGGCGCACCCCTCCGCGGTTGACGCCCGGCTCGACACCTCCGACGAGGGGCCGGTGGAGGTCCGTGCCGACGACCCTGTCGCCCGGCTCGAGGCGTACCGCTCGGGTGCCACGGACCCCGACGACGACGTGCTCGCCGCGCTGACCACCGGCAGCGACGCCCCGCTCGCAGCGGTCTTGGGGTGGGAGTACGCCCGCCGGGCCGCCGCCGCCGGTGCGTGGGACGTGGTGGTGATCGAGCTCGACGGCGACCTCGCGGCCGTCCGCCGGATCGCCGCGACGGGTGAGCTCGCGGCGTTCGTGGAGTCCCGGTGGCCCGCCCACGTGCGGTTCTCGTCCATGGCGGCGGGCGACCGGGCCGACCTGCGGGTACAGGAGGCCCACCGGTTGTCCCTGATGGCCGGTGACGTCACCGACTTCCTCGCCGGGCCGGTCGAGGTGCTCGTCCTGGGTGCCTCACCGGAGCGGACGGCCCGGCTGGCGGCGCTGGCCCGCGGCGCCGTCACCCCCGAGGTGACCCCTGACGGCGAGGGGGGCTTCCGCGCCACGCTAGCCGTCCCCGACCCGCCCACCGCGCCGATCACCGTCGAGGGTGACCGGCTGCGGCTCGAGCTCGACGGTTTCCGTGCCGCGCTCCCGCTGCCCCCGCTACTCGCGCGTTGCATCCTCGTGGACTCCGTCCACGACGGAGATGCCGGTGCGGTGGTGGCGAGCTTCGTGCCCGACCCGGCGCTGTGGCCGGCTCACCTCGTCCCGACCGGTTCGGCCGACCGCACCGGGTAGTATTCCCTCAACCCCGAGCACGATCCCGACCACCGGCGAGGAGTGGAACCCGCGATGCTGTACTGGCTCTTGAAGTACGTGTTGATCGGTCCGTTTCTCCGGGTGACCGGGCGGCCGACGTTCGAGGGCCGGGAGAACTTCCCGGCGTCCGGTCCCGCGCTGCTGGTCGGTAACCACCTGTCGGTGGCCGACTGGCTCTTCATGCCGCTCGTCGCGCCTCGCCGGGTGACCTTCCTGGCCAAGAGCGACTACTACACCGGCACCGGTATCAAGGGCATGCTCAGCCGCTGGTTCTTCGCGGGCAGCGGCCAGCATCCGATCGACCGGACCAACGCCGACTCCGCGCAGGCCGCACTGGACGCCGGCCTAGAGGTGCTCTCCTCCGGCGAGCTGTTGTGCATCTACCCCGAGGGGACCCGCTCGCCGGACGGCCGTCTCTACCGCGGCAAGACGGGGCCCGCCCGGCTCGCCATGCGGGCGGGCGTGCCGATCGTCCCCGTGGGCGTGATCGGCACCGACGAGTACGTGCGCCGGATCCGGCGGTTCTCGCTCTCTGCCCGCGTGCGGGTGCGGATCGGCGAGCCGCTCGACACCGCCGCCTGGGCGGACCGCGTGGGAGACCGCGCCGCCGAGCGTGAGATCACCGACGAGCTCATGCGGCGCATCCAGGCGCTCACCGGGCAGGAGTATGTCCACGACACCTACGGGGCCGACGAGAAGAATCGGCTACAGGCGCTACGCGAGTCCGGCCACAACCTCCTGGACCAGCCGGGCGACGAGCAGCGCTGAGGCGTGCGCTACTTCTACGACTGCGAGTTCATCGAGGACGGCACCGTCATCGACCTCGTCTCGGTGGGGGTCGTGGCCGAGGACGGGCGCGAGTTCTACGCCGTGTCCACCGAGTTCGACGAGGCCGCGGCGGGCCCGTGGGTGCGCCGGAATGTCCTGCCGAAGCTGCCCAACCCGTCGGGGCGGGAGTGGATGTCGCGCGCCCGGATCCGAGACGAGCTCTACGCTTTCCTCACCGCGCCGATCTCGGGGCCGGTCGAGCTCTGGGCGTGGATCGGGGCGTACGACCACGTGGCGGTGTGCCAGCTGTGGGGCGACATGACCGCGCTGCCCGCCGCGATGCCGCGCTTCACCCGCGACGTGCGGCAACTGTGGGAGTTCGCCGGCACGCCGGACCTGCCGACCCAGCCCGGCGGTGCCCACGACGCCCTCGCGGACGCACGCCACGTGCTCACGCGCTTCCGCGCGATCGCCGCCGCGGCGCCTCACCTGGGACTGTAGGTCGCGGCCGGGTTGGTGCCCGGTGACGGCGGCGACGTATCCTCCCCGTGTGAGCAACTGGACCGTCGACGTCGACATCGCGCAGCTTCCCGACCTGCCGCCGCTTCCGGGGGACCTCGGTCGGCGACTGGCCGACGCCCTCTCGCGGCCGGCCCTGCAGCAGCCCTCGTGGGACCCGGCGCACGCCGAGGCCATGCGCAAAGTGCTCGAGAGCGTCCCGCCGATCTGTGTGCCGTCCGAGGTCGAGCACCTGTCGGACCGCCTCGCCGAGGTGGCGCACGGCCGGGCTTTCCTGCTCCAGGGCGGCGACTGTGCCGAGACGTTCGAGGCCAACACCGAGCCTCACATCAAGGGCATCATCCGCACGCTGCTGCAGATGTCCGTCGTCCTCACCTACGGCGCCTCGATGCCCGTGGTCAAGGTCGGCCGGATCGCCGGTCAGTACGCCAAGCCGCGGTCAGCGGACCGCGACGCCGCCGGGCTGCTGTCCTACCGTGGTGACATGGTCAACGGACTGGAGGCCGACGAGGCGGCGCGCGCGCACGACCCGTCCCGCCTGGTCCGCGCGTACGCCAACGCGGCCGCGGCCATGAACCTCGTCCGGGCGCTCACCGCCTCGGGCACCGCAGACCTGCACCGCGTCCACGAGTGGAACATGGAGTTCGTGGCCGACTCGCCGGCGGGTGCACGCTACGAAGCGCTCGCCGCGGAGGTCGACCGCGGCCTTCGCTTCATGGACGCCTGCGGCGTCTCCGACGAGAACCTGCGGTCCGCCGACATCTTCTCCTCGCACGAGGCGCTGGTCCTGGACTATGAGCGCGCCATGCTGCGGCTCGGGGACGACGGCACGGGCCTGAGCGGCGACGCCGACCAGGGACTCTACGACCTCTCAGCGCATTACCTGTGGATCGGGGAGCGGACCCGCGGGATCGACGACGCCCACGTGGCGTTCGCCTCGCTCATCGAGAACCCGATCGGCCTGAAGATCGGCCCCACCACGACGCCGGAGCTCGCCGTGGAGTACGTGGAGAAGCTCGACCCGCGTAACCGCCCGGGCCGGCTCACCCTGGTCTCCCGCATGGGCAACGACAAGGTGCGCGACGCGCTTCCGCCGATCGTCGAGGCGGTCGAGGCGAGTGGCCACAAGGTGATCTGGCAGTGCGACCCGATGCACGGAAACACGCACTCCACGACCAACGGCTACAAGACCCGGCACTTCGACCGGATCATCGACGAGGTGCAGGGTTTCTTCGAGGTGCACCGCGACCTCGGCTCGCACCCGGGCGGCATCCACATCGAGCTCACCGGCGAGGACGTCACGGAGTGCCTCGGCGGCGCCCAGGACATCTCGGACCTCGACCTGGCGGGCCGCTACGAGACGGCCTGCGACCCGCGACTCAACACCCAGCAGTCCCTCGAGCTGGCTTACCTCGTCGCGGAGATGCTCCGCAACTGACCCGGGCTCAGCCCACCGCGTCGAGCTCGATGGTGGTGCCGCGCTGCACCACCCGCCCGGGCAGCGGCGTCTGCCCGTAGACGATGCCCCGGCCCGTCCCGGTGTCGATCGTCGCCTCCAGCCCGGCCTCCCGGAGCGTCCGCTGGGCGTCGGAGGCCCGCGAGCCCAGGACCATGGGCACGCTCACGGAGTCCGAGGGCACGATCCGCACCACCGCGTTCGCGGGGTCCACGCGCCGCCCGGCGGGCGGGTCGCTGCGGACGATCCGGCCGTCGGTGATCCGCCGGTCCGTCTCCGGTGCGTCGCGGACCACGGTGAAGCCCGCCTGCGACAGGACCTCCTGCGCCTCGTCCTCGGGCATGTCGCGTACGTCGGGAACGGTGAGGGCGTTGGAGACGCGGAGGGTGACGGCGTCGCCCCGCGCAATGTCGGTGCCGGACTCCGGGTCGGTGCCCACCACCCGGCCCCGGTCGACCTCCTCGTCGAACACGGCCTCGATCCGCCCCACCGCGAGCCCGGCGCCCTCGAGCGCGGTGCGGGCCTGGTCCTCCTCGAGCCCGGTGACGTCGGGGACGGCGACGGGCGCGGGGCCGGAGCTGGTGAGCATCGCCACGCGGGAGCCCACGGAGACCGTGGTACCGGGACTCGGGTCGAGGGTCACCACCTCGCCCACGGGCACGGTGTCGGAGTGTTCGGTGCCGCCGCGGACCGGCTCCAGCGAGGTGTCGCGCAGAAGCTGGGAAACGGAGTCGAGGTCCCGCCGGGCGCCCACCTCGGGGACGACGGGGCGTCCCGCGGAGACGAGCACGGCGACCGTGTCCCCCTTGGGTAGGCGGGTGCCGGCGGTGGGGTCGGTGCCGACGAGCCCGGCGCGGGGGACCTCGTCGCTGTAGGCGTCCCGGGTCTCGGCGACGAGACCGACGGCGGACACCACCTCGGTCGCCTGGCCCACCGACATGCCCTGGACCGAGGGGACGGTGGCGAAACGGCCGGAGCCGAGCCACCAGCCGGCCACCGCCACCGCGACCGCCGCGGCGAGGACCAACAGCAGCCACAGCAGCCCCAGCCCCCGGCGCGGCCGGACGGGGGTCCGGCCCGCGGGGGAGTCGAGGTCGGCGCGGGACCGCTCGGCCACCGCCGCGTGCCCGTGGCCCTGCCCGCGCCAGGGCTCGTGCGGGGGTCCGGGGGCCGGGTGCTGTGGCGGGATCGCCCGGGTGTGGACCCGGGTGGGGACCGGCCCGTCCCGGCGGGTCAGGGCCTCGCCGCTCTCACGGTCGGCGGCGTCGAACTCGGATTCGCCGCCCGGCCCCGTTCGCGAGGCGGCTGCGGCCCGGGCCCGCGACCACGAGGACTGGCGGGGCGCGGGCACCACGTAGGAGGGGAACCGGCCGACCGCGGCGGCCCGGTCCAGGTCGTCAAGCATCGCGGCGGCGTCGGGGTAGCGGTCCTCGCGGCTGCGCCGGGTGGCCCGCAGGATGAGGTGGTCGAGGTCCTCGGCGACGGAGTCGGCGTGATCGGACGGGGCGGGCACGTCGGTGTCGAGGCGCCGGTACGCCACGGCCAGTGAGGTGTCCCCGCTGAACGGCGGCTCACCTGTGAGCATCTCGTAGGCGAGAACCCCCAGGGAGTACAGGTCGGAGCGCCTGTCGGTGTCGTCGCCGGCGATCTGCTCGGGGGACAGGTAGGCGGCGGTGCCCATCACCACGCTGCGGGAGGTGGCACGCGACTCGGCGACGGCCCGGACCAGCCCGAAGTCGGCGAGCTTGACCACCCCCGTGGACGAGATGAGTACGTTCTCCGGCTTGATGTCGCGATGGACGAGGCCCGCGTCGTGCGCCTCGCGCAGCGCGCCGAGCAGCGGCCGCAGGACGGCGGCGGCCGCGTACGGCGGCATGGGGCCGCGCTCGTCGAGCAGCTCGCGGAGGGTGCCCCCGGGGACGAGCTCCATGACGAGGAAGGCGGTGCCGTCCTCGACGCCCTGGTCGAAGACCTGGACGATGCTCGGGTCGGACAGCCGGGCGGCCGAGCGCGCCTCGAGGGTGAACCGGTCCACGAACGCGCGGTCGCCGGCCAGCGCCGGGTCGAGCAGCTTGACCGCGACGTGGCGATCGAGCCGCTCGTCGGTGGCCAGGTGGACCGTCGACATCCCGCCCCGCGCGATCACCGCGTCGAGCCGGTACCGCCCCTCGAGCAGGGAACCGGGTCCGATCACGGGGCCGTCGGGAGTGCTCATGTCGCCCATTCTCCTCTCCGGCCCCCGCGCATGGGGTGGCCCCGGGCGGGGTCGCGCGGTGGTGCCCTGGTGTGCACCTGTGACTAACGTGTAGCGCGTGAGTACTGTTCCGCACTCCGATGACGTCCTGCCCGCCGACGTCGAGGTCCTCGACCTGCCCGAGGTGGCCGACCGGCTGGGCATCCCGGTGACCCGGGTCCACGACCTGCTCCGGGACGGCGCGCTGCTCGCCGTCCGGCGGGATCGACACCTGGTGGTGCCGGCGACGTTCCTCGACGACGACGACGAGGTGCTCCGCTTCCTGCCGGGGCTCGTCGCCGTCCTGCGGGACGGCGGGTATCGCGACGACGAGGTGTTGCGCTGGCTGTTCGAGGAGGACGAGTCGCTCCCGGGCCGCCCGGTCGCCGCGCTGCACGGTCATCGCGCCCGTGAGGTCATGCGGCGCGCGCAGGCGATGGCGTTCTGACGTCGGTCGGCGGTCCGCCGTCGTCGGCGGTCGCGCGGGCCCACCACCAGGCGGCGGCCACCGCGGCGAGGAGCGCGGCCACCACCAGTGGCGGGCTGTAGAGACTCGTGGACCCGTTGGGACCGATCACCAGGGCGAGGAACACCGTGGCGGCCACGGCGACCGTCGTGACCCGGCCGCCCGGCCGCGCGAGCATCCAGAATCCCGCCACCCAGACGTGGTACCAGGGCCACGCGAGGCTGTTGAGCAGGACGAACAGCAGCAGCGCCACCACGATCCCGCGCAACGCCTCGCGGGTCCCCCGCCGGTGCGCCCACCACGCGACCACCAGGGCTCCGGCGAGCACCACTCGTCCGCCGGTCCGGGCCGGGGCGAGGACGTCCTCGAATCCCGGGGTGCCGGGGAACGCGTGGACCAGGTGCGCCACCGCCGTCGGCAGGCTGAGGTAGTTGACGACCCGGTCGGACACCGCGAGCGCGTCGAGCCAGC
The DNA here is from genome assembly GCF_045369825.1 of Dietzia sp. 179-F 9C3 NHS. Classification (NCBI taxonomy): domain Bacteria; kingdom Bacillati; phylum Actinomycetota; class Actinomycetes; order Mycobacteriales; family Dietziaceae; genus Dietzia; species Dietzia sp. 179-F 9C3 NHS. The sequence continues at coordinate 189,042 of NZ_JBIQES010000005.1, forward strand.
CGGTGCCGGTGCCGGAGGCCACGCTGATCGCCACGAGGACGGCCGCGGCGGTCACGCCCCCGAGGGCGGTGTCCGCGCAGGCCCGCGGGACCGGCCGACCGCCGGCCGAGCGCCGGCGCCGGGCGAGGAGGATCCAGAGGAGGAACGGCGCCACCACGACGGCCGTGGCCTTGACCGCCACCGCCACACCGATCGCCGCACCCGCACCGAGGCGCCGGCCGTCGAGGGCGAGCACCACGGCCGCCACACACGCGGCCAGCGGGAAGATCTCGTTGTGCAGACCGCCGGAGAGGTGGACGATCGCGAGCGGCGAGGCGGTCGCCGCCCAGACCGCCGCCCCGGCGTGCACGCCCACCCGCCGGGCGGCCGCCACGATGAGCGCGGCGAGCGCAGCCAGCGCGAAGAGCACCAGTATCCGCAGGACGAACACGCCCACGGTCGGGTCGCCGCCGGACAGGGCGACGACACCGCGCATGAGAAGCAGGTGGAGGGGGCCGTAGGGTGTGACCGTGGCGCGCCAGTCCGGGCTCACTTCGTCCGTGAACGGCCCGGGGTGTGCCTCGGGGCCGAACTCGTAGGGGGAGACGCCGGCCGACGCCATCGCGCCCTGGGCGAGGTAGGACCACGCGTCCCGGCTGAACAGCGGCACCGCAGGCAGCAGCGGGGCCGACCACAGGGCCGTGGCGCACACCGCGTCCCGCATCGGCAGCCGGCCAGCCACCGCCCGCGGCCCGAGTGCGAGCCACGAGGTTGTCAGGAGTGCCACGCCGGTCCACACCAGGACGAGCGCCAGCACCTCGCCGTGGCCGAAGGTGTAGCCCGGCAGCCCGATCGCGGCCGCGACCCCGCCGTCCACGGGCACGGCACCGGCACCGAACCCGCCCAGCATGAGCAGCGTCGATCCGGCCACGCCCCGCCACAGGGCGGGGCCGGAAGGGCCGGACAGCGCGGCACGCACGCCCGCGACGAGCCGCGCGTGCGACGCCGCCCGCCGGTCCCCGGTCGCAGGGGAGTCCGTCATGACCGCCGGCGGGTCGCCGCGTCGGCGAGGTCGCGCAGGGCCCGGCGGCCGTGGGGGCTCACCGCCTCCGATCCGATCGCCTCGAGCGCGCGGGCGATGAGGGCGTCGATCTCCGCCTCGACGGAGGCCACCGCGCCCGAGCCCACGAGGATCGTCCGGGCCCGGTCGAGCGCGTCGGGGTCGGGCTCGGTCCCCAGGACCGAGAGCAGGAACTCGCCGTCGTCGGCGCCGGCGAGGCCCACGGCCCGGGCCAGGAGCAGTGTCCGCTTGCCCTCGCGGAGGTCGTCGCCCGAGGGCTTGCCGGTGACCTCCGGGTCCCCGAAGACGCCGAGCATGTCGTCGCGCAGTTGGAAGGCCTGCCCCACCGCGACCCCGAACTCGCGAAGGGCGCGGACCGTCTCGTCGGGGGCGCCGGCGAGCGCGGCGCCGATGTGCACCGGGCGTTCCACCGTATACGCCGCCGTCTTGTAGCGGTTGACGCGCCGGGGCGTCTCCTCGTCGGTGGCGCCGGAGGCCTCGGCCAGGACATCGAGCATCTGCCCGGCGAGAACCTCGGTCTTCATGGCGTACCACGGCCCGAGGGCCCGACCGAGGGCCTCGGGCTCGACGCCCGACCCCACGAACATCTCGTCCGCCCAGGTCAGTGCCAGGTCGCCGAGGAGGATCGCCTGGGAAACGCCGTAGCGCGCGGCGTCCCCGTCCCAGGAGTTCTCGCGGTGGACGGCCTCGGTCGCGCGGTGCACCGTCGGCCGGCCCCGGCGGGTGTCGGAGGCGTCCACGATGTCGTCGTGGACCAGCGCGCAGGCCTGGATGAGCTCGAGCGCCGCGCACGCGGCCACGACCTCGTCAGGCGCCGACCCCTCGTCGGGACCAGCCGCCGCCCAGCCGGCGAGCGCGAACCGCGGGCGCATCCGCTTGCCGCCGTCGAGCACGAAGTCGGCCAGGAGACCGGCGAGCCGGTCGACCCCGGGGTCGACCCCGGCGACGACCTCTCGGCGGGCCGCCAGGTGCCTCCGGAGCGCGGCCTGGACTCGCTCGCCGTCCGCCGTCCCCGGGGCGCGGACCCCGTCGTCGTCGTCCCGACCAGTCGCCGCCACCGTCACCGTCCCTCCCGGTCCCGGTCCGGGACCCTCGTCGGCCCCAGCCTAGACGCCGGGTGGTGGCCGACTCCCCGTGCGGCCCGGCTACCCTGGGCCGGTGACCATTCGACCCCACTCCGACCCGGTGAGCGGCGGCCGGCACCCGAGCATCGTGGACCGGATCGCCGCGGCGACCACCCCCCGCGTCCCGTTCTCCGTCGAGTTCTACCCGCCCCGCGACGAGGCGGCCGAGGACCGGCTGTGGCGCGCCGCGGAGGTGTTCTCCGAGCTCGGGGCCGCGTTCGTCTCCGTGACCTACGGAGCGGGCGGGTCGACCCGCGACCGGACGGTCCGGGTGGTCGAACGCGTCGTGCGGGAGACGGACCTGGTCCCCATCGCCCACCTCACCGCCGTCGAGCACCCGGTCTCCGAACTGCGCGAGATGATCGAGTCCTACGGGCGTGCCGGGGTCAGCAACATCCTCGCGCTGCGTGGGGACCCGCCCGGCGACCCGCTCGGCGAGTGGACCCCGCACCCGGAGGGGTTGCTCTACGCCGAGCAGCTCGTCCGGCTCATCCACGAGGCCGGGGACTTCCACGTGGGCGTCGCCTCCTTCCCGGAGGGTCACTACCGGGCCCGCGACCTCGACCACGACACCGACGTGCTCGTGTCCAAGCTTCGTGCCGGCGCCGAGTACTCCATCACCCAGATGTTCTGGGACGTGGATGACTACCTGCGGCTGCGCGACCGCGTGGTCGCCGCCGACCCCGAGCAGGGCGCCAAGCCCGTCATCCCCGGGCTCATGCCCGTGACGAGCCTGCGCCAGGTGCGCCGCATGGTCGAGCTCTCCGGCTGCGCGCTGCCCGACGATCTGGCGGCGCGCCTGCAGACCGCCGCCGGCGACGGCCCCGAGGAGAACCGCGCTGCCGTCCGCGAGGTGGGGATCGAGTTCGCCACGCAGCTGTGCGAGCGCCTCATCGCCGAGGGCGCGCCCTGCCTGCACTTCAACACCCTCAACTTCTCCCGCGCCACGCAGGAGGTGCTGGCCAACCTCTCGATGGCGCCGGCGCCGGGCGTCGCCGGTGGTGTGGTCCTGAACTGAGGGCGGACCTCAGCGCACGAGGCGGTCCGACCGGGCTCGAGACGTGCGTGCGGCGAGGACCGTGCCGATCGACACGAGCAGGGCGGCGCCGATGCCGACGATCATCCACACCGCGAACCCGCGGGTGGCCGGGTCCGGGTAGTCGGTCGAGGCCTGCATCCGGGTGATGGAGCCGGGCGCCGGCGTCCAGCTCACTGAGTTCCCGCCGCCGAGCGAGCCATTGGTCTCGGTGATCCGGTTGGGGAACGTGAGGTCCACCCGCGTGGAGGCCGACTCCGCCCGGTCCTCGGGGACGCCCGAGAGGTCCACCGAGCCGGTGAAGGCCACGGTGTCCCCGCTGCGGCGGAAGGACATGGTGTACGGCCGGGCCCCCTCGATGTCCACGGCCTGGGCCAGCGTGTCCACCTCGGCGAAGGTGAGTTGGGTGAAGTAGATCTCGCGGCCCGAGAATCCGTCGGCGGTGTACGGGGTGATGCGGACCTTCTGCTCGAGCCCCGACGGGGGAGAGAGCCGGTCGAGGTCCGTGGACTCCGCGACCTGGTCGCCCGCCACGAGGATCCGACCCGAGACCGTGTCGTCCTTGCGGACGCTCATCTGGACGTTGAGCTGCAGGCAGCCGGTGAGGACGAAGAGCAGGACGACGGCCCCCGCCAGGCCGACGAGGCGGCGCGGGGTGCGGGCGCGTCCCGCCGCGGACGCCGCGGACGAGTGGGGGTGCTGCACGGTCACGCCCGTCATTGTGCCCGTGGACGCCGGAGGCGTCGCACCGACGTGCCGAGACGGCGGCCGACGAGACCGGCCACGGTCCGGCCGCTCGCGCCGATCACGCCGCCGCCGGGGTGGGTGGAGGCGCCGGCGAGGAACACGCCGTCGGCCCCGGGCACGGCGTGCCCGCGGAGGTCGGGGTGGGGGCGCATCGGCAGCATCTGGTCGAGGGACATCTCCACGTGCATGACGTTCCCGCCGATCAGGCCTAGCTCGGTCTCCAGGTCCTCCGGTGTCTGGACGTGCCGGTGGACGATCGTGTCGGTGAAGCCCGGGGCGAACCGCTCGAGTCCGGCGACGATCCGGTCGGCCTCCTCGTCGCCGGCCGCCGACCACGCGGTCCCGTCGGCGAGGTGCCGGGGGTGCCACTGCGACCAGAGTGTGAGCTCGTGGCGTCCCGGTGGGGCGAGCGAGGGGTCGAGGGCGCTGAAGCTCATGGCCAGGACCGCCGGGTCCGCGTCGAGCCCGCCGGCTGCCGCGACTCCGTACCGGTGGTCGAGCCGGCGCCGGTCGGTGACGAGCAACTGGAGGCCGTGTGCGCTGGTCTCGGTGGGCACGCCCGGGTACCGGGGTAGCGCGGAGGTGCCCAGCCGGACCACCATCCCCAGGCCGAATCCGGGGCGGATGCGCCGGCGCCACCCCTCGAGCCGGGTCGCGGGCAGCTCGTGGGCCAACAGGTCGAGCGTGGTGTGGACGTGGCAGGCGGCGACGACGGCACGGCAGCGCAGCGCACGGCCGTCCTCGGTGTCGACGCGCCAGCCGCCCCCCGCCCGCCGGATGGCCGTGGCGCCCGCACCCGGGGACACGGTGCCGCCGCGGGAGCGGACGGCGGAGACGAGGGCGTCGGCGAGGGCCCCCGATCCGCCGATCGCGCGGCCCGGCGGGATCCGGTGCATCAGCGCCGCGAATCCGACCATCGGCGCCGTGGCGGGGTGGGACATGGGCGGACCGGACTGGGCACCGAACCACGCGAGCGCGGCCTTGAGGCGCTCGGAGTCGAAGGTCGCGTCGAGCAGGGCGTCGCCGGAGGAGAGGAAGGCCTGGACGGCACCGAAGGGGTCGCGGACGTCCTCGCGGCCGAGGAACGCCGCCCCGAGGCCCGCGGCGGTGGGACGGACGCCGAAGCCGGCCATCATCCGGCCGGCCAGCACATCCCACCGGGTGACGAAGCGACGGTAGGCGTCGGCGTCCCGGGCCCCGCAGGCCGAGGCGATGCTCGCGCAGGTGGCGTCGAGGTCGCGGTGGAAGACGATCGGCGGGGCGTCCTCGCCGGGCGGGGCCGGGGCGAAGCCCCACGGGTCGCAGTCCACGTAGCGCAGGCCGTGCGCGGCCAGGTCGAGCTCCTCGGGGATGCCGGTGTGGCGGATCATGAGGTGGGCCGAGGACCCCCGGTCGGTGCGGTGCCCGGGATAGCGTTCGACGGTGGACGTCGCGCCGCCGAGGACCGTGTCGCGTTCCACCACGTGGACGTCGAGCCCGGCGCGGGCGAGGTACGCGGCGCAGACGAGCCCGTTGTGGCCGGAGCCCACCACCACGACGTCGTGCCGCGCGCTCACTCCCGCGCCTCGAGCAGGGGGAGGGGGCGGCCCAGGACCGCGAACGGACGCGCGTCGCCGTCGAAACGGTAGTCGCGGAGGACGTCGGTGAAGCCGTGGGAGCGGTACAGGCGCCAGGCGCCGTTGGCCTCGTCGTCGACCTCGGGGGTGGAGAGCAGCACCACCGGTTCGGTCCGGTCCGAGAGGAACTCGGTGAGCAGCATCGTCCCCAGACCCCGGCCCTGGTGGGAGGGGGCCACGTGGAGTTCGGTGAGCTCGACGTAGTCCTCGGGGAGGTGGTGGTCGTGGTCGCGCAAACCGCGCGAGACCTGTTCGTACCACCACTGCCCGGGCGCGCCGCGGTAGCCGTAACAGATGCCCACGAGCGGGCCGCGGGCGTGGCCGATGAGGCGGCGACGCGGCGGGTCGAACGCGGCGACGCAGGACCAGCCCTCGCGATGGCTGTGCTCCATCCACGCCGGGGCGCGGGAGCGGACCACCTGCGTCGGGTACCCCATGGCGTCCACGTAGACGCCGAGTGCCTCGGGCAGCCGGTCGCGGAAGTCCCCGGGGTCGAGCCGGGAGATCACGGTGTCCATCGCCTCCATCTCATCACGCCGCCGCCCCTCGTCGGCGCGGTTGTGTCGTACCCCGCCGATACCGTGCGGAGTCGGAGAGGAAAGAGGTGGTGACGGTGGTGGCGGTGACGACGGGGCGGCCGGTTGTGGGGACCCCGCTGGCGCTGGGGCGTGCCGGCCGGGCTGAGGTGCATCGCGGGCGTGCAGTGGCGGCTCGGTCCCCCGAGGAGACCTTCCTCGAGGCGTACCGGGCAGCCCGGACGGCGGCGTCGGCCCTGCTCGCTCCCGGCCCGCGGCGGCGGGGGCCCGCGGACGTGTGGCACCGGCTGGAGGCGGAGGTGACCGAGCTGGGGGAGTGGGCACGCGTGTTCGCCGGGTATTCGCGGCTCGCGGCGGCGGTCGAGGACGGGCTTCCGCGGCGGATCGACGCCCGGATGGCGGACGATTTCCTCTGGGCGGTGGGGCGGTTCCTCGACCTCGTCGACCAGCGGTTGGGGATGTTGGGCCCCGCGGCCTGACTTCCCCGGGCAGCTCGCCCGCGTGTACCGGGAACTCGGGTGGTCCTCGCGCCGCGCCGCTCGTATGATGGTGGGAAACCGGTCGGCGGGGCATCCGTCCGTCAACCATCCCCTCGATCGAGCCACCAGCGCCCGTGTCGTCCGAGCACCCGGAGGAGGTCGTCGTGCCACTTTCAGAGCACGAGCAGCGCATGCTCGACGAGATCGAGAGCGCACTCTACGCAGAGGACCCCAAGTTCGCCTCGTCCGTCCGTAAGACCCGGCCGACCGGAGCAGCCCGGCCCACCGGGCTCGTCGTGCTGCTCGGCGTCCTCGGGCTAGCCCTCCTCATCGGCGGTCTCGTCCTCACGCTCAACACGGGGTGGTTCCCGTTCGTGAGCCTCATCGGCTTCCTCGTGATGTTCGGCGCCGGCGTCCTCGCCATGCGGTCGGCGCCCCAGGGTGCGGCCCGCCCCCGCGGCGGCACGCGGCAGGGCGGACGTGCTTCCGGCCCGGGTCGCGGAGGCGGCAGGTCGGGGGACGGGCAGTCCTACTCGTCTCGTATGGAGGACCGCTTCCGCCGCCGCTTCGAGCATTAGCGGACCCACAGAGACCTCCCGAGAGGGGCGAGCGCTTCGGCGCTCGCCCCTCTCTCGTCTTCTCGGGGGCCGGCGGCCGCCCCGCTCCCTTTCCACGGTCCGCTCCACGGGGCCTCCCACCGCGCCCCACTCCGTGACCCCACTTCTCCCCACCTGAGGGCGCCTCCCTGTCACACTGATCATCATATGCCTCATAAGTCCCGGCGAGACGAGTCCTGTTGGGCGCGCCACGCCGGGGCGCCGTGGAGATTCCGCCAATTTTTCCGCGCAGTAGCCGCGTTGACCTGCAGAAATGAATGCTTGTGGGGAGAAGTGGGGAACGATCCTTGTGTGTGGGGGAAAGTGGGGTACAGTGGGGAGCGCAAGGAGCTCGACGGAGATTTCCGACCTCCCCGGCCGCGACGGCGGACCCGGGGGGAGGGCCTGGACCCAGGAGGTGGCGGGTGACCGACACCGATCTCGCCGACTCCGGACGCGAACGAGCCTTCGTCGGGTACGGGACACACCGGCCCAAGCTCGACGACAAGGGACGACTGACGATCCCCGCCAAGTTCAGGCCAGGCCTGGCGGACGGGGTGGTGGTGTGCGGGTGGTTCACCAACACGCTCTCGGTCTTCCCGGAAGACGAGTTCGACGCACTGGTCCGCAAGGTCCGGCCGACCGCCAACCTCAGTGCCAAGCACATGGCGTTCTTCCGGCTCCTGGTGAGCGGTGCGGAAGTCCAGCAGCTGGATTCGCAGGGGCGGGTCACCATCCCGGCGAGCCAGCGCGCCTACGCGAACCTCGACAAGGACTGCGTGGTCAACGGCCTCGGCGAGCGACTCGAGGTCTGGGACGCACAGGCCTGGGATCGCTACAACGCGGAGAACCTGCCCGTGTTCTCCGAGATGGAGGGCACCTCCCTCGGGATCGAGTTCTAGAGACCGGGGACGGGCGGAGGACGAGACGGACCGAGACGAGAGCAGGACGGCGCGGAGCACGGAGCCCCCCGGCCCCCGCCCGGCACCACCCTGACGTACTTCCCCAACGCCAGGTGGGTTCCGGACGGGGACCAGGGGGCTCCACGACAACCGGCAGCACACGACCGGCCGACGCGAGGGAGGCGAGATGCCAGGACAGGCCGAACCCGACCGCCCCGCCGCGCGCTCGGGTCACGTCCCGGTCTTCCTCGGCCGCACGATCGAACTCTTCCGCCCCGTCGTGGAGGCCGCCGCCTCCGAGGGGCGCCGGCCCGTCGTGGTGGACGGCACGCTCGGGCTCGGTGGACACTCCTCCCATCTGCTCGCGGAGTTCGATGACCTGCGGATCGTGGGCGTGGACCGCGACCCGGAGGCGCTCGAGATGGCGACCCGCCGGCTCACCGCCTACCGCGACCGCTTCACCGCCGTGCACGCCCGCTTCGACGACTTCGGGGCCGTCGTCGCCTCCCTCCCCGCCGACGCCCGCGACGCGGCCGGGCCGGCGATCGACGGGGTGCTCCTCGACTTCGGGGTCTCCTCCATGCAGCTCGACGTGGCCGACCGCGGCTTCGCGTACGCGGTGGACGCCCCGTTGGACATGCGGATGGACCCCACCACGGGCCCGACCGCCGCGGACGTCCTCGCCACCTATGCGCGGGACGATCTCGCCCGGGTGTTCCGGATCTACGGCGAGGAGCGGTTCGCCCGCCAGATCGCCGCCGAGATCGTCCGCCGCCGCGGGACAACTCCGCTCACGACCAGCGCCGAGCTGGTCGAGCTGCTCTACGACACCATCCCCGCCGGGGCCCGCCGCACGGGTGGTCACCCGGGAAAGCGGGTATTCCAGGCGCTGCGGATCGAGGTCAACGCCGAGCTCGAGGCGGTGGAGAACGCCGTGCCGGGCTACCTGGACCTGCTCCGCGGTGGCGGGCGCGCCGTCTTCATGGCCTACCACTCGCTGGAGGACCGGATCGTCAAGCGCGAGATCAGCACGCGGACGGCGTCGCGGACCCCGGCCGGCCTGCCGGTCGAACTGCCCGGTCACGGACCCGAGTTCGAGTCCGTGACCCGCGGGGCGGAGAAGGCGGATCAGACGGAGATCGACCACAACCCGCGCTCGGCCTCGGTCCGGGTGCGCTGTGTCCGGCGAATCGACGGGAGAACGGCATGACGAGCACGATCGACGGTTCCGGGACCACGACGCGTGAGGTGTCGCACGCCAGGCCGCCCGGGGCCGGACCAGGCGCCGCCGCGTCGGGCGTCGCCGCGCCGCCGCGCCCCCCGCGGACCGCCGGCCCCCGTCGCGGGCGCCCGGCGCGGTCCGTCCGTGGCCGGCGGGTCGAGGCGGCGCCCGCTGCCCGGCTCAGCGCGGCCGAAGTGGCGCAGCGGGTGCCGTTCGTCGTGGTGATTCTCGTCCTCATCGGCGCGGGCGTCGGCGGCACGCTGCTGCTCTCGGCGCAGTCCACGCAGGACACCTACGACCTCAAGAACGCCCGCGACGCCAACGTGGAGCTGGTCGAGAGGATGGAGGCACTGCGGGCCTCCAACGAGCGCGCCCGGTCGGCTGAGGTCCTCGCCACCCGCGCGGAGAAGCTCGGCATGGTCGGGGTGGCGAGCGCCCCCATCCTCACCCGCGGTTCCGACGGCCACATCGAGGTGGTCGGGGAGCCCGAGGCCACCCTCGGCGCGCCGATCAAGCCGTTGCAGCCCGCTCCGGTAGCGTCCGACCCGTCGGAGCCGCCGGCCCGGGACGGATTCGACGCACCGCCCGCCCAGGCGCCCCAGGACAGGGCTCCGCGGGGGGTGGCCCCTGTTCCCTATCCGCCGCTCGCGGGCCCGCCGACCCCGGTCGCTCCATCGGCACCGCCCGCCGAGCCCGTCCCGCCCGCGGACGGCCCGGCGACGGCCCCCGAGGCCGCCGCGGCGCCGGCCCACGACCCGGCGACACTCGCCCCGGTCCCGGGGCAGTTCCACTGACGTCTCGACCCGAAAGGCCACCCCATGACCGATCGACGCGCCCCGCGGAGGGGGCCGGGCGTCCCCCAGGGCGCCCAGCGCGCGGGACGATCGGCCGACGGGCGGCCCCCCACCCGCTCCGGTCGGGTGGGGTCGGTCTCGGCGACGGACCGCCGCTTCGTGTGGATGCGGACGGCCTTCATCTCGATCATGGCGATCGCCCTGGTCAAACTGCTGTGGGTGCAGACTATCGGCGGTACCGAGCTGGCCGCCCGCGCGGAGAGTCAGCGGCAGGTCCACCAGGTGCTGCCCGCCACGCGCGGGGCGATCGTCGACGTGGGGGGTGACCCCATCGCCTTCACCCGCGAGGCCCGCGACCTGTCGATCCAGCCGCTCGTGGAGCAGCGCAACGCCGAGGAGCGCAAGCGGCTCGACCCCACCAAGCCGACGTGGGACCAGCTCGTCGAGGACATCTCCGACGAGTTCGTCGCCGTGCTCGGCGACGCGGTGGACCGCGACGAGATCGAGGCCAAACTCTCCTCCGAGGGCGGGTTCACCTACCTCGTCCGCAACATCGACGTCACCCAGGCCAACTCCATCACCAAGAAGTTCCCCATGATCGGCTCCGAGCGGGTTGACATCCGGGAGTACCCGGGAGGGGCCCTCGCCGCCAACGTCGTGGGCGCCACGTCCAAGAGCGACGACGGCAAGATCATCGGCCTCCAGGGCATCGAGGCCGTGCTCAACGACGAGCTCGACGGCGAGGACGGCCGCCAGACCTTCGACAAGGCCCAGGACAACACGATGATCCCGGGCACCCTGCGCAACGTCTCGGCCCCCCGCGACGGCGACACGGTCCGCCTCACGCTCGACGCGGACCTCCAGTGGCACCTCCAGAAGGCCGTGCAGACCGCCAAGGACGACTCCGGCGCGGGCAGCGCCTCTGCTGTGGTCCTCGACGCCAAGACCGGCGAGGTCCGGGCGATGGCCAACGACAACACCTTCAACCCCGCGGTGGGCATCGGGGAGGAGCTCGAGCGCGGCGCGGACCTGGGCAACCCGGCGATCACGTCGCCGTTCGAGCCGGGCTCGGTCAACAAGATCGTCACCGCGGCCGCCGCGATCGAGGCCGGCCTCACGGACCCGGACGAGGTCCACTCGGTGGACGGCAGCATCCGGATGGACGGCGTCACCGTCTCCGACGCCTGGGAGCACGGCCCCACGCCGTACACGACCACCGGGATCTTCGGTAAGTCCTCCAACGTGGGCACGCTCATGCTCGCGCAGCGGGTGGGCAAGGAGCCCTTCTCCGAGTACCTCCGCAACTTCGGGCTGGGGCAGCGCTCAGGGATCGAGCTGGCCGGCGAATCCGACGGCCTGGTCCCGGACCTGCAGAACTGGCAGGGCGGCACGTTCGCCAACCTCCCCATCGGGCAGGGCCTGTCCATGACCACCCTGCAGATGGCCGGTATCTACCAGACCATCGCCAACGACGGCGTCCGGGTACCGCCCCGGATCGTGGCCGAGCGCGTGAGCCCCGACGGCGAGGTCCACGCGACCGAGCGCCCCGAGGGCGTGCGCGTGGTGAGCGAGCAGACCGCACGCACGGTCCGCGACATGTTCCGCGCCGTCGTCCAGGGGCCGCCGGACGCGGGCACCGGCCCGCAGGCCGCTGTCGCCGGCTACCAGATCAGCGGCAAGACGGGGACGGCGCAGCAGATCGACCCGGCGTGCTCGTGCTACTCCAACTCGCGCTACTGGATCACCTTCGCCGGGATCCTGCCGGCGGACGACCCGCGGTACGTCATCGCGATCATGCTCGACGCGCCGAGCAAGGGCGTCCTGGGCGCCTCCGCGGCGCCCCTGTTCCACGACATCGCCGCCTGGCTCGTCAACCGGGACAACATCCCGCCGTCGGCGCCCACCCCGGAGCTGGTCCTGCAGGCTCGGTGACCGGACGCGGACGCGGTAGCGTGTAGCGGGTTCACAGGAGGGTCGAGACGGCAGGACGAGGGAGGCGGGCGACGAGATGACGACGGCGAAGCAGCTGGCCGAGACGGTCGGCGCGGACCTCCTCGGCGACCCCGGATCCGCCCGGCTGACCGTGACGGGTGCCACGATCCGCGCGCAGGACGCCGGCCCCGGCGACCTGTTCGCCGCGCTCCCGGGCGCCCGCGCCCACGGCGCCGCCTACGCGGGCGACGCCGTCGCCGCCGGGGCCGTGGCCGTGCTCACCGATCCCGCCGGGCTCGACGCGATGGGCGAGGTGGCCTCTCACGTGGCGGTGCTCGTCCACGACCGTCCGCGGGCGGTCCTCGGGGCACTCTCCGCGGCCGTCGCCGGCGACCCCTCGGAGCGTCTCGACGTGGTGGGCATCACCGGAACGTCGGGCAAGACCACCACCTCCTACCTGCTCGAGGCGGCGATCGAGGCGTGCGGGCCCGTCGCCGGGCTCATCGGCACCACGGGGAGCCGGGTGGCCGGCCGTGTGTTGCCGAGCCGGCTCACCACACCGGAGGCCCCGGAATTCCAGGCGCTGCTGGCCCGGATGCGCGACGCGGGCGCCCGGGCGGTGGCCGCCGAGGTCTCCAGCCACGCCCTGCGGCTGGGACGGGTGGACGGCACCCGCTTCGCCGTCGGCGCCTTCCTCAACCTCAGCCAGGACCACCTGGACTTCCACCCGGACATGGAGGACTACTTCCGCGCCAAGTGCCGCCTGTTCTCCGCGGACGCCGACCCGGGCTCGGTGGTCCGGCCCGCCGAGAAGGCGGTCGTGGTGGTCGATGACGAGTGGGGCCGCCGGGTCGCCGCGCGCAGGCCCGACGCCGTCACCGTCTCCGCGGACCCGCAGGGGGACGCGGACTGGACCGCCGGCGAGTCCCTCACCTCCACGGACGGCACCCAGACCTTCGCCGCGTGGGGGCCGCGGGGCGTCACGGTGGAGGTCCGGCTGCCGATCCTCGGGCGGTTCAACGTGGCCAACGCGCTCGTGGCCCTGGCGATCGTCGACGCGCTCGGGCTGGATGTGCGCGACGCCGCTGCCGGGATGGCGGACGCCCGGGTCCCCGGCCGCCTCGAGCCGATCGACCACGGCCAGGATTTCCGGGTGCTCGTCGACTACGCCCACAAGCCGGGCGCGGTGTCGGCGGTGCTCCGGTCCGTGCGCGCCCAGGCCGACGGCCGCGTCGCCGTGGTGCTCGGCGCGGGCGGCGACCGGGACCCCGGCAAGCGACGCCTCATGGGCACCGCGGCCGCGGAGGTGGCCGACCTCGTGGTGGTGACCGACGACAACCCGCGCAGCGAGGACCCGGCGGCGATCCGTGCCGAGGTCCGGGCCGGGGCGGAGGGCGCCGCGGGCCCCGGCACGCGCGTCGTGGAGATCGGCGACCGCCGCGCCGCGATCGCGGCCGCCGTCGCCTGGGCGCGGTCCGGGGACGTGGTCGTGGTGGCGGGCAAGGGCCACGAAACCGGGCAGGAGGTGGCCGGCACGGTCCACCCCTTCGACGACCGCGTCTGCGCGGCGGAGGAGATCGACCGGCTCCGCGTCGACACCCACACGGACGGCGAGACGGAGGACTCCCACCCATGATCGACCTCACGCTCGGCGAGATCGCCGACATCGTCGGCGGCCGCCTGCACGGCGGCGCCCCCGGCACTGTGGTGACGGGCACCGTCGAGTTCGACTCCCGCCGCGTCGGCCCCGGCGGCCTCTTCCTCGCGCTGCCCGGCGAGCGGGTCGACGGCCACGACTTCGTTGCCGGTGCCCTCGCGGCCGGCGCGGCCGCCGCCCTCGTGGCCCGGCCGGTGGACGGCGCCGATGGCGCGCAGATCGTCGTGCCGCCCGTGGACCGGCGCGAGACCAACGCCATGGCCCTGGCCGCCGACGCCGACGGCTCGGGCGCCGCGGTGCTCGCCGCCCTCGGCGCGCTGGCGCGGGCGAGCGTTGACCGCCTTGTCGCCGAGCACGGGCTCGTCGTGGTGGGGGTGACCGGCTCCTCCGGCAAGACCAGCACCAAGGACCTCATCGGCGCCGTGCTCTCGGCCGCCGGCACCGTCGTGGCGCCTCCCGGGTCGTTCAACAACGAGATCGGCCACCCCTGGACCGCGCTGCGCGCCGACGAGTCCACCGACTTCCTCGTCCTGGAGATGAGCGCCCGCGCGCCCGGCAATATCGCCGACCTCGCCCGGATCGCCCCGCCCCGCATCGGGGTGGTGCTCAACGTGGGGACCGCGCACCTCGGAGAGTTCGGCTCACGCGACGTCATCGCCGCCACCAAGGGCGAGCTCGTCGAGGCCCTGCCGCCGGCCTCCGAGGGCGGCGTGGCCGTCCTCACCCGCGACGACGACCGGGTCCAGGCCATGGCGGACCGCACCGCGGCCCGCGTGGTGAGCGTCGGGGTGGGGGGATCGGCCGAGGTGCGCGCCGAGTCCGTGACGCTCGACGACCGGGCCCGCGCCCATTTCCGGCTCGTGACCCCGGAGGGCGGGGCCGACGTCGCTCTGCGCGTCCACGGCGAACACCAGGTGGGCAACGCCTTGTCCGCGGCGGCCGTCGGCCTCGCCTGCGGCATGGACGTGGCGGCCGTCGCGGCCGCGCTGGGCACGGCCACCGCCGCCTCCCAGCGCCGCATGGACGTGCGCGTGACCGCCGACGGCGTCACGGTGATCAACGACTCGTACAATGCCAACCCCGACTCGATGCGGGCCGCGCTCAAGTCGCTCGCGCTCATGGCGCGCGCGGGCGGGGGACACCGCCGCACCTGGGCCGTGCTCGGCGAGATGGCGGAGCTGGGGGAGGACGCGGTGATCGAGCACGACCTCGTCGGCCGCTTCCTGGTGCGCCTGGACATCTCGCAGCTCGTGGTGGTGGGGCACGGCCGCCCGCAGCGCGCGCTGTTCCAGGGCGCGATCCAGGAGGGGTCGTGGGGCAGCGAGGCCGACCACGTCGCGGACGTCGACGAGGCCGTCGCCCTCCTCGACGAACGGGTGCAACCCGGGGACCTCGTGCTGGTCAAGGCCTCGCAGGCCGTGGGATTGTGGAGCGTCGCCGAGCACCTGCTCGAGGCGCGTGGTGAGGAGAACAGCAAGTGACCCAGATCATCGTCGCGGGAGTCGTGGCGTTCGTCGTGAGCATCTTCCTCACGCCCGTCCTGATCCTGTACTTCCGGCGCCGCGGGTTCGGTCAGGAGATCCGGATCGAGGGCCCCAAGTCCCACCTGAGCAAGTCCGGCACCCCGACGATGGGCGGGCTCGCGATGGTGGTGGCGGTGTGGCTGGCCTACATCGCGGCCGGGCTGGTCGGCCAGTTCACGGTGGGCGGCGGCGGGTTCACCGCCTCCGGCCTGCTCGTGCTCGGGCTGGCCACCGGGCTCGCCGTGGTGGGCACCGTCGACGACGGTCTCAAGGTGTTCAAGCGCCACAACAAGGGTCTGGGCATCGTCTCCAAGACCGTCGGCCAGGTGGCCGCCGCACTCGCCTTTGCCGTGCTCATCCTGGGCTTCCGTAACTCCGACGGGATCACGCCGGCGAGCACCTCGCTGAGCTACATCCGCGATTTCGTCGCGGTGACCTTCCCGGTCGTGGTCTTCCTGATCTTCATCGTCGCCCTCGTCTTTGTCTGGTCCAACGCCGTCAACTTCACGGACGGGCTGGACGGCCTGGCCGCCGGCTCCGTGGCCATGGTGATGGGTACCTACGTCATCTTCAGCTTCTGGCAGTTCCGGTATTCGTGCTTCTCCAGCAACACGGAGGTGGACCTGTCCGGTTGCTACCAGGTGCGCGACCCGCTGGACATCGCGGTGCTCTGCTCGGCCGCGCTGGGCGCCTGCCTGGGCTTCCTCTGGTGGAACGCCGCGCCCGCCAAGATCTTCATGGGCGACACCGGCTCGATGTTCCTCGGCGGTCTCGTAGCCGGCGTGTCGGTGGTCTCGCACACCGAGCTGCTCATGGTGGTCGTGGGTGCCCTGTTCATCATCGAGTTCGTCTCGGTGGTCATCCAGGTCGTCGCGTTCCGGACCACCGGCCGGCGGCCGTTCCGGATGACGCCGATCCACCACCACTTCGAGAACGGTGGGTGGAAGGAGACCACGGTGACCATCCGCTTCTGGCTCATCTGCGCAATCTCCTGCGGCCTGTCCATCGCCCTGTTCTACGGCGACTGGCTCGCCAACTCGACGGGATGACCGGCATGACGTGGCTGACCACCGGGGCCCGGGGGACCGACGTCCGCGCGCTCGCGGGCACGCGGGTCCTCGTCCTGGGCGCTGGGGTGTCCGGCCCGGGCGCCGTCCGGATGCTCGGCGCCCTGGGCGCCGAGCCCGTCGTGGCGGACTCCCGACCCGAGGCGCTGGAACGGCTCCGCGCCGCGCTCCCGGGCGGCGTCGCCTGCGGCGGCGCGGACCTCGATCGGGCGGCGCAGCTCGTCGCCCACGGCGAGGTGGACCTCGTGGTGACGAGTCCCGGCTGGCGGCCGGACTCGCCGCTGCTCGTGGCGGCCGCGGAGGCGGGGATCGACGTGTGGGGCGACGTCGAGCTGGCGTGGCGCGCGGACGCCGCCGAGCTCTTCGGCCCGCGTCGCACCTGGCTCGCCGTCACCGGAACCAACGGCAAGACCACCACCACCTCGATGCTCGAGGCGATCTGCCTCGAGGCGGGGCTGGCGGTCAGCGCCTGCGGCAACATCGGGCTGCCGGTGACCGAGGTGCTGCTCGCCGAGCCGCGGGTGGACGTCCTTGCGGCCGAACTGTCGAGCTTCCAGCTCCACTGGGCGCCGAGCTGCCGGCCCGACGTGGGCGTGGTGCTCAACGTGGCCGAGGACCACCTGGACTGGCACGGGTCGATGGAGTCCTACGCCGCGGCCAAGGCGCAGGTCCTCACCGGCCGCGTCGCGGTGGCCGGGGTGGACGACCCGCGGGCGGCCCGGCTGCTCGCCGCGGCCCCGGCGCCCACCCACGTCGGCGTGCGGCTGGGGGAGCCCGGGCCCGGGGAGTACGGGGTGTCCGGGGGGGTGCTCACCGTGCGCGGCGCGTCGGGCGGCGGTGACGACGACGAGGCCGCGCTGCTGCCCGCGGCGGACGTTCGTCCGCCGGGCCCGGCCGGGATCCTCGATGCGCTGGCCGCCGCTGCGGTGGCCGCGGCCGTGGGCGCCCGCCCGGAGCACGTGGCCGCCGCGCTGCGCGACTTCACTGTGGGCGAGCACCGCGCCGAGCACGTCGACACGGTCGACGGCGTGCGCTACGTGGACGACTCCAAGGCCACCAACCCGCACGCCGCCCGCACGTCGCTGCTGGCCGGCGGCCCGATGGTGTGGATCGCCGGCGGGCTGCTCAAGGGCGCGGACGTGGAGCCGCTGGTCGCCGAGGTCGCCGACGTGCTCCGCGGGGTCGTGCTCCTGGGCCGTGACCGGGGGCGGATCGCGGAGGCATTGGCCCGACACGCGCCGACGGTGCCCGTCGTGGAGCTGCCCTCGGGAGACGATGACGGGGCCGCGGCTCCCGACGAGCCGCAGCACACGATGGACCGTGCGGTCGCCGAGGCCGCGCGGATGGCCACCGGTGGCGACACCGTGCTGCTCGCCCCCGCGGCCGCGTCGATGGACATGTTCACCGACTACGGCCACCGCGGGCGCAGCTTCGTCCTCGCCGTGGGTCGCGTGGCGGGGAGGTAGGAATGACACTCAGGGAACCCGTACGGCGGGCCGGAGCGTCCGCCGCCGCTGCCGACGAGGGATCCGGCCGCGGCGCGGAGGGGCGGCCCGACCTGCTCGGCCGCATCGCCGCGCCCCTGGCGGCGATCAACCGCGCCCCGCTCACCTCGTACCACGTGGTCATGGTGATCACGTGCCTGCTCACGGTGATCGGGCTCGGCATGGTGCTCTCCAGCTCCAACGTTCTGGCCTTCTCGGGCGGCGGCACCCCTTTCGACATCTTCCTGCGCCAGGCGATGTTCGTCGCGATCGGTTGGGTGGGCTTCTACGCGGCCCTGCGCGTGCGGATCGAGGTTGTCCGCGCGATGGCGTTCCCTCTGTTGCTCGCCGGCATCGCCCTGCTCGGCGCGGTGCTCATCCCGGGCGTCGGCATGGAGGTCAACGGCTCGCGCGGGTGGATCAACCTCGGCCTGTTCCACATCCAGCCCGCCGAGATCGCCAAGTTCGCGTTTCTCGTCTGG
Source organism: Dietzia sp. 179-F 9C3 NHS (assembly GCF_045369825.1). NCBI lineage: Bacteria > Bacillati > Actinomycetota > Actinomycetes > Mycobacteriales > Dietziaceae > Dietzia > Dietzia sp. 179-F 9C3 NHS. The sequence continues at coordinate 207,299 of NZ_JBIQES010000005.1, forward strand.
GCCTGCTCGGTCATCGCTCGCCGCGTGCGCAGTGGCTACTGGCTGGACATGCTCTTCCCCGCGATCCTCGGCTGGGCGGTGGTCGCCGGACTCATCGTCGTCGCCCCGGACCTCGGCATGGCCACCGCCACAACCGTCGTCTTGCTCGCCGCCCTGTGGTTCGCCGGGTACCCGGGCCGGCACTTCCTCTACGTCCTGGGCTTCGGCGCCATCGTGTTCGGCGTCTTCGCCGCTGCGTTCGCCTACCGCTTCGAGCGTATCCGCACGTTCACGAGCACGTTCGTCGGAGACTTCTCCAACCCCCAGGGGTCGGCGTACCAGTCGTATCAGGGCATGCTCTCCCTGGCCGACGGCGGACTCTTCGGCGTGGGCCTCGGCCAGTCGAGCGCCAAGTGGTTCTACCTGCCCGAGGCCACCAACGACTTCATCTTCGCGATCATCGGCGAGGAGCTGGGGTGGTTCGGCGCCGCGGTCGTCGTCGCCCTCTACGTGGCCCTGGGCTGGGCGGGGATGCGGATCGCGCTCCGCTCGGTGGACCCGTTCCGTCGCCTGCTCGCCGGCACCATCACCACCGCGATCGTGCTCCAGGCGTTCATCAACATCGGCTACGTCGTAGGGCTGCTGCCGGTGACCGGCCTCCAGCTCCCGCTCATCTCCAACGGCGGCACCTCCGCCGTCGTCACCCTCACCTCGTTGGGGCTGCTCGCCAACTGCGCGCGCCACGAGCCCGAGGCCATCTCGGCGATCCTCAGCTCGCCGGCGCGCCGCCGCCGCTGGTTCTCGTTGCCCGCCCCCCGGCCGTACACGCCGGAGCGGCCGGTCCCCGCCGCGGCCGCCCCCGGCCGGTCCAGTGAGGGCGCCCGCCGCTACGGCGAGCCGGTCACCCGCTCGCCGCAGCAGCCCGGCCGCGGTCGCCCGTCCGCCGCGCCCCGGCGGACGGCCCAGCCTGCCCCGACGCCCCGGCCCGGCCGCGGCGCCCCGAGCGGACCGGCGTACGAGTCGATGCCGATCCCGGCGGACGCCGACCGCGACCGACGTCGCGGCGCCACGGCCATGACCGGTCGCACGGCCCGCCCCGTACGCGGCCGCGCCCGCGACGCCCAGGCGGCGGGCCGCCCGCGGCGCCCGTCCGCCGACGGCGGGGCCCGCCAGTCGCCGAGCCCCATCCACCGGGGGCGCGAGCGATGACCCCGGCCCACACCGGCGGACCCTCCGTCCTCGTGGTGGGCGGCGGCACCGCCGGACACATCGAGCCCGCCCTCGCCGTGGCGGAGGCCATCACCGCAATCGACCCGGCCGCCCGCGTCACCGCGGTGGGCACGCCCCGCGGCCTCGAGACCGACCTCGTCCCGCGGCGGGGCGTGCCGCTCGAGCTGGTGGACCCCGTCCCGCTGCCGAGGAAGCCCGGTGCCGACCTGCTCCGGCTTCCGGTGCGGCTCGCCCGGGCGGTCCGCGGGGCCCGTGCCGTGCTGCGCCGGACCGACGCCGACGTGGTGGTGGGCTTCGGCGGCTACGCCTGCGTGCCGGTGTATCTCGCCGCCGCGACCACCCGCCCCCGCGTGCCGATCGTGGTCCACGAGGCCAACGCCCGCGCCGGCCTGGCCAACAAGCTCGGCGCCCGCCTGGCCGTGGCCACCCTCGCCGCGGTCCGGGGGTCCGGCCTGGACGCGCGCGTCGTCGGCAACCCGGTCAAGCGGTCGGTCTCCGGTCTGGACCGGACCGCGCTGCGCGCGGAGGCCCGGCGGTTCTTCGGGCTCGATCCCGACGCCCCGACCCTGCTCGTCGTGGGTGGCTCGCAGGGCGCGCGCTCGCTCAACACGGCGATGGCCGGCGTCGCGGAGGAGTTCCCGCGGGCCGGGGTGGGCGTCCTGCACGCCGTGGGGCCCAAGAACGTCGACTCCGCGCCCCGCGTCGAGGGTCCCGGCCCGGCGTACGTGACCGTGTCCTACGTGGACCGCATGGACCTGGCCTACGCGGCCGCCGACCTCATCCTGTGCCGCTCCGGTGCGATCACCGTCGCCGAGGTCTCGGCCGTGGGGCTGCCGGCGGTGTTCGTGCCGTTGCCGCACGGCAACGGTGAGCAGGCGCTCAACGCCGGGGACCTCGTGGCGGGCGGCGCGGCACTGCTCGTCGACGACGCCGACCTCGGGCCGGAGTTCCTGCGCTCGACCGTCCTGCCGCTGGTCCTCGACCGGGACCGCCTGGACGCCATGTCCGCCGCCGCGGTGCGCGGCGGCTCGCGAGACGCGGCGGAGATCGTGGCGCGGGTCGCGCTCGACGCCGCCGGGAAGGCCCGCCGGTGACGGAGAACCCAGGCACGACGACCGGGGTGCCCGACACCCTGAGCCGCGTCCATATGATCGGGATCGGCGGTGCCGGCATGTCCGGCGTCGCGCGGATCCTCCTCGACCACGGGGTGGCGGTCTCCGGCAGCGACGCCCGCGACTCCGACGACCTGCGCGCGCTCGCCGCCCGCGGCGCTGCCGTCCGCGTGGGCCACGACGCCGCCGCGCTCGGCGTGCTCGGCGCCCCGCCGGAGGTCGTCGTGGTGTCCAAGGCGGCGATCCCCGCCGACAACCCCGAGCTCGCCGCGGCGCGGGACGCCGGGATCCCGGTGGTCACCCGCTCGCAGGTCCTCGGCCACCTCGCGCGCGCCGGCCGCTCGATCATGGTGTGCGGCACCCACGGCAAGACCTCCACCACGTCGATGCTCATCGCCGGGATGCTCGCCGCGGGCCGGGACCCGTCGTTCGCCGTGGGCGGAACCGTCCTGCAGTTCGGGACCAACGCCCGGGGTGGGGCGGACCCTGTATTCGTTGCCGAGGCCGACGAGTCCGACGGCTCGCTCGTGCACTACGAGCCGGACGTCGTGATCCTCACCAACGCCGAGCCCGACCACCTGGACCACTTCGGCACCGCCGAGGCCTACTACGAGGTCTTCGACACCTTCCTTGCCCGGATCCCGGCCTCCGGCGCGCTCGTGGCCTGCCTCGACGACCCGGGGTCCGCCGAGCGCGCGCGCCGCGCCGCGGCCGCCGGGGTGCGCGTCGTGGGCTACCGCACCGCCGGCGGCCCCGAGTCGGGGCTGCCCGCTGCGGCCGAGTTGGCGGACCTGACGGTCGACGGTGACGGCACCGACGCCTCGCTCGTCCTCGACGGCGCCCCCGTCGGCCGGATCCACGTGGGCGCCCCGGGCGAGCACATGGCCCTCAACGCGCTGGCCGCCCTGCTCGCGGCCCGAGAGATCGGCGTGGACACCGACGGGTTGCTCGCCGGGCTCGCCGGATTCGGCGGGGTGGGACGGCGCTTCGAGCCCAAGGGCTCCGCAGCGCTCGACGGCGGCCGGGTGCAGGTCTACGACGACTACGCGCACCACCCCACCGAGGTGACGGCGGTGCTCTCGGCGGCGCGCGACGTGGTCACGGCGGCGGGGCCCGGGCGCCTGGTGGCGGTGTTCCAGCCGCACTTGTACTCGCGCACCCGGATCTTCGCGGCCGAGTTCGGCGCGGCGCTCTCGCTCGCCGACGAGGTCGTGGTGCTGGACGTCTACGGGGCGCGCGAGCAGCCCGAGCCCGGCGTCGACGGCGGACTCGTGGCCCGCCACGTCACCGTCGACGTGCACCACGTCCCGGACCTGGACGCCGCACTGGCCGCGGTGGTCGGGCTGGTCCGGCCCGGGGACGTCGTGTTCACCCTCGGCGCCGGTGACGTCACGACACTCGGCCCGCGGATCCTCGACGGGGTCGCCGGGAGGGCGTGACGGTGACCGACCACAGTGACGAACCCGCCACGATCTCGGACGACCCGGACCGCAGGGCCGCCGCCGCCTCGGTGGAGCGCTCGGACGAGCGTGTCCGCCACGCCGACCCGGCGGTCCGTGCGCGCCTGCGTCGACGCCGTCGCCGCACCAACCGCATCTACCTCGGCCTGGGCCTGGCGCTGGCCGCCGTCCTCGTGGGCTATGTGGCGCTGTACTTCCTGCCCCTGCTGTCGGTGCGGTCGGTCCAGGTGCACGGCGCGGAGACGATCCCCGTCGAGCAGGTGACGGAGCGTGCGGCCGTCGCCACGGGGACCCCACTGCTGCAGGTGGACACGCACACAGTGGCCCGCCGGGTCGCGGGGCTACCGCGAGTCGACGAGGTGACGGTCCGGCGCGACTACCCCTCTTCGCTGCGGATCGACCTGGTGGAGCGCACGGCGCTCGTCGTGGTGGACGTCGACGGCGCCCCGCACCTGGTCGACGCGGACGGCGTGGACTTCGGGCAGGGCGAGGCCCCGCCCGGGACGCCGACGCTCACGGTGGGGGAGTCGGCGCGCGCCGACCTGCCCGCCGTGGTCCGCGACCTGGCGACCGTCTTCGACGAGGCCCGGGGCACCGCCGGTCTCGACATCACCGCCGCCGAGGTCGAGACCCGCGCGTCGATCGTGCTCGTCCTGGCAGACGGCCGACGGATCGAGTGGGGGGCCGCCGGCCGCGACCACGAGAAGGCCGTCGCCCTGCAGATGGTGCTCGACAGGCCGGGCGAGGTCTGGAACGTGTCCAACCCGGCGCTGCCGGCCTCCCGGTAGACGCGTTCGCGACCCGACACGCCCGCGAGCCTCGTGGACGCACGGGGCCCGTGCCCCTACCGTGTCCCTCGACGGCGGAAAAGGCCTCTGACCAGCAAGTTTAACCCTCAACTAGAGGGTGAGACTTCACCGGTGGAGGGTTTCGTCGAGTCAGCACGCAACCGAGCACGACACCCCCACAGGAAGGCCGGGCCTCGATGAGCTCACCGCACAACTACCTCGCAGTCATCAAGGTCGTCGGGATCGGCGGCGGCGGCGTCAACGCCGTCAACAGGATGATCGACGAGGGCCTCAAGGGCGTCGAGTTCATCGCGGTGAACACCGACGCCCAGGCCCTGCTCATGTCGGACGCGGACGTCAAGCTCGACGTGGGCCGCGAGCTCACCCGCGGTCTCGGCGCCGGCGCCGACCCGGAGGTCGGCCGCAAGGCCGCCGAGGATCACAAGGACGAGATCGAGGAGGTCCTCAAGGGGGCCGACATGGTCTTCGTCACCGCTGGCGAGGGCGGCGGCACCGGCACCGGTGGCGCGCCCGTCGTGGCCGCCATCGCCCGCAAGCTCGGCGCACTCACCGTGGGCGTCGTCACCCGGCCCTTCTCCTTCGAGGGCAAGCGCCGCGGCGGCCAGGCCGATGCCGGCATCGACGCGCTGCGCGAGGCCTGCGACACACTCATCGTGATCCCCAACGACCGGCTGCTCCAGCTCGGCGACGCGGGCGTGTCCATGATGGAGGCGTTCAAGACCGCGGACGAGGTGCTCCTCAACGGCGTGCAGGGCATCACCGACCTCATCACCACCCCCGGCGTCATCAACGTGGACTTCGCCGACGTCAAGGGCGTCATGTCCGGCGCGGGCAGCGCGCTCATGGGCATCGGCTCGGCCCGCGGGGACAACCGGTCGTTCAAGGCCGCGGAGGCCGCCATCAACTCGCCTCTGCTCGAGACCACCATGGAGGGCGCCAAGGGCGTGCTCATGTCCATCGCCGGCGGCTCCGACCTGGGTCTGTTCGAGATCAACGAGGCCGCTTCGCTCGTGCAGGAGGAGGCGCACCCGGACGCCAACATCATCTTCGGCACCGTGGTCGACGACTCGCTCGGCGACGAGGTCCGTGTGACCGTCATCGCCGCCGGCTTCGAGGGCGGCTCGCGGCCGGTCACCGCGCGCGGGGACGCCCCGTCGCGCCGCGGCCGCCACCACCTCGACGACGACGCGGTCCCCGGCGCCACCGGCGAGGGCGAGTCCGCGCCGGGCCTCGGATCCACGCCGCTCGACGGCCGCCGCCGCGAGGAGGCACCCGCGGCCGCGCCGGCCTCGCCCTCGCGCCGCCGCGACGAGGACGACGACATCGACGTCCCGCCGTTCATGCGGCACTGATCCCGCGGTGACGCCACCTGCCACCGGGCGCGTCCGCCGCGTGGTCACCGACCGGCGCGGCGGCGCGTCCGCGGGCGAGTTCGACTCCTTCAACCTCGGCGATCACGTGGGGGACGACCCCGCGGCGGTCGCCGCCAACCGACGGCGCCTCGCCGGGCACCTCGGCCTGCCCCCCGGGAACGTCGTGTGGATGGACCAGGTGCACGGCACCCGGATCGCCCGCGTTCACGGGCCCACCGGTGGCGCAGTGCCGGCTACGGACGGCCTCGTCACCGACCGCCCGGGGCTCGCGCTCGCCGTCCTCACGGCCGACTGCGTCCCGGTCCTCGCCGCCGACGAGGAGGCCGGTGTCATCGGCGCCGCCCACGCCGGCCGGGTGGGGGCGGCCGCCGGGATCGTCCCCGCGCTCATCGGGGCGATGGGCTCGCTCGGGGCCCTCCCGGACCGGATCACCGTCCTACTCGGGCCCGCTGCCGACGGTCGGCACTACGAGCTCCCCGAGGACCTGGCCGCGGAGGTCGAGGCCGCCCTTCCCGGCAGCCGCACCTCGACCGTCGCCGGCACCGCCGGCGTGGACATCCGGGCCGGCCTCACCCGCCAGCTCGCCGGACTGGGCGTGTCCCGCGTGTCCGCCGACCCGCGGTGCACCATTGCCGACGACACCCTCTTCTCCTACCGGCGGCAGGGACGCACCGGCCGCCAGGCGAGCGTCATCTGGAGGCAGCAGTGACCGGAACCGACCTGACGGACGACCCTCGCGGCGCCGAGATCGCCGCGCGGTTGGCCGAAACCCGCGACCGCCTGTCGGCAGCCCTCGCGGCGGCCGGGCGGACCGACGTGGTCGACCTCGTCGTCGTCTCCAAGTTCCACCCCGTCGCCGACGTCGCGCGCCTCGCCGCGCTGGGCGTCGCCGACCTCGGGGAGAATCGGGTGCAGGAGGCGTCCGCCAAGGTCGCCGACCTGGCGGAGGGGCACCCGGACCTCGCCGCGCGGGTGCGGTGGAACATGATCGGCCACATCCAGTCCAACAAGGCCGCCGCCGTGGCCGGTTGGGCCGACCGCGTCCACTCGGTGGACTCGGTCAAGGTGGCAGGCGGTCTCGAGCGCGGCCGCGCCCGGGCCGCCGGGGAGCGCGACGGCGTAGGGGCCCTGCCGGTCCTGCTCCAGCTCAGCCTCGACGGCGACACCACCCGCGGCGGCGTCGCCCGCGACGACCTGGCGGCTCTCGCCGACCACGTCGCCGGTCTCGACCACCTCCGCCTGGCCGGGCTCATGGTGGTGCCCCCGCTGGAGGGGGATCCAGCCGCCCACTTCGCCGACGCCGCCGCCGTCGCGGACCGGCTGCGCCGCGACCATCCCGACGCCGACGCCTTCTCCGCCGGGATGTCCGGCGACCTCGAGGCCGCCGTCGCCGCGGGATCGACGTGCGTGCGTGTCGGTACGGCGATCCTCGGCCCGCGACCAGTAGGTTGAAGGCCATGATCACGGGGGACCGACCCCGTGACGAGCTGACCGCGACGACCCAGCACCAGGAAGGTCCCCTCCCGATGAACGCAATCGCCCGGTTCAAGGAGTACTTCGGCATGGCGCCCGTCGCGGCGTACGAGGACGAGTACCTCGACGACTACGACCGGCCCGTGCACCACGACGTCCGCGACGCACGCCTGCGCGGCGCCGACGACCTGGACCTCGCTCCCCGCGCCGCAGCCCGCGACCGGCGCGAGGACTACGGCTACGCCGCCGACCGCTACGCCGACGAGGCCCCCCGTACCCGCGGCGCCGAGCTCGACGCCGCGGACGACCTCCACGCGGGGCGCCGCTACCGCGACGCGATCGACGAACCCGCCCCGCGCCCCCGCCGCTACCATGCCGCCGAGGCCGGCGCCCGCGCCTCGCTCCGCGGCGTCTCCCGCGGCTCCGCCCACACCCACGGCGCCGTCGCCCTCGCCCCCGAGGAGGACTTCGTCGAGGACGGGCTGGTCACCGTGCCGGAGACCGTGGTCGAGCGCCCCCGCGGCTTCGGCGACGGCAAGAGCCTCGGCGAGCACTTCCGCGAGGGGCGCGCCGTGGTCCTGGACCTGTCCTCGATGGCCCGCGATGACGCCCGCCGCATGGTGGACTTCGCTGCCGGCCTCGTGTTTGGCCTCGACGGCCGCATGGAGAAGGTCGCCGACCGCGAACGCACCTTCCTGCTCCAGCCGGTCGGTATGGACCTCACCGAGGCCGAGGTTCGCGAGGCTGTCAACGGCGCCTTCCGGCGCTGACGGACCACCTCCGACGACGCCGTCCGCGCCCGCCGGCCGCGGACGGTTAGGGTTGACGCGTGCGCGAATTCTTGGTTGTTCTCTACATTCTCACCCAGATCTTCTGGTTCCTCCTGTTGGCCCGGATCGTCGTCGAGATGATCGCGTCGTTCTCGCGCGGCTGGAGTCCGAGGGGCGCGGTCGCGGTGGTGCTCGAGTGGATCTTCGTGATCACCGATCCGCCGGTCAAGGCCCTGCGCACAGTGATCAAGCCCGTGCGGATGGGCCAGATCTCGCTCGACCTGTCGGTGTTGGTGCTCTTCGTCATCATCATCGTGCTCCAGATGGTCCTGAGCATGCTCATGGCGCAGACGGTCTGACGCGTGGGACGGGTCTGCGGGTGACTCGCGGGCCGATTGTGACTAGATTGACCGCCGTTAAGGTAGTAATGATGACGTGGGTCCGTCGTGTGAACGTCGGGCCGGCACCCGAGACGACCACGAGGGGTATCCCATGCCGTTGACTCCAGCCGATGTGCACAATGTCGCGTTCTCCAAGCCGCCGATCGGCAAGCGCGGCTACAACGAGGACGAGGTGGACCAGTTCCTCGACCTCGTCGAGGACGAGCTCGGCACGCTGGTCGCCGACAACGAGGATCTGCGCCAGCGGGTCGAGGAGCTGACGCGCGACCTCGAGAAGGCGCGCAAGTCCGGCGGCAAGAGCGACAAGGCATCGGCTGCCGACGACTCCGGCGAGGGCAAGAAGCAGCAGCCCGCCGCCCAGGCCGCGGCGCCCGTCGCGGCGGCCGCCGCGACCCCCTCGCTCGCCAAGAGCGACGACGGCGCGGCCAACGAGGAGACCCATCTCCGTGCCGCCCGCGTCCTCGCGATGGCGCAGGAGATGGCGGACCGCCTCACCGGCGAGGCCAAGAAGGAGTCCGACGAGCTCATGACCAAGGCCCGCGGCGAGTCGGACAAGCTCGTCGGCGACGCCCGCTCCGAGTCCGAGAAGATGGTCGGGGAGGCCCGCAAGGAGGCCGACCGGATCCTCGGCGAGGCCAAGACCAAGTCCGACTCCATCGTCAGCGACGCCCAGGCCCGCTCGGACCAGCAGGTCAAGGAGGCGCAGTCCAAGGCCGACGCGCTGCAGGCCGACGCCGAGCGCAAGCACACAGAGATCATGGCCACCATCAACCAGCAGCGTGGCGTGCTCGAGGGCCGGATCGACCAGCTCCGTACCTTCGAGAAGGACTACCGCAGCCGGCTCACCAGCTACCTCGAGAACCAGCTGCAGGAGCTCGGCAGGTCCGGCTCGGCGGCCCCCGCCGCCCCGGCCGAGAACGCCGGCGCCCCCGATCAGGGCCCCGCGAAGGGCGGCGACCGCTCCGAGTAGCTCGCCCACGGGTCGTCCGTCGGTCCCCGCGCCCGTCACGGGTGTGGGGACCGACGTATATTCGGGGGCGGGAACCGCGCCACGGTCGCGGACACTGTCGCAGAGAACGCCAGGAGGTCACCGATGCTCGTCGCCGCACTCGGCCTGACGATGCTCGGGTTCGCCTTCCTCGTGGCCGCGGTGGCCACCGGCCAGATCCTCTGGGCGTGGGCGTGCATCGGCGTGGGCGCGCTGGGGCTGCTCCTCCTCGTCGTCGACCTCATCCGTGGCCGCAGCGGCCACGACGAGGCCGGCGGTGACCCCGGCGCGACCCCCTCCGGGAATCCGGATGGGGCGGACGCCCGGACGGGCGGGTAGGATCGGGAGCCGTCCGGCCACGCGCCGGATGCGCAGAGATCCGGCCATCACCGGGGAGCGCTCGGAAGAACGGCGGGCCGCGGCCGGAGGCGGGCCCGCTCAGTAGAACCGAACCCCGGGAGCGCGAAGGCGCCCCGACCCACGAGTGGGCGCCGTACGCCGGCGCCAAACGGGGTGGTACCGCGGACGGCACGCGCGAGGAGCGCGGCCGGATCGTCCCCGAGAGCAGGCCACACCAGGCCCCGCGGACGCCACGCCCCGCGGGGCCCGCACCCGCGAGGAGTCCGCCACACATGAGCACCGAGCCCACCGCCGAAAACCGTACCGGCGGCGCGTACCCGCGCCTCGACCTCACCGACGGGACCATCGCCTCGCCGTCGTTCCCGGCCCTCGAAGAGAAGGTCCTCGCCCGCTGGGACGAGCGCGACACGTTCCGCGAGTCCATCCGCAACCGCGTGGACGCCGAGGAGTACGTCTTCTACGACGGCCCGCCCTTCGCCAACGGCCTGCCGCACTACGGGCACCTGCTCACCGGCTACGTCAAGGACGTGGTCCCGCGCTACCGCACGATGCGTGGCTACAAGGTGGAGCGGCGCTTCGGCTGGGACTGCCACGGGCTGCCCGCCGAGCTCGAGGCCGAGAAGCAGTTGGGGATCACCGAGAAGTCCCAGATCCTCGACATGGGGCTCGCGGAGTTCAACAACGCCTGCGAGACGTCGGTGCTCAGGTACACCGACGAGTGGGAGCGGTACGTCCACCGCCAGGCCCGCTGGGTGGACTTCGAGAACGACTACAAGACCCTCGACATCGACTTCACCGAGTCCGTCCTGTGGGCCTTCAAGGAGCTCTACGACAAGGGCCTGGTCTACAAGGGCTTCCGCGTCCTGCCGTACTCCTGGTACGAGCAGACGCCGCTGTCCAATCAGGAGACCCGCCTCGACGACGCGTACAAGATGCGTCAGGACCCGGCCGTGACCGTGGGGCTCCCGCTCGAGGCCCCGCAGTCGAGCCCGCTACACGGCGCCGAGGCCCTGGTGTGGACGACCACGCCGTGGACCCTGCCGTCCAACCTCGCGGCCGCCGTCCACCCCGAGATCGACTACACGGTGGTCCGCGTGCGTTCCGGCGACCTCGCCGGCCGGACCTTCGTCCTGGCCGAGGCCCGGCGGGGCGTGTACGCCACCGAGTTCGGGGACGACGCCGAGGTGATCGCCACGCTCAAGGGCACCGAGCTCGTGGGCCTGCGCTACACGCCGCCCTTCGACTTCTTCGCCGGTCACCCGAACGCGCACGTGGTGCTCTCCGCCGACTACGTCACCACCGAGTCCGGCACCGGCGTGGTCCACCTCGCGCCCGCCTTCGGCGAGGAGGACAAGGACGCCTGCGACGCCGCGGGTATCGAGCTCGTGATCCCCGTGGGCCCGGACGGAAAGTTCACCTCCGAGGTTCCGCCGTACGCCGGCCAGCTCGTCTTTGACGCCAACGCCCCCATCTCCCGCGATCTGCGCTCGGCCGGGCGGCTCATCCGGCACGAGACCATCGAGCACTCGTACCCGCACTCGTGGCGTTCCGGTCAGCCGCTCATCTACATGGCGCTGCCGGCCTGGTTCGTCAAGGTCACGGCGTTCCGGGACCGCATGGTGGAGCTCAACCACGAGCAGATCACGTGGATGCCCGAGCACGTCCGCGACGGGCAGTTCGGCAAGTGGCTCGAGGGCGCCCGCGACTGGAACATCAACCGCAACCGCTACTGGGGCGCCCCGATCCCGGTGTGGGAGTCCGACGACCCCACCTACCCTCGCGTCGACGTGTACGGCTCGCTCGACGAGCTCGAGCGCGACTTCGGTGTGCGGCCCACCGACCTGCACCGCCCGTACATCGACGAGCTCACCCGGCCCAACCCGGACGACCCGACCGGTAAGTCCACGATGCGGCGCGTGGCTGACGTGTTCGACTGCTGGTTCGAGTCCGGCTCCATGCCGTTCGCGCAGGTCCACTACCCCTTCGAGAACAAGGAGTGGTTCGAGACCCACAACCCGGGCGACTTCATCGTGGAGTACAACGGCCAGACCCGCGGCTGGTTCTACACCCTCCACGTGCTGGCCACCGCGCTGTTCGACCGGCCCGCCTTCACCCACGTCGCCGCCCACGGCATCGTCCTGGGCAACGACGGGCTCAAGATGAGCAAGTCCAAGGGCAACTACCCGGACGTCAACGAGGTGTTCGCCCGCGACGGCTCGGACGCCATGCGCTGGTTCCTCATGAGCTCGCCCATCCTGCGCGGCGGCAACCTCGTGGTGACCGAGCAGGGGATCCGCGAGGGCGTCCGGCAGGCGATGCTCCCACTGTGGAACGCCTACAGCTTCTTCCAGCTCTACGCGGCAGAGCGAGCCACATGGCGCACGGACTCGCAGCACGTCCTGGACCGCTACATCCTCGCCCGGCTCGCCTCGACCCGCGACGCCATGACGACGGCGATGGACGCCACCGACATCGCCGGCGCCTGCGACGAGCTGCGCCGGTTCGCCGACGCGTTGACCAACTGGTACGTCCGCCGGTCCCGCTCGCGGTTCTGGGCGGGCGAGTCCTCGGGGCAGGACGCCAAGGACGCCTTCGACACCCTCTACACGGTGCTCGAGACCACCATGCGACTCGCGGCCCCGCTGCTGCCGCTCATGGCGGAGGTCGTGTGGACGGGCCTGACGGGCGAGGAGTCGGTGCACCTCACCGACTGGCCCGCGGAGTCCGACCTGCCGCACGACACCGGCCTGGTCGAGGCGATGGAGGCCGTGCGTGATGTGTGCTCGACCGTGTCCTCGATCCGCAAGGCCAAGCACCTGCGCGTGCGGCTGCCGCTCAGCTCGCTCACGGTGGCCATGCCGGACGCCACCCGGCTCGAGCCCTTCACCGGGATCATCGCCGACGAGGTCAACGTCCGCGAGGTGGTGCTCACCGACGACGTGGCCGCGCACGGCCGCATGGAGCTGGCCGTCAACGCCCGCGTGGCCGGCCCGCGCCTGGGTAAGGACGTCCAGACCTGCATCAGGGGCGCCAAGTCGGGGGACTGGTCGGAGGTCGACGGGGTTGTGACCGCCGGTGGGATAGAGCTCGAGCCGGGCGAGTACGAGCATCGTCTCGTGGCCGCCGACCCTGAGTCCACGGCCGCCCTGCCCGGTGGCGCCGGGCTCGTGGTGCTGGACCTCACCGTCACCGAGGAACTCGAGGCGGAGGGTTGGGCCAAGGACCGCATCCGCGAGATCCAGGAGGCGCGGCGGGCGGCCGGGCTGGACATCACAGACCGCATCCGCGTGCGCCTCGAGGTGCCGGCGGAGCGGCGCGAGTGGGCCGACCGGCACGCCCACCTCGTCGCCGGCGAGGTGCTGGCCACCGACTTCGCCGTGGTCGACGCGCTGGACTCGGAGGCGGGGCCCGACGGCGCGCCCGTGGACCTGGGCGAGGGCGTCCGGATGACCCTGTCCCGGGTCTGATCGGGAGGCCCGACGTGACCGTCCGGCAGGACCGCTGGGTCCTGCACGTGGACATGGACGCGTTCTTCGCGTCCTGCGAGCAGCTCACCCGGCCGACCCTGCGGGGTCGGCCGGTACTCGTGGGCGGCGTGGGCGGCCGCGGCGTGGTGGCGGGGTGCTCGTACGAGGCCCGTGACCACGGCGTTCACTCCGCCATGCCCATGCACCAGGCGCGCCGCCTCGTCGGCCCGTCCGCGGTGGTCCTCCCCAACCGGATGTCCGTCTACCGCGTCCTGAGCCGCCGCGTCTTCGAGGTCTTCCGCGCGCACGTGCCGGTGGTCGAGCAGGTCTCCGTGGACGAGGCGTTCCTCGAGCCGACGGAGCTGCGCGGCTCGACCGTGGAGGACACGCGCGCGTGGGCGGAACGCCTGCGCGCGGCGGTCCGGGAGGCCACCGGGCTCCCCGCGTCGGTGGGGGCGGGGGCGGGCAAGCAGTACGCCAAGATCGCCTCCGACCTGGCCAAGCCGGACGGGGTGGCGGTGGTCGCCCGGCGCGACCACGCCGAGATCCTCGACCCGCTGCCGGTGCGCAAGCTGTGGGGGGTGGGGCCGGTGGCGGGGGAGCGGCTCGCCCAGTTCGGGGTGGTGACGATCGGAGACCTGGCGGCGATGGACGACGACGACGTGGCGCAGGCGCTCGGGCGGACCGTCGGCCCGGCCATCGCCCGGATCGCCCGCGGTTACGACGACCGGCCGGTCCACGAGCGCGCCGAGGCCAAGCAGATCAGCGCCGAGAGCACCTTTGCGACCGACCTCACCACCGCCGGACAGGTCGCGGAAGCGGTGCGCCGGGCGGCCGGGGCAGCGCACCGGCGCCTGCTCGCGGACGGACGGGCCGCCCGCACCGTCACGGTCAAGGTGCGGCGCAGCGACTTCTCCGTGAGCACCCGGTCCACGACGCTCCCGGTGGGCACCACGTCGCTTGAGACGATCGACGCCGTGGCGCGCTCGCTGGCCCCAGACCCGGTGGACTTCGGGGCGATCCGGTTGCTCGGGGTGGGTGTCTCAGGGCTCGTCGAGGTGCACCAGGACGCGCTCTTCGAGCAGGAGTTCGTGCCGGACGCCCGGCCCGCCGCGGAGTCCGGTGACGCGGCGGACGACGAACTGCCCGACATCGTGGGCGTGGGCACCACGGTGACGACCGACGCCCACGACGAGGCCGCCGGCGAGTCGGCCGTGGAGGAGGGGCCGCCGGCGATCGGGACGTGGCGGCGGGCCGAGGAGGGGCGGTTCCCCACCGGGGCCGATGTGCGCCACCCGGAGTTCGGCCACGGCTGGGTGCAGGGCAGTGGTCACGGCCGGGTGTCGGTGCGCTTCGAGACCCGCACCACCGGTCCCGGGCGGATGCGGACCTTCGCCGAGGACGACCCGGCGCTCGAGCGGGCGGACCCGCTTGGCTCGCTGGAGTGACCGCCGGCCGCCCCGGGGAGGGGGCGGTCCTCGTCAGGCGTAGAGGTGGAACCGGGACCACTGTCGTCGCACCTCGGCGGCGGCGTCGGTGGAGTCCCCGGCGAGCGAGAGCAACCCGGCCAGCAGGACCCGCGCCTGCGCGGAGCGCAGGTATCCCGTGGTGAGGACCCCGCGGGCGGCCAGTTCGGCGCCGCCGCCGCGACCGCCGTAGGTGGCGGTGACCTCGCCGCGCGGGACCCGGCTGCTCGCGACCACGACCACGTCCGGGCGGTCGGTGGCGAGCGCGGTTACTGCCTCGGCGACCGCCGGCGGCAGGTTGCCCGAGCCCGAGCCCTCGAGCACCAGGCCGCGGGCGCCGGCCGCCACGCACGCCCGCAGCGCCGTCGCGTCGGAGCCGGGCGGGCAGGCCACCACGTCCACCCGGATGTCGGCGAACCGGGGCCGGGCGGGCAGGACGGGCCGTTCGAGCCCGGCCGGCAGGCCCTCGACCGGGACGTCGGGGGCGTTGCGGGCAAAGCCCACGGGGTCGGTCGTGTGCCACTTGCGGACCCCGCGAGCCTGGAGGATCGCCCGGCCCAGGACGACGAGCACACCGAGGTCCCGCGAGACCGGGTCCGCGGCCAGGAGGACGGCGTCGAGGAGGTTGGCGGGGCCGTCGGCCTCCGGGTGGTCGGCCGGGCGCTGGGCGCCGGTCAGCGCGACCGGGCGCGGGTCGTCGTGCACCAGGTCCAGTGCCACGGCGGTGTCCTCGAGGGTGTCCGTGCCGTGGGTGACGACCACTCCGGCGACCCCCGGGTCGGCGAGGGCGTCGGCGACGGCGGCGGTGAGCGCGTCCCACTCCGCGGGCCCGAACGTCGAGGAGTCGGCGTCGAGCACCTCGCGGACCGAGACCCGGATCGTGTCCGGCAGCACCGTGCGGAGGGAGGCGAGCAGCGCCTCCGTGGCCGCACCGGAGTCTCCGGCGGAGACGACCCCGCCGCGATCGGTGGAGGCGGTGATCGTGCCGCCGGTGGTGCAGATCACGACGCGGCGGGTATCGGTGCTGGTCTCGGCGCTGTTCACCCGCACCACAGTGGTGCCGTCCGGGCGTTTCGTCAACCCTCCCGGCGGCGGGTGCTGGAACAATGGCACCCTCGGGCTCGTTGGGCCGATAGTTGGGCCGATAACAGGACGCCCCCGAACCCAGACCTCGACGAAAGGACCCACGCGTGAGTCTTCGACGGACCGTAGCCGCAGTCTCCCTCTCCGCCTTCGCCCTCGGCGGCCTCGCCGCCTGCGGTGGGGAAGACGAGCGCGAGACCGCACCGGAGCCGACTGCGCAGACCACGCAGGCCGCGGCCCCCGTGCCCACGGCCGAGGAGCTGACCGAGCTGCTCGACCGGGCCTCCGACCCGAACGTGCCCATCGAGGAGAAGGTCAACCTCGTGGAGGGCGGGGCCGAGGCGCCCGAGCTCTTCGACCAGATCGCCGCGCTCAAGGAGCAGCAGGGCGCGGATGTCACCATCACCAACGCGGTGGAAGGCGACATTCCGGGCACCCTCATCGCCAACGCCGTGATCGCGCAGGAGGGCCAGCAGGACATCAACGTCCAGGCCCAGTTCATCCAGCAGGACGGACAGTGGAAGCTGCAGAAGTCCTTCGCCTGCGCGCTCATCACCAACGCCGGCCTGCAGGCTCCGGCCAGCTGTGAGTCGGGCACGCCCCCGGGCGCCGACCCGGCGGCCCCGGCCGGTGATCCGGCGGCCCCCGCCGGTGACCCGATGGCCCCGGCGGGCGACCCCATGGCCCCGGCCGGCGATCCGGCGGCGGTGCCCGGCGACCCGGGGGTTCTTCCCGCCCAGCCGTGACCGGATGAGCGGTCCGGGCGGGACGCCCCGCGCGGACCGCCTCAGTCCGCCTGCGCGAACTCGAGGACCGAGTTCTCGTCGTGGGTGGTCCGTGCCCCCGAGTCGGGGTCCACGTAGACCGCCCGCGTCGAGGACTCGGTTCGTCCGTCGACCGGGAGCGCCGAGCGCAGGTCCACGGTGAGCTCACCCCGTCCGGCGACATCGTAGGCGTCCACGTCGAGCGCGACGCCGCCCTCGCCGTCGGAGCCCGGCGCCGTGAGCGTGGGGGAGGGGTCGGGTGCGGTGGTGGTGTGCTCGAGGGTGGCCACGTCCCCCTCGAGGCCGGTGAGCTCGTACGTCGTCACCCGCGTCGGCGCGACGGCGTCGTCGACCCGGCGCGTCACCTCCCACCGCGCGCCCACGCCGATGGCCTCGCGGGGCCACACCACGGTGGTGTCGGACACCGTCGCGGCGGTGATCTCGACGCCGGCCCGGGCCACGTCGGTGGCGCCGACCGGGGCCTCGAGCGAGACCTGCCGGACCGCGCCGTCGGCGCCTCGGGTCCAGGTCACGGTGAAGCCGGTCGCGGTGGCGAACTGCGCCGCCCGGTGCTCGTCCACGGAGGTGAAGTCGAGCACGGTGACGGTCGCGCGCTGGGCGCCGTCCACGTCCGGGTCCGAGCCGCCCTCCACCGTGAGGACCTGCTCGGGGGTGTCGTCGACCCGGGGCGCGGTTCCCGGGACCACGGTCCGCGACGACCCGGACCGGGTGATCTCCACGACGGCCGGCGTGCGGGACGGGCCGTACGTCACCACGCGCCGCTCGCCCGTGCCCGGCTCGAGGAGCCGCACGTCGGGCGCGGGTCCCGGGTCGACCGTCATCGCGGCCTCGAGCGACCCGGCCTCCACGGCGATGTCCGACGCCCCGTTCCCGCCATCGGTGTCGTCGGCGCCGCACGCCGCCACCCCGACCGCCAGGACGGCGGCCGTCGCCGCGGCGGCGAGGCGGGGACGCACGCCGGGGCGGGGGCGTCGGGAGGGGGCGGGGGAGGAGCTCGCGCGCGGGGTCACGGTGACCGAGCCTAGAGGGTCCGCTCCCCGCGGCCGCCGGGCCCATCGGCTCGTCAGGGATACTGGGGGCATGACGGAGACCGACCGCCCGCGGACCCCGGCGCCGGGGCAGGCCCCTGACGGCGTGGGGCCGCGCTATTTCCGGGCCGGTCCCGTGGTCATGCTCGCGATCGCCGCGGTGATCGTGCTCGTCGACCAGGTGACCAAGCTCGCCGCCGTGGCCGCACTCGAGGGCGCCGATCCCGTGCGGCTCGTCGGCGACACCGTCCGTCTGGTACTGCTCCGCAACCCTGGGGCGGCGTTCTCGCTGGGGACGGACGCGACGGTGGTCCTCAGCGTGATCGCCTGCGCGGTGGTGGCGGGACTGCTCTGGTACTCGCGGCGCGTCAACTCGCGGTGGTGGGCCTGGGGCCTGGGCCTCATCCTGGGCGGCGCCGCCGGCAACCTCGTGGACCGGTTCGTCCGCTCGCCCGGCGTGCTCCGGGGCCACGTCGTGGACTTCGTCTCGGTGGGCTGGTGGCCGGTGTTCAACGTGGCGGACGCCTGCCTGGTCACCGGGGTGATCGTGGTGACGGTGGCGGTGTTCCTCGGGGTGGAGACGGATGGCTCCCGCGCGTCGGCGAAGGTGGCGGGACGGGGCGATGCCGATGGGTGAGACCCGGACGTTCCCCGTTCCCGACGGGCTCGACGGCATGCGCGTTGACGCCGGCGTTGCGCGCCTGCTGGGGATCTCCCGCACGGCGGTGGCGGACCTCGCGGCCGAGGGCAAGGTGCTGCTCGACGGCCGGGCCGTGGGCAAGTCGGACAAGCTCACCGGGATGTCGTGGATCGAGGTGGAGATGCCCGAGCCGCGAGCCGAGCCCGCGGTGGTGGCCGAGCCCGTCGAGGGGATGGCGGTGATCTATTCGGACGACGACATCGTCGTCGTCGACAAGCCCGTCGGCGTGGCGGCCCACGCCTCGGTGGGCTGGACCGGGCCCACCGTCATCGGCGGCCTCGCCGCCGCCGGCTATCGCATCTCCACCTCCGGGCCGCCCGAGCGCAAGGGGATCGTCCACCGACTCGACGTGGGCACCTCCGGGCTCATGGTGGTGGCCGCATCCGAGCGCGCGTACACGCTGCTCAAGCGGGCGTTCCGGGACCGCACCGTGGACAAGACCTACCACGCGCTCGTGCAGGGCCACCCCGACCCGCTGTCCGGGACGATCGACGCCCCGATCGGCCGGCACACCTCGTCGGACTGGCGCTTCGCGGTGACCTCCGACGGCAAGCCGTCGATCACGCACTACGACACGCTCGAGGCGCACCAGGCCGCGACGCTCGTCGAGGTGAACCTCGAGACCGGGCGGACCCACCAGATCCGTGTGCACTTCTCGGCCCTGCACCACCCGTGCGCGAGCGACCTCACCTACGGCGCCGACCCCGTGCTCGCCAAACGGCTCGGCCTGGAGCGGCAGTGGCTGCACGCCGTGGGGCTGGGCTTCGAACACCCCGGCACCGGGTCGCGCGTCGATTTCGCGAGCGAGTACCCCGACGACCTCCAGCACGCGCTGGACGTGCTCCGGCCGGCATGACCGGGCGCCAGGCCCGCGGGCGCACGGCCGAGATCGTGGGCGTCTTCACGCTGGTCATGGTCTCCCTCGTGGTGATCCTCTCCCTGCGCGCCGACCTACCGACCACCCCGCCCGTGATGAGCGACGCCCTGGGTCCGGAGAACGGCGAGCGGGTCGACGACTACCTCCCGCGCGCCGCCGCCACCCTCGACGCCTCCGACGACGACCCCCGTTGGGCGCTCGTCACCGCCGGCTGGGCGTGGTCCGTCCCCGAGGCAGCCGGCGTGGTCCGCGAGCTGCCGCGCGTGTCCGGGATCTACGTGCAGGTGCCGGTGGACGGGGTGGCGATGCCCGTCACCGGCGTCACCCTGCCCGAGCCGGTCGCCGGTGAGACCTCCCGCGAGCCGGTGCTCGAGCGGGGACTCGAGCAGGTGATCACGCGGCTCGAGGCCGCCGGCGGGCAAGGGACCGCGGACCCCCCGACTCCCGCCCCGCCGGACCCCGATCGCGCGGCCGCCACCGCGGCGCTCACCGTGGCGCGGATCCGGGGCGGCGAGCCGGCGATCATCGGACTGTTGGCCCGCGGCACCCCCGCCGAGCTGCGCGCCGTGGCCGACCAGCCGTGGGTGCGGGCCGTGGAGGCCCTGCCCGCCGACGCCGTCTGGCAGCGTTTCGCCGTGCGCCCCCTCCAGCCCCAGCAGGCCGAGGCCGCGCTTCCGCTTCCCGACGACGGCCCGCTGCCCCCGGCGTGAGCCGGTACCGATGACGACTCCGACGACAGGCCCGTGTCGCCGGCCTGACGGGCCCGCCGCCTACGCTCGTGGGCATGACGGAGCCCGGGGTGGAGAGACGGTGGGCCGGCGTCCCTCCCGGCCGGCTCTCCGATCCCGCCGCCGACCGGGGCGTGGGGGCCGGAGGGGATGACGGCGAGGGCCGCGCCGCCCGGCCCGGGGGCTGGTCGACGGTCGTGCTGCTCGCGCTGGTCGTGGGCGCCGCGCTGCTCGGCGGGCCCGTCGGCGACGTGCTGCGGGACTCGCCGCGCTGGGGCACGGCCACGACGGTGTTCGTCTCCATCGTCGTCCAGGCGCTGCCGTTTCTCACGTTGGGCGTGGTGCTCTCCGGCGCGCTCACGGCCTTCGCCACCCCCGAGCGGCTGCGGTCGATGCTGCCCCGCCACCCCGCGGGCGCCGTGTGCGTGGCCGGGGTGGGCGGGTTCGCGCTGCCCGGGTGCGAGTGCGGCAGCGTGCCGGTGGCGCGCCGGCTCATGGACGGCGGGGTGCCCCAGGCGGCGGCGCTGGCGTTCCTCCTGGCGGCGCCGGCGATCAACCCGGTCGTCGTCGCGGCCACCCTCGTCGCGTTCCCCGACGCCCCGCAGGTCGCCCTGGCCCGCGTGGCCGCGTCGCTGGTCTGCTCGGTGGTGGTGGGGCTTCTGTGGATCCGCCTCGGCCGGACCGAGTGGATCACGCGTCGTCTGCAGGCCCACGACCACCGCGGGTCCGGCTCGCGGTGGGGCGTCGCGCTGTCGACGGCGCGCGGCGACCTCGTCACGGCGGGATCCTTCCTCGTGGTGGGGGCGGCCGCCGTGTCCGCCTTCCACGTGCTGGTGCCCCCGGAGTGGGCGGAGTGGTTCGGCTCCTCACCGTGGGCCGCCGTCGCCGTGATGGCCGCCCTCGCCGTCATCCTCTCGCTGTGCTCGGAGGCGGACGCCTTCATCGCCTCGGCCATGACGATGATGCCGCTCGTCCCCCGACTCGTCTTCCTCGTGGTGGGGCCGGCGATCGACCTCAAGCTCCTCGCGATGTACGCCGGGGTGCTGGGCCCGCGGTTCGCCGTGCGCTTCGCCCCGCTCGTCCTCGCGGTGGCGGTGGCCTCCGCGCTGCTCGTCGGGGGCGCGGTCCTCGCGCTCACCGGCACGCCGGGGATGTGGTGAGCGCGTGAGTCGCCAGGCCAGCAACCTCACGCTCCTGCTGGTGGGGCTCGCCCTCGTGCTCATCGTGGCCCGGGGGTCCTATCGCTGGTACGTCGTCCCGGGGATGCGGTGGCCGCTCGTCTTGACCGGGGCGGTGGTGCTGTTGCTGGCCGTGGCCGACATGGTGCGGGACGTGCGGTCCGGCGGGGGAGCGGGCCGCGGGGACCACCACGAGCACGACCACGGCTCCCGCTGGGCGACGTGGCTGCTCCCTGTGCCCGCGATCCTGCTGCTCTTCGTGGGCCCCACCCCCGTCACCGCGACGGGGGCGGAGTCGGCGCTCACGTCGACGTCGGTCGGCTCGGCTCGCGAGCCGGTGCGGGACCGGGAGTTCCCGCCGCTGCCGGACGGGCACGCGCCGGAGATCGGCTTCCTCGAGCTGTCCCGGCGGGCGGTGACCGACCGGAACCGGTCCCTCGA
This sequence comes from Dietzia sp. 179-F 9C3 NHS, assembly GCF_045369825.1. Lineage (NCBI taxonomy): Bacteria > Bacillati > Actinomycetota > Actinomycetes > Mycobacteriales > Dietziaceae > Dietzia > Dietzia sp. 179-F 9C3 NHS. The sequence continues at coordinate 229,007 of NZ_JBIQES010000005.1, forward strand.
CGGCCGCCCCGTGACGGTCGAGGGGGCGGTGCTCCGCGACGACGACGGGGTCCGGCTCGGCCGCGTCGTGATCACCTGCTGCGCCGCCGACGCCCACACCGTGTCGGTGCGGGTGACCGACGCCCGGTCCCTGCGCCTGCTGGACGGGACGGCCGACGGGCAGTGGGTGCGGGCCGAGATCGAGGTGGTGCCGGACTCGGCGACCCGGGACTCCGGGTACCGGGCCGCCGCCCGCGTGATCCGGGCCGCCCCGATCCCGGCCCCCGAGGTGCCGTACGAGCTCCCCCGGGGGTGACCCGCGTGCCCGTGTCCCGCGCGCGGGGCTAGCCTGGCGCGGGTGAGCGAGGGCGGACGGACGGGAGCGGGAGCCGGGGCGCCGGCCGTGGACCGCACGCACGCGGTGGGTCTGCTCGCGGGCGTCGCCGCGTACACGATGTGGGGCTTCTTCCCGGCGTTCTTCCCTCTGCTCGACCCCGCCGGCGCGGTGGAGATCCTCGCTCACCGGATCGTGTGGTCGCTCGCGGTGATGGCGCTCGTGCTCACCGTGATGCGCCGCTGGCACGAGCTGCGGGCGGTCGACCGGGCCTCGTGGGGCCGGATCCTCGGCGCCGCGGTGTTCGTCTCTGTCAACTGGGGCGTCTACGTCTACACGGTCAACTCCGGCCGGGTCACCGAGGCCGCGCTCGGGTACACGATCAACCCGTTGGTCAGCGTGCTGCTCGGGGTCCTGATCTTTCGCGAGCGGCTCACCCGCCCGCAGGCGTGGGCCGTGGGCCTGGCCGTGGTCGCCGTGGGCGTCCTCACCGCCGGCTACGGTCACTTCCCGTCCCTGTCGGTGATCCTCGCGCTGAGCTTCGGGATGTACGGGGTGATGAAGAAGGCGTTGCGGGTGGACCCGGTGGTCGGCATGACCGGCGAGGTGCTGGTGACGGCGCCGTTCGCGCTCGCGCTGCTCGTGTGGATGGGCGCGGTCGGCGCCGGCTCGTTCACCGCGCACGGCCCCGGGCACGCCGCGTTGCTGGCCGCCTCGGGACTGGTGACGGTGGTGCCGCTGCTGCTCTTCGCCGTCGCCGCCCAGCGGATCCCCCTGGCGACCGTCGGGATGCTGCAGTACATCGTCCCGGTGCTCCAGATGGCGTGGGGGATCGTCGTGGTGGGCGAGCACCTCGACGCCGTCCAGTGGGCGGGGTTCGCGCTCATCTGGGCGGCGGTGATCGTGTTCACGACGGTGGGCCGGAGGGGGCGACGACGAGGTGGCCGATCGCCCCACGAGCCCCTCCCGTCACGGGCCGACGGGGCTCGCGATGGGGGTTCGGACGGTGTCGTAGACCCGACCTAGACTGGGCCGGACCGACCTCAGGAGGAATGCCGCGTGGGCGAGAAGCAGTTCGTGCACCTGCACAATCACACCGAGTTCTCGATGCTCGACGGGATGGCGCAGATCGATCCGCTCTTCGCCGAGGCCACGCGCCTGGGGATGCCGGCGGTGGGGATGACCGACCACGGCAACATGTATGGGTCCTCGGACTTCTACAACCAGGCCGTCAAGAGCGGCATCAAACCGATCATCGGGATCGAGGCGTACGTCGCCCCCGAGTCCCGGTTCAACACCAAGCGCGTGCTGTGGGGCGAGAAGCACCAGAAGAGCGACGACGTGGCGGGCTCCGGCGCCTACACGCACATGACGATGGTCGCCGAGAACGCCACCGGCCTGCGCAATCTCTTCCTGCTTTCGTCCCTGGCCTCGTACGAGGGTCAGTTGGGCAAGTGGGCGCGTATGGACGCCGAGATCATCGCCGAGCACTCCGAGGGGATCATCGCCACCTCCGGCTGTCCGTCGGGCGAGATCCAGACCCGCTTGCGGCTCGGCCACACGAAGGAGGCCTACGAGGCGGCGGAGAAGTGGCAGTCGATCTTCGGTAAGGACAACTTCTTCCTCGAACTCATGGACCACGGGATCGACATCGAGCGGCGGGTCCGAGAGGACCTGATCAAGCTCGGCCGCGACCTGGGGATGCCGCCGTTGGTGACCAACGACTGCCACTACGTGACCCGCGAACAGGCACACGCCCACGAGGCCATGCTCTGCGTGCAGACCGGCAAGACGCTGGCCGACGAGAACCGCTTCAAGTTCGACGGCGACGGCTACTTCCTCAAATCCGCCGCCGAGATGCGGGCCCAATGGGACCCGGAGGTCCCCGACGGCTGCGACAACACGCTGTGGGTGGCAGAGCGCGTCCAGTCCTACGAGGAGATCTGGACCCCGCGCGACCGCATGCCCAAGTTCCCGGTGCCCGCGGGCGAGACCGAGGACACATGGCTGGCCAAGGAGGTCCACAAGGGCCTCGAGTGGCGCTTCCCCAACGGCGTCCCGCAGGAGTACCGCGACCGCGCGGACTTCGAGCTCGAGGTGATCAAGGGCAAGGGCTACCCCGGTTACTTCCTCGTGGTCGGCGACCTCATCGAGTACGCCCGCTCGATCGGCATCAAGGTGGGCCCTGGCCGTGGCTCGGCCGCCGGCGCGCTGGTCGCCTACGCGCTCAAGATCACCAACATCGACCCGATCGAGCACGGCCTGCTCTTCGAGCGGTTCCTCAACCCGGAGCGGCCGTCCGCGCCGGACATCGACATCGACTTCGACGACCGCCGCCGCGGCGAGATGATCCGCTACGCCTCCGACAAGTGGGGCGCGGACAAGATCGCCCAGGTCATCACCTTCGGCACCATCAAGACCAAGGCCGCCATCAAGGATGCGGCCCGTGTCAACTTCGGCCAGCCCGGCTACGCCATCGCGGATCGGATCACCAAGGCGCTGCCGCCGCCGATCATGGCCAAGGACATCCCGCTGTCGGGAATCACCGATCCGGGGCACGAGCGCTACGGCGAGGCCGCCGAGGTGCGCCAGCTCATCGAGACCGACCCGGACGTCAAGCGGATCTACGACACGGCCCGCGGCCTCGAGGGGATGGTCCGGCAGGCCGGCGTCCACGCGTGCGCGGTGATCATGTCCTCCGAACCGCTGCTCGACGTGATCCCCATGTGGAAGCGGGCGCAGGACGGCGCCCTCATCACCGGGTGGGACTACCCGTCGTGCGAGGCCATCGGCCTGCTCAAGATGGACTTCCTGGGCCTGCGCAACCTCACGGTGATCGGCGACTGCCTGGAGAACATCAAGGCCAACCGCGGCGAGGAGATCGACCTCGACACCCTGCAGACCGACGACGCGGCGACGTACGAGCTGCTCTCCCGCGGCGACACCCTGGGCGTGTTCCAGCTCGACTCCGGCGGCATGCGCGAATTGCTCAAGCGGATGAAGCCCACGGGCTTCAACGACATCGTGGCCGCCCTCGCCCTCTACCGCCCCGGCCCCATGGGCATGGGCACGCACTGGAACTACGCCGACCGCAAGAACGGCAAGCAGGAACTCGTCCCCATCCACCCCGAGTTGGCCGAACCGCTCAAGGACATCCTCGACGAGACCCACGGCCTGATCGTGTACCAGGAGCAGATCATGGCCATCGCCCGCGAGCTCGCGGGATACACGGCCGGTGAGGCCGACGGCTTCCGCAAGGCCATGGGCAAGAAGAAGGCCGAGGTCCTGGCGGCCGAGTACGAGAAGTTCTCCGGCGGCATGGGCGAGCGCGGCTTCTCCAAGGAGGCCATCGACGCGCTGTGGGGCACGATCGAGCCCTTCGCCTCGTACGCGTTCAACAAGTCGCACGCCGCCGGCTACGGCCTCGTGTCGTTCTGGACCGGCTACCTCAAGGCCAACTACCCGGCCGAGTACATGGCGGCGCTGCTCACCTCGGTGGGTGACGACAAGGACAAGGCCGCCCTCTACCTGTCCAACTGCCGGCAGATGGGCATCCGTGTGCTCCCGCCGTGCGTCAACGAGTCGTTCACCGACTTCACCTCGGTGGGTACGGACATCCGCTTCGGCATGGGCGCTGTCCGCAACGTCGGCGCGCACGTGGTCGACGCGGTGGTCGCCGCCCGCGAGGCCAAGGGCGACTTCACGGACTTCTCCGACTACCTGGCCAAGATCGACCAGACAGCGTGCACCAAGAAGGTCACCGAGTCGCTGGTCAAGGCCGGCGCGTTCGACTCCCTCGACCACCCGCGCAAGGGCCTGTTCCTCGTCCACTCCGACGCCGTGGAGTCGGTCCTGGCCACCAAGAAGGCCGAGGCCGTGGGGCAGTTCGACCTGTTCGGCGGCGGCGACGACTCCGGCGCAGACGCGGGCTTCGGCGACGTGTTCGCCGTCCGCGTCCCCGACGAGGAGTGGGACACCAAGCAGAAGCTCGCCCTGGAGCGCGAGATGCTCGGCCTGTACGTCTCCGGCCACCCGCTCGACGGCCTGGAGTCCGCGCTCGAGGCCAAGACCGACACCTCGATCGCCACGATCCACGAGGGCGAGCTGCCGCACGGCACGGCGGTGACGATCGGAGGGATCATCTCCGGCGTCGACCGGCGGGTCAACAAGAACGGCGAGCCGTGGGCGATCGTCACCATCGAGGACTTCCACGGCTCCGTGGAGGTGCTGTTCTTCCCCAAGACCTACCGGATCGCGGCCCTGGACATCGCCGAGGACGCCGTGGTGCTGGTCAAGGCCCGCATCAATATCCGTGAGGACCGGGTCTCGGTGTTCGGCGACACGCTCGAGGTGCCCGACCTCGTGGTGGGCGGCAACGGCGCCCCGCTCGCGCTGACCCTGCCCACCCGCATGTGCACCATCGAGACCGTCACCGCGCTCAAGCAGGTCCTCACCCGCCACCCCGGGCCGTCGGACGTGCACCTGCGGCTGGTCAACGGCGACTCCTCGACGGTGCTGCGGCTCGACGACCACCTGCGGGTCGAGGCGTCTTCCTCGCTCAAGGGCGACCTCAAGGCGCTGCTGGGCCCCGGCTGCCTCGCGGGCTGAGAACGCGATCTCCCTCCGGCAGCGCGGGCGCGCCCTGATGCGGCGCGGACGCCGCGCAGTGGGACACTGGTACGCGTGACCGCCACCGAATCCGCCACGACCCCGGTCGTGACCCCTGACGACATCGACGCCGCGGCCCGCCGGATCGGCGACGTCATCCAATCGACCAACCTGCGCCACAGCGAGCGGCTCAGCGAGAAGACCGGGGCCACGATCCTGCTCAAGCGCGAGGACCAGCAGGCCGTGCGGTCGTACAAGATCCGGGGCGCCTACAACCTCATGGCGCAGCTCACCGGTGACGATCGCCGTTCCGGCGTGGTCACCGCCAGCGCCGGCAACCACGCCCAGGGCGTCGCGTTCGCGTGCCGCACCCTCGGGATCAACGGCCGCATCTACGTCCCGGCCAACACGCCCAAGCAGAAGCGGGACCGGATCCTCGCCCACGGGCGGAGTTGGGTCGAGCTCGTCGTCACCGGCTCCAACTTCGACGCCGCGCAGACCGCCGCCCGGGCCGACGCCGAGCGGACCGGCGCCACCATGGTGCCGCCGTTCAACCACCCGGAGACCATGGCGGGGCAGGGCACCATCGCCGCGGAGATCCTCGCGCAGCTCGACCGGGCACCTGACGCCGTCGTGGTGCCCTGCGGCGGCGGCGGGCTCGTGGGCGGCATCGCCACCTACCTCGCCGAGTACGCGCCCGACTGCAAGATCGTCACCGTGGAACCGGCCGGCGCGCCCTCCCTCACCGCGGCGCTCGAGTCGGGCGAACCGGTCACGCTCGACTCGGTGGACACCTTCGTTGACGGCGCCGCCGTGTCCCGGATCGGCGAGTTCCCCTTCGACGTGATCTCCTCGATGTCCGAGCGGATCCAGGTGCTCACCGTGGACGAGGGCGCCGTGTGCACCGAGATGCTCGAGCTGTACCAGAACGAGGGGATCATCGCCGAGCCCGCGGGCGCGCTGTCCGTGACGGCGCTGGACAAGCTCGACATCGAGCCCGGCGCCACCGTCGTGTGCATCATCTCGGGCGGGAACAACGACGTCTCCCGCTACAGCGAGATCATCGAGCGTTCGCTCGTCCACCGCGGCCTCAAGCACTACTTCCTCGTCAACTTTCCACAGGAGCCGGGCCAGCTCCGCCGCTTCCTCGACGAGGTCCTGGGCCCCGAGGACGACATCACCCAGTTCGAGTACCTCAAGCGCAACAACCGCGAGTACGGGGCCGCGCTCGTCGGCATCGAGCTGGGCTCGGCGACGGGCCTGCACTCGCTGCTCGAGCGGATGGAAGCCTCGCGGATCGAGTGCGAGCGGCTCCTGCCCGGCACCGCTGCGTACGAGTACCTGACCTAGGTCGTCCGCACCACCGCGAAGCCGTACGCCGCGCAGAACACCTCGTCCTGGTCCACCGTCGCGTCGTGGGCCAGCAGGCCGGTCCCGGCGATCGGGACGCGGCACGGCTCCGTGCCCAGGTTCACCACCAGTGCGAGCCGACCGCGGTGCAGGACCAGCCAGCGCTCGTCGGCGGCCTCCGACCCGGTTGCCACGCGGACCCCGTCCAGCCACGGGTCGCTGAGCTCGGGGTGCTCGCGGCGCAGGGCGAGGAGCGCTTTATAGGTGTCGAGGATGCGGGCGTGTGGCTCCCGCGCCCGTTCCGCCCGGTCCAGCTTCGACCGCCGGAACGTCTCCGGGTCCTGCGGGTCCGCAACGGTGTCCGGGTCCCAGCCCATGGAGGCGAACTCACGCACGCGGCCCTGACGCACCGCCTCGGCGAGTTCGGGCTCGGGGTGGGAGGTGAAGAAGCAGAACGGCGTCCCGGCGCCCCACTCCTCGCCCTGGAACAGCATGGGCGTGAACGGCGAGCACAGCACGATCGCCGCCTTGGCCAGCTGCTGGGCGGGGGAGAGGGTCATCGACGGGCGGTCGCCGGCCGCTCGGTTGCCCACCTGGTCGTGGGTGAGCGTGTAGGCGACGAACCGGCTGCCCGGCACCCGCCCGGTATCGAGCGGCCGCCCGTGGACGCGTCCCCGGAAGCTCGACCACGTCCCGTCGTGCAGGAACGCCCCCGTGAGCACCTTCCGCAGCGCGTCGAGCGAGCCGAAGTCGGCGTAGTAGCCCTGCCGCTCCCCGGAGACGGCGGCGTGGATCGCGTGGTGGACGTCGTCGTCCCACTGCCCGGTGAGGCCGTACCCGCCGCACTCCCGGGACGTCACCAGCCGCGGGTCGTTCTGGTCGGACTCCGCCACCAGCGAGAGCGGGCGACCGAGGTGCGTGGACAGCGCCTCGACCTCCACCGCCAGTTCCTCGAGCAGGTGCACGGCCGAGCCGTCGTGCAGGGCGTGCACGGCGTCCAGGCGCAACGCGTCCACGTGGAATTCGGCGAACCAGCGCAGCGCGTTGTCGATGATGTAGCGCCGCACCTCACCCGAGTCCGGCCCGTCGAGGTTGAGGCCGGACCCCCACGGCCCGTCCGCGGCCGAGAGGTATGGGCCGAATACCGGAAGGTAGTTCCCGGACGGGCCGAGGTGGTTGTAGACCACGTCAAGGCACACCGCCAGCCCGCGCGCGTGGCACGCGTCCACGAAGCGCTGGAACGCGTCCGGCCCGCCGTAGGGCTCGTGGACGGCGAACCACGCCACGCCGTCGTAGCCCCAGCCGTACTCGCCGTTGAACGCGTTGACGGGCATCACCTCTACCATCGTCACGCCCAGCTCGACCAGCTCGTCGAGGTGTGCGATCGCCCCGTCCAGGGTTCCGGCCCCGGAGAACGTACCCACGTGCATCTCGTAGATCACCGAGCCGGCCAGCTGCCGGCCCGTCCACGCGTGATCCGTCCAGCGCGCGGCGTCCACCGTGTGCACGCGGGAGAGTCCGTGGACGCCGTTGGGCTGGCGCGTCGACCGCGGGTCGGGTCGGGGATCGGTCACCTCGTCGTCGCCGGTGAGCACGAAGCCGTAGTCACGGCCCGGCTCCCGGGGCACGTCGGAGGTCCACCACCCGCGCGCGCCGGCCTCGCCGGGGGCGCGGTGCATCGGGACGGGGTCGGCGTCGGGGGAGTCCAGCACTAAGCCGACGGCCTCGGCCGCGGGTGCCCAGACGGAGAACGTGTCGCTGCTCGCAGGGTTCACGGGCCCCAGCGTAGGGGCCGGGCGGCCGTCGTGGCGGGTGCGGCGGCGATACTGAGGGCATGGACCCCACCCGCGCGCGCGTGCTCCGGCTCTCCGCCGGCCCCGACGTTGTGGGGGAGTACGAGGAGAAGCGCTCCCGCTTCGTGGCGGTACTGCGGCGCGTCGACGACGAGGACGCCGCCCGCGACCTGGCGGCCGACCTCCGGAAGGCCCACCCCGCTGCCCGCCACCACTGCAGTGCCTTCCTCGTGGACGTCCCCGGCGCCAACCGGATCGAGCGGTCCAACGACGACGGCGAACCCTCCGGCACCGCGGGCATCCCCATGCTCGACGTGCTGCGCGGCAGCGGCCTGACCGGCGTGAGCGCGGTGGTCGTGCGCTGGTTCGGCGGCACCAAACTGGGTACCGGCGGGCTCGTGCGGGCCTACGGCGCGGCGGTCTCGGCGGCGATCGACGCCGCGTGGGACGCCGGGCGCGTGGTCGAGGTGACGCGCACCCCGGCGTGGACGACCGAGGTGGACCACGCCGTCGCCGGCGGGCTCGAGGCGGCGCTGCGGGCCGCGGGGGCCCAGGTCCTGGGCGTGGAGTACGGCCGGCGAGCGCGGATGACGGTCGCCGGGGAGCGCACCGCGCTCGAGCCGATCCTCGCCGCCCGGACCTCCGGTGGGGCGGAGTGGGAGTTGACGGGGGAGGCGACCACCGAGAACGCGGCCGTGCGCGCGGATGTGGAATCCTGATCGTATGAGCATGCAGCCGTACCAGCAGAACCCCATCGAGCTCAAGAAGCAGCAGGTTCGCCGGCACGCCCCCCTGGCCGCGGTCGGAATCGGCGGGACGGTGGTGTTCTGGCCGCTGGCGATGTTCGTGGCCTCGGGATTCACGCTGTTCGCGATCCTCTCCACCGTCCTGATGATCTACAGCGGGCTCAAGGTCCGTAAGGCCATCGCCAAGGACCCGAACTCGCCGTACTGAGCCGGGCAGCGTCTGGCGCGCGTCAGGTGTGGCGCCGCACCACGTCGGTCAGATCCGCCCGCTCGGTGCGGAATGAGTTGGCCGGGTGCGCGTCGTCGGCGTAGCCGAAGGCGATCCCGCAGACCACCAGCCGGTCGTCGGCCAGGCCGAGGTGCTCGCGTACGCCGTCCGAGTACAGGGCGAGCGCGGCCTGCGCGCACGTGGCCACGCCCAGCGAGGAGGCCGCCGCGAGGAACGTCGCCACGTAGCCGCCGCAGTCCACCGCCCCGTAGGTCCCCAGGCCCGCGTCCGAGGTGATGAGCGCGACGTGCGGGGCGCCGAAGAACCGGTAGTTCTCGAGCATCTGCCGGGTGCGGGCGTCGTGGTCCGAGCGTTCGATACCCAGCGCCGAGTACAGGCCGTAGCCGCTGGCGCGCCGCCGGTCGCCGTACACGCCGTCGTACCGTTCCGGCGCCGGCAGGTCGGAGCGCATCTCGTGGGACAGGACGTGGTCGGTGAGCGCCTTGCCGAACGCGGCCGTCGCCGGGCCGGACACCAGATCGACCTGCCACGCCTGCGAGTTGCACCACGAGGCCGTCCGCTGGGCCATCCGCAGGATCCGCTCGATCGTCTCCTCCGGCACCGGGTCCGGGAGAAACGCCCGGCAGCTGTAGCGGTCGTCGAGGATCCGCTCGAGCGTGGCGGCGGCCTCGGGAGTCGTGGCGGTGGCGTCGGTCGCGGCGGGGTCGGTCACGGCCCCCAGTCTGGCACGCTGCGGCCGCTACGCTGACGGGATGGGTGTTCGGGTGGACGCGTGGACGTGGTCGGTGCGGATCTTCCCGTCGCGGACCAAGGCGGCGGCCGCCTGCCGCGGTGGGCACGTCAAGGTCAACGGTGAGTCCGCCGCGCCGTCCAAGAACGTCGTCCCGGGCGACCGCGTGCAGGTCACGCTGCCGATGGGGCGGTTGCGTGTGCTCGAGGTGGTGGACACCGTGAGCAAGCGGGTCGGTGCCTCCGTGGCCGCGACCTGTTACATCGACCACTCGCCGCCCCCGCCCTCCAGGGAGATCCTCGCCTCGCAGCCGCGACGCGACCGGGGTGCCGGCCGACCGACAAAGCGCGAGCGACGGGAGATCGACCGACTCCGCGGCCGGGGCTGAGCGGGCGGACCACCCCGTGACGGTTCTCAGTCGCCGGGGGTGTCGTCGCGCCCCAGCACCACCACGGGGGTGTCGCTGAGGAGCTGGCCCAGGTCCACGCGCCCGGTGATCCGGGTGCCGTCGGGGCGGACGATCCACGTGCCCTCGGGCAGGAGGGCAACGGTGCCGGCGAGTGCGGCGGCGGGGACCACGGCGGTCCGCCGGCGGGCGATCATGCCCACGGCGGCCCGGCCGTCCACGTCGCGCGTGAACGCCAGGACGTCCGAGGCGGCGGGGCCGTGTATCGGGATCGGGACGTGGGCGCCGCGGGCCATGGCCTCCGGGTGCTCGCGCCGTACCCGGAGCAGTTCGCGGACCAGGGTGAACTTGGGATGCCCGACCCGGGCGATCGCACCGGAGGCCAGTGGGCCGTAATCCACGAAGCGCCGGTTGTCGGGGTCGACGAGCGAGTCCTCCCACACCTCGGTGCCCTGGTAGACGTCCGGGATGCCGGGGGCCAGCAGCTGGACGGCCTTGGCCACGAGCGCGTTGTCGCGTCCCGCGGGGGAGAGCCGCGCGACGAACGGGGCCACGAGGTCGGTGTGCTCGTCGAGGAGCGCGTCGAGCCACGCGTGGACGCCGGACTCGAACGTCTCGTCCTGGTCGGTCCACGTGGTGTGGACGGCGGCCTCGCGCATCGACTTGTCGGCGTAGGCGTGCAGGCGCGAGCGCAGGCGCTCGCCGGGGGCGCCGTGATCGGGCCACACGCCCACCACCACCTGCAGCAGGAAGTAGCCGGCGTCTTCGGCGGGCGGCGGGCACGCGGCGAACACGGCCTCGACGAACTCCGCCCACTCCCCGGGGATCTGCGAGAGCACGGAGATCCGCGCCCGCACGTCCTCGCCGCGCTTGGTGTCGTGGGTCGTGAGTGCCATGAGCGTGAGCGGGCAGGCGACGGCCTTCTCGGCCATGGCCAGGTGGAACGCCTCGACCGGGATGCCCATCCGGCCGGGGGAGCCGCCCACCTCGTTGAGCGAGACGAGCCGCCCGAGCCGGTAGAAGAGCCGGTCTTCCTCCGCTTTGGCGGTGGCGGCGCCGGTCACCTGGGCCAGCCGCACCGCCGACTCTCCCCCGCGGGCGAGAGCGCCGCCGACGAGGCGCAGCGCGGGCGCGAGCTCGGGCCGGTCGTGATGCAGGTCCTCGAGGATCGTGGGCAGGGTGCCCCGTAGGACGGGGTAGTCGGCCCGGTAGTACGGGGTGGCGGCGACGACGGAGACGAGCGCCTCCCGTAGCGTGTCCTCCGCGACGTCACCACTCACGGCGCCGTCGTGGCCGGCGGCCGCCTCGCGCCGCACCGCGCGGGCGAGCCGGGCCAGCTCGGGCAACAGGTCCGAGGTGACGATCTCCCGCTTGATCTCGGCGGACTGGGCGTGGACCTGGGCCTCGTCGCCCCGCCCGCCGCAGTACCGCTCGGCGAGCGCGGAGAGTTGTTCCTCCCCGCGGCGGTCCACGAGCACCTGGTCGATGAGCCGGATCATGTCGTAGCCGGTGGTTCCGTCGACCGGCATCGCGGGGTCGAGCACCTCGCCGGGTGCGAGGATCTTCTCGACGAGCAGCCAGCGGTCGTCGCCGGCCAGTTCGCGCAGCCGGCGGGCGTAGCCGACGGGGTCGGCCAGGCCGTCGGGGTGGTCCACGCGGATTCCGTCCACGAGGTCCTCGGCGCACCAGCGGCGCACCTCGGCGTGGGTGGCGTCGAAGACCTCGCGGTCCTCCTGCCGCAGCCCGGCCAGGCCGGTGACGGTGAAGAAGCGGCGGTAGCCCAGCAGCGGCTCACGCCAGTGGACGAGCCGGTAGTGCTGCCGCTCGTGGACCTGCTGCGCCGTCCCCTCACCGGTGCCGGGGGCCACGGGGAAACGGTGCTCGTAGAAGCACAGCACCGGCTCGTCGCCGGAGGTGTCGACGGCGAGCTCGCGCACGTCCTCGGGGGAGCCGAGGACCGGGATCGCGATCCGGCCGTCGCAGCCGTTGGCGGGGTCGGTGTCGAAGTCGAAGAAGGAGAAGTACGGGGACTCCGGCCCGCGTCGCAGCGCGTCCCACCACCAGGGGTTGGCCTCGGGGACGTCGACCCCGAGGTGGTTGGGGACGACGTCCACGACGATCCCCAGGTCGTGCGCCCGGCACGCGGCCCGTAGGGAGCGCAGGGCCTCGATCCCGCCGAGCTCGGGCGCGACCGTGGTGGGGTCCACGACGTCGTATCCGTGCGTGGATCCCGGCGTCGCGGACAATACGGGGGACAGGTACACCGACCCCACGCCGAGGTCGGCGAGGTAGGGGACCAGCTCCTCGACGTCGGCCAGGGTGAACCCCTTGCCGTCGGGGTCGGATTCCGGCGTGCGGAGTTGCACGCGGTAGGTGCTGGACAGTGCCTCCGCCCGCCGCAGCGGGCGGGTCGGGGCCACAGTCTCGGCGCCGGCGTCCACCATGGTCAGCTGATCCGCTGGAGAACGATCGTGCTGCGCTCCGCGACCGTGATCGTGCCGTCGGAGGGCAACTCGTCGTCGCGCTTCCCGGCGTGGCTCGCGGTGTCGAGGACCACCGACCACGACTGCGCGTACTCCTCGCCGAGCAGCGAGAAGTCGATGGGCTCGTGGTGGGCGTTGAACAGCAGGAGGAACGAGTCGTCCACGATCCGTTGGCCGCGCTCGTCGGGCTCGTGGATGCCCTCGCCGTTGAGGTAGACGGCGAGCGACTTGCCGAACCCGGAGTCCCAGTCCTTGCTCGTCATCTCCGAGCCGTCGGGGCGGAACCAGCCGATGTCCTGCGGGTCCTCCTCGCCACGCAGCGGCGAGCCGAAGAAGCGGCGCCGACGGAACACCGGGTGGTCGCGGCGCAGGTGGATGAGGGTGCGGGTGAACTCGAGGAGGTCCTCTTTCTCCTCGTCGAGCTCCCAGTTCATCCACGAGATCTCGTTGTCCTGGCAGTAGACGTTGTTGTTGCCGCCCTGGGTGCGGGCGATCTCGTCGCCGTGCGCGAGCATCGGGGTGCCCTGCGACAGGATGAGCGTGGTGAGCATGTTGCGCCGCTGGCGGTGCCGCAGGTCCAGCACCACCGGGTCGTCGGTCGGGCCCTCGACCCCGCAGTTCCACGATCGGTTGTGGCTCTCGCCGTCCTGGCCGTCCTCGCCGTTGGCGTCGTTGTGCTTCTCGTTGTACGAGACCAGGTCGTTGAGCGTGAAGCCGTCGTGGGCGGTGACGAAGTTGATCGAGGCGGTGGGGCGCCTGCCGGTGTGCTCGTAGAGGTCCGAGGACCCGGTGAGGCGCGAGGCGAACTCGCCGAGCGTGGCCGGCTCGCCGCGCCAGAAGTCGCGCACGGTGTCGCGGAACTGGCCGTTCCACTCGGTCCACAGCGGCGGGAAGTTGCCCACCTGGTACCCGCCCTCGCCGACGTCCCACGGCTCGGCGATGAGCTTGACCTGGCTCACGACCGGGTCCTGCTGCACGAGGTCGAAGAACGCCGACAGCTTGTCCACGTCGTGCAGTTCGCGGGCCAGGGTGGAGGCGAGGTCGAAGCGGAAGCCGTCGACGTGCATCTCGGTAACCCAGTAGCGCAGGGAGTCCATGATGAGCTGCAGCGCGTGCGGGTGCCGGACGTTGAGGCTGTTGCCGGTGCCCGTGTAGTCCATGTAATGCTGCTCGTCGCCCTCGACGAGCCGGTAGTAGGCCTGGTTGTCGATCCCGCGGAAGCAGATCGTGGGCCCCATGTGGTTGCCCTCGGCGGTGTGGTTGTAGACCACGTCCATGATGACCTCGATGTTGGCCTCGTGGAAGGCGCGAACCATGGCCTTGAACTCGGTGACCGCGTCGCCGGGCTTGTCGGAGAACGCGTACTCGTTGTGCGGCGCGAGAAAGCCGAAGGTGTTGTACCCCCAGTAGTTGCGCAGGCCCATGTCGAGCAGGCGCTGGTCCTGCATGAACTGGTGGCACGGCATGAGCTCGATCGCGGTCACGCCGAGCGTGGTGAGGTGCTCGATGATCGACGGGTGGCACAGCCCGGCGTAGGTGCCGCGCATTTCGGCGGGGACGTCGGGATGCAACTCGGTCATGCCCTTGACGTGGGCCTCGTAGATGACCGTGTTGTGGTACTCGTGCCGCGGCGCCCGGTCGTGGCCCCAGTCGAAGAACGGGTTGACGACGACCGTGGTCATGGTGTGGCCGAGCGAGTCGTCGGTGTTTCGCTGCGAGGGGTCGTCGAGGTCGTAGCTGTACAGGCTGGGGTCACCGTCGAAGGCGCCGTCGAACGCCTTGCCGTACGGGTCGAGGAGGAACTTGGAGGGGTCGCAGCGCAGGCCCTTTTCCGGCTCGTACGGGCCGTGGATGCGGTAGCCGTAGCGCTGGCCGGGGGCCACGCCCAGGAGGTAGCAGTGCCAGATGTGGCCGTCGACCTCGGTGAGCTCGATGCGCTCCTCGCGGCCCTTCTTGTTGACCAGGCAGAGCTCAACGCGTTCGGCGACCTCGGAAAACAAGGCGAAATTCGTCCCCGTGCCGTCGTAGGTGGCGCCGAGGGGGTAGGCGTGTCCGGGCCAGGCGCGGACGAGCTCGGGCGTGGACGTGGAGGCGTCGTGGTCAGTCACGCCCACCAAGGGTAGTGCCTCGCGCCACCGGAGCAGTCTTGCGCGCCGGAGGCGCTCACCACCAACCGGTCGCCGCGCCCAGTTGACGGCCCAGTTCGACCGATGCCGAACGCACCCACGTGCCCGAGAGATGGTGCGAGTCGTGGTAGACGATCACGTTGCCCACGACCACGGGACAGTTCTCGGGATCACAGAGACCGTCGGTGAGGTCGAGGAGGTGTACCCCCTCCACCCCCGCCGCGGCGAGCGAGGCCGGGTTGATCGCCGAGATGGACAGCTCGCGAGGCATGCCGCACTCGACGGGGGATCCGCCGTCGCCGAGGCAGTCGTTCGCCCGGACGGTGCCGTGGCCGGTGTTGAGCCACGGGGTGTCGCGGACGGCCAGGACGCCCATGCCCTGTTCGGTCAGTGCCCGCCACAGTTCGATGTACTGGCGGGGCGTGACGTCGGGCCCGAGCGCGCCCACGGGGCGGCTGGCGGTGGTGAAGACGTAGTCGGGGGCGAGGCCCGCGAGCGCGGCCAGGGCGAGGGGCGTCCACTCGGCACACCCCTCATACAGCTCGCCCTCGCTGTCGGACACGGTGGCGTCGAGGGTGAGCGGGCAACCCATCTTGAGGACGGTGACCACGCGGAAGCCGTAGTGCTGCCCGAGCTCGTCAAGGCCGGTGATCCAGTGCTCGGAGTGCGACCCGCCCACGATGGCGATGGTGCGCTCGGCCTCCGGCTCCCCGTAGACGCACAGCTCCACCTCGATGGAGCCGAAGTCCGAGATGCACCCGTCCAAGGTGCTCGCGGGCAGGTCGTGCACGACCTGCACGGGGGAGGGCAGATAGGTGATCCCGTCCGGGACGGGGAGGTCCTCGAGGTAGGCGCGGGCGCCGGGGTGCTCGGGGTCGTTGAGGGCGTCCACGAAGGGCACGGCGGAGCGGGAGGAGGCGGTCACCGTCCACCAGGTGATGGTGCCGGCACAGCCCACGGCGGCGACGACGACGAGGGCGGCCGCCACCGCGAAGCGGTTGCGCTCCCGGGCCGTGCGGATCGGGCGCTTGAGTCTCGCGTCCCGGGCTCGCGCCGCCGGGGTGGACCGTCCGCGTGCGCGGCTGGCCATCCGGAGGGGCTTCTCGACGTACTTCTCGGTGAGCAGCGCCAAGACGATCGACACGCCGATGATGGCCAGTCCAGCGGTCAGCGACACCCCCGCCTCACGCCTGTACGAGAGCCAGAGGATGAGCAGCGGCCAGTGCCACAGGTAGAGCGAGTAGGCGATGTCGCCCAGCCGCCGGAAGAGGCGTCCCGAGAGGAGCCAGGCGACAGGGTCACGCCACGGCCGCAGGCGCTCGTCCTCCGGGAGGTTGCCCCCGAGGATGATGAGCAGCGCGCCCCCGATGGGGTACCAGGCCAGGGGGCCGGGGAAGTGGAGGGCGCCGTCGATGACGAAGCCGCAGCTCACGATGAGCGCCAGCCCTGCCACGGTGGTGAGCCAGCGCAGCGGCCACGGTAGGACGATGCCCGCCAGCAGGACCGCCACGAGCCCGCCCACGAGGAGCTCCCACATGCGCGCGCCGGTGTCGTAGTAGTTCCACGCCTGGTTGATCTCCTGGCCCCGGATACCCCACCACACGGATCCGGCGGTGCCGGCGGCCACGACGGCCACGAGGAACCACTTGGGGGTCCCGCGCCGGATCACGAGCCGCCACAACGCGGTGAGCCCGAGGAGCACGGCGAGGGTCACCACGTAGAACTGGCCCTGGACCGACATCGACCACAGGTGCTGCATCGGCGAGATGGTCGCGTCGGCCGCAGCGTAGTCCTGCGAGGTCAGCGCCAGTTTCCAGTTCTGGAAGTACAGCAGGCTCGCCACGGCTTCGTCGAAGATCGCGGACCACTGCGTCTGGGGCTTGATGAGCACGGTGCCCAGGAGGGTCGCGGCCACCGTGACCACCAGGGCCGGCAGCAGACGCCGGGCCAGACGCGTGAGGTGCGGCAGCGGGTTGATCGGCGTGGTCGGATCGCCGGCCCCGCGGAGCAGGGAACCCACAAAGAAGAAACCGGAGAGGGCGAGGAACACGTCGACGCCGCCGGAGACGCGCCCCATCCAGACGTGGAACACCACGACGAGCGCGATGGCGAGCCCGCGCAGGCCGTCGATGTCGTGGCGGTAGCCCAGAGACCGGCGGCGCCTACGGGCAGGCTCGGTCGGTGTGGGGGTGGCCACTGGTGGGTACTTCCTGACGAATCGACGGCGTGTCGGGGCGTGCCCGGTCCGGCTCGCGCGGCTGCGCGGCGCTCGGCGGAGTCGGGTCCGATTACACCACAGACGGCGCGCGGTCCCCGCGTTGGTACAGTCCGGCGCATGGACAGCCCGTCGTCGATCCCGAGCGTGAACAGCGCTCCGGGAGAGGTACTCCGGCTGGACGCCGAGCATGTGTGGCACCCGTACGGCGCCTTCCCCCCGAGCACCACTCCGCTCGAGGTGGTGGGGGCGCGCGGCGTGCGCCTCGAGCTGGCGGACGGGCGTCGCCTGATCGACGGGATGAGTTCGTGGTGGGCTGCCGTGCACGGCTACCGTCACCCGCATCTCGACGCCGCCGCGCACGCGCAGATCGACCGGATGAGCCACGTGATGTTCGGCGGGCTCACCCACGAGCCGGCCGTGCGCCTGGCGGCGCGACTGGCGGCGATGGCGCCGGGCGCGGGGACGACGAGCGCCCTCGACAAGGTGTTCCTGTGCGACTCCGGATCTGTGGCGGTCGAGGTGGCCGCCAAGATGGCGATCCAGTACCAGCGCTCCGTCGGCCGCCCGGGCCGGACCCGGCTGGCCACCTGGCGCGGTGGTTATCACGGCGACACCATGACCCCCATGAGCGTGTGCGACCCCGACGGGGGGATGCACGCGATGTGGACCGGGGTGCTGCCTGTGCAGGTCTTCGCGCCCGCTCCGCCCGCCGACTACCGGGAGGACTACGCCCGCGAACTCACCGCCCTCGTCCGGGCGCACGCCGACGAGCTCGCCGCGGTGATCGTCGAACCGGTGGTCCAGGGCGCCGGAGGGATGCGCTTCCACGACCCGGCGTATCTGCGCGATCTCCGCGAGGTCTGCGACGAGACCGGGGTCCTGCTGATCTTCGACGAGATCGCCACCGCCTTCGGCCGCACCGGAACGCTCTTCGCCGCCGACCATGCGGGCGTTGCCCCCGACGTGATGTGCGTGGGCAAGGCCCTGACCGGGGGTTACCTCACGCTGGCCGCCACGCTGGCCACCACGGCGATCGCCGACGCGATCAGCGCGGGCGAGGCCGGCGGACTGGCTCACGGGCCGACGTTCATGGGCAACCCCCTGGCGTGCGCGGTCGCGGGAGCCTCGCTCGACCTCGTCGACGAGGGGGAGTGGCGTACCCGTGTCCCGCAGATCGAGGCGCAGCTGCGGGACGGCCTCTCGCCGGCCCGGGACCTGCCCTGGGTGCGGGAGGTGCGCGTGCTGGGGGCGATCGGCGTGGTGCACCTCGACCGGCCTGTCGATATGGCCGCCGTCACCGACGCCGTCGTGGCCGAGGGGGTGTGGTTGCGGCCGTTTCGCGACCTCGTCTACACCATGCCCCCGCTGGTGTGCCGCGACGACGAGGTGGCCGCGATCTGTCGCGCGGCGCTGGCCGGCGCACGCGCCGCCGGCCCCGTCGGCGGCTAGACCGCTTCGCTTCCTCACCTTCCCGCCCTCGCGGGAGTCTCCTGCCCTTGCATGGTCTTTGTGCTGGTGGTGGGTGGTTTCCTTGCCGTGTCGTACCCGTGTCGTAGCATCGTGACGTATCGAACAGATGGTCGAGGCACGGGGGGTAGTGATGGCGGTTCGGGGGTCGGGTGCGGGGGTGCCGGAGTCCTCGCCGGCGTGTGAGTTCGGTGGGGATCCGGGGGA